>JBFMFT010000133.1:0-11169 GCA_040751925.1 Chloroflexota bacterium
GTAGGGGTGGCGGTGGGCAGGAAAAAGCCGTCGCCCCTGACGACGGGCATATAACCATAGCAGCCGGCCGGGTAGCCCGGATACGGGTAAGGCTCCTCCGTACACACCCGCCCTCCATCGTGGCCGCTGGCGACCACGACGGCGACAATCAAGCTAACCACGCACAAGAGGACGAAGGTGATGAGCAGGATCCGTAAGGCTGGCTGTCGCTTAGAATGGTTCATAGAGTCCTCAGTGTAGTTCGAGTTCGATTTTGTCCAGGCGCGTGCCGTCTTCGCGCAAGTAAACCACGACCGTGTGCGTACCGGCCGACAAGAACACCTCCACCGGATCGTCACCGTCGCGGTCATTGACGTAATCTGGCAGGTAACTGGTGTTCTGCAACACGTCCCACAAGTAGCCGTCGGCCGGGCTACCATCCACCTTCACCCAAAACGAATCATCGTTGTCGTTGCGGGCGTACACCCAACCCTTGATCCAGTACGTGCCAGACGTGGACACCGTAAAGCAGAACGTCGCCTTGTGGTCTTCGTCCGGCCCCGATAGTTCGTCGCCGTCGGAAGCCACGATGTACTTGCCGCCGCTGGCCGAGCCGGCGTTCTTGACTTTGAAATCGCCAGTCAGTGTCCCATCCTCAGCTTCTTTGACTAAGCCACCGCAGCCACTCGGTGTGGCCGTCGGGCTAGGTGTGTAGGTCGGCGTAAAGGTCGGCGTACTGGTTGGCGTGCGCGTCGGGGTGGGCGTGTTGGTAGGTGTGCGCGTGGGCGTCGGTGTGCGCGTGGGCGTAGCCGTATTCGTTGGTGTGCGCGTGGGCGTGTGGGTGGGTGTGTTTGTAGGCGTGCGGGTGGGCGTAGCCGTGTTCGTCGGCGTGTTCGTCGGCGTGTGGGTAGGCGAAGGCGTATAAGTGGACGTAGGGGTAAAGGTTGGCGTCGAGGTCGGTGTGCGGGTAGGCGTCGCCGAAGGCGTGAAAGTCTGGGTCGGGGTAGCTGTGTAGGTGCCTGGCCCCGGCGTCGGGCTAGGGGTCAAGGTTGGCGGCGGCGTATAACCGAACAACGACGGCGGAGCCAGAGGCGCCCTCTGCACGAAGCGGTCAAAAACGTCGCGGAAGGCCGGCTCCAGAACGCCAATGACGACGACCAGGGCCACACCAATCAGAAACAAGATGATAGCGTACTCGATGTTGCTCTGGCCGATCTGGCCTCGGTTTGTGCTGGTTGGTTTCGTCATCTCAGCCACTGTTCCGTAATGCGTAACCCGTAAGAGCGTCTCCTTACGCATGACGCATTACGTCCTCACCGTATCAAGTAGGGCAGGCCCGTCACGGTAATTTGCCAGCCATAAGTATCCTGACCACCCCCCTGGTAACGGGCCATGAGCCGGCCGCCATAAAACGGCGTACAAATCTGCGGGTCAGGATCCTCGAAGTCGCAATCCTCCGTTAGCGTGGGAACTTGAATGACGTAAGAAGGATTCACCCACTGGTTGTTGCAACTGCCTGGATTGCAGCGCACCCCGTAGGCCGTCCCGTCGGCGTCGGGTTGGCCGCTGACCGCGAAGGCGGCCGACCAATCCGTATTCTCGTTATTGCCCGGCGGGCTGCCGCTAGCGTCAAAGGCCAGCGAATCAAAATAGAAGACGATGGGCGGCGTCGCCCCTGAGTCCGAATCGAACAAACTGACGAAAACACTCTGCCCGGCCAGTTCCGGCCCGACGTAAATCAGGGGAATATCCACCGCCTGGCTATAGTTGGAGTTCATCGGCAGGTTGCCAATGCCGTAGACCGTGGCCCCATCGGAGTAGTGGGAGGTGGGATCGTTGATGACCTGCACGTTGCGGCTGTTGACGTCGCTAGAGACGGTGTCCACGTAATCGGGCGGGCCGGCCCACACCTCAAAACCGTTCTCGGCCGAGCCACTGAGAGCCGTCACGTCCAGATAGATATAACGTGCGCCGGTGGCGGCGTCGGTCAAGATGTCCGCCAGGTCATTGCTGATACTGATCTCAAAGCCGCTGCCAGGGCCGGCCGGGCTACCACCGGGGCAGCTGGCCGACCAGTCGCCGCCGTTGGGGCTGCCGCAGTCAGTGGGGACGGCCGCCGGCTGGTCATAGATCATTTGGCCGCCGGGCGAAACCCAACGCAAGTCGGTCAGGTGGTCACCCGAATCCCGCGCCCCATCCCCCGTCTGGCCCGTATAACTCGCCAGGTCCACCCGCACAATCGTCCCATCGGGATTCTGCCGGTAATAGAACAGGTCGTAGCGGGTGGCCGTGTTATATCCTGCGTTGTACACGTCGCCGGGTGGATTGCTGCACGTGCCATTACCAGGTGGCGTACCCGCCCCACGTGTTTCGTCAATGCGGACAAACCACCAGAGATTGATTTGGTCTAGCTCGTAAGGCGGTACTAAGGTGGACTCCCCGGTGGAGAGGAGGCAGGCGTTGATTCGATTGGCGCTGCTTCCCGTACATTGCACGTTGGTCGTAAGGGGTGGATTGCCCTCGGCAATCCACAGGTCGGTGTGGGCCACGTCGTGAGTGTTGTCGCTCTGATTGATGGAGTCAGGGTCGAACAATTCTACCCGCACCACGTCGTGGCTGTAATCGGTGGGAATCAAAATACGGTAGTTGTAGGTAAAGGGGCCGGCCGGTGTGCCGGGCGGCCGGAACGTGCTGTTCAAGGGGGAGAAAGGATCGCCGTAGCTGGTGCAGATCTGCGGCCCAAAGACCGATTGGTTGGAGGTACTCAACGCTCCCGTTTCTACCCGCCGGCTGGCGTAGATGTCGGCCAGGGGAAAGTAGCCGGCCGTCGCCGAGCGGGTCAACGTGACGCTGTTGAAGCCAATAACTTTAAGAAAGTAAAGCTCCACCGGCCAGGTCGCCGTCAAAGTGTACTCCTGCGTGCCGATGATCGAGTTGCTTTCCTGGCTTTCCAGAGATTGGGTCACCGACAGGGGCATCCCGTTGGTGTTCAGGAATTGGGCGGCTTTGGTATCGGCGTCTTCGATCTCGCCGCCGTTGAGTTCAGTCACCGCCGCCAATGCCGCTGCGTCTACGGCCGCCGCCAGTTGCGAGCTGCGGGCATACAGGAAGCCCACGTCCACCGCCAGCCCCACGAAGGCCACCAGCCCCACGAAGGCGAAGGCCACCAGGATCAGACTTTGGCCCGCCTCTGATGAGTGATGAGTGATGAGTGATGAATGATGAGTATTCCTCACGGTCTGTTCACCTTCTTTCTCGACCCTTTTCGAGAGTGGAACGCGGATAGCGCGGATGGGGCGGATTTTCCTGGTTGGGGATGTACACCTGTTCATAATAACTGTTCACTCATCACTCATCACTGTTCTATGGTGCTTCGACCACCTGCCCGCAGGACGTATCCCAACGGACGAACTCGGCCAGAATCCACGAGTCAGAGCCTTGTCCCTGGTCCAGCTTATAGCCAATGAGCCGGAAAATAGCGAAGCCGCTAATCCGGTAACGGCCGTTGCCCCCCGTCCCATCGTATTCATCCCAGATGATCAAGCGCAGGTCGCGGCTCAGGTCAATGTGTTCTTCCAACTGCGTGCGTACCCCATTGGAATTGATCGAGCCGGTGCTGGCGGCCACCCAGTCGCCTATGTGCATGGAAATATCACTGGGGTCGCCGGCCTCTACGAAGCCCCGCACCACCCAGGGCCAGTTATCGGGCGAGGCCGGCTGCCCCCCGTCACCATGATCCTGGTAATCCGTGCCATTGCCCGGCCAACTCAAACTATCGGCCAGGGTCACCGAGCTGGGGTTGATGCCATCATTCCAGGCCAGCCAGCCGAAGTTGCCGTCGCCAAAGCCGTTCAGGATCAGGTACAGGTAGCCTTCCTCGGCCTGATCCATCGGCACGCCAGGCACATTGTTGGGGAAGTCCTCGTAGGCAGGTGGGTTGTCGGGATAATCGAAGGTGTCGGCCGGGGGATACTCTGTCGAGGTGGTAGAGCGCGTACCACTGCTGACGGCAATCGGGAAACCACTACAGCCATCGGTCTGCTCGATGGCCCCCAAACCCACCATCCGCATCATGCTCAACCCCTGGATGGTGTTGATGCCGGCCATCCCCGGCAACGATTCAATCCCCAGAATAGATTCAACGTCGTGCAGGATGAGCGTGCCTACTAATTGGACGTTGCTGGTGAACTCGGCCGGCAAGAGGTCGCCATTCTCGTCGCGCCGCACGTCGTCCAATGTTTCTTGCTGGACGGCCGCCCAATCCACGCCACCAAAGGCCGTCGTATTGGAAATGCCGTAGATGTGGCTGACGTTGAACGCGCTGAAGCCATCGCCCGTGCTATTGGTCGTGGCTCTAATAGACCATATATCCCACAGGTCTTCGGTCAGGGGCAGCGTTTGGGTGACGGCGTTCATGGCGACCACCCCCATCCCGTCGTCTTCGCCGCCATTGGCGGCAAAGCGCGACGCAATGCGGGCCGCGTTGCTGATGCGATTCTGGGTGATGACCAACTGGCTGGCCTCGATCACCCCGGCAATGAGGATGACCAGAATCGGCAGGAACAAGGCCACCTCGACCAGACTTTGCCCAGAAAAATGGCTCAGATTGTTGTTTCTTAATGTTTTCACGCGCCAACCTCCAGGATTTCACCCGTACTGGCGTCGAGCCGGACGGTAAAGGAACGGCCGCTCTGGTTGTTGATGAGGCTCAAAAACCATTCAATCCGGCCGCTCTCGTTATTCGTGGTCAGGGTCATAAACAAAGTCGCCGACTCTTCCTGACCAATGAACTCTGCGCCGCCGGCCGCCAGGAGCTTTTCGACGGCCGCCGGGCTATCAATCCGCCAGCCGCTAGCGTCCAGGGGGGCCAACGGGCCGGCCGGCACGCCCTGGGTGACGAGGGCGGCCCGGTTTTCGACGACGGAGATAGCCACTGCGCTCCGCGCGGCCGGCGAATAATACAGATAGCCCCAGGTGGAAATGGCCGATGGCCGTGCAGAGTCGCCCGCATCGGCCGTGCCAGTGACCATCAGCAGCGTCGCGTCGGCCTGCCACTGGCGGGCCTTCGCCTGGGCCACCCCGTAGGCCATCTGGGCCGTGCGGCTATTTTGCCAGCCCCGCAGGTCGGGCGCGGCGGCCTGGCCGGCCGTCGTCGGCCAGGAACCGGGCGCGGCCGCCGTCGGTACGAGATCCAGGTTACTAAGGTCGCTGCGGCCCGGCCCGGCCCAAAACAAAGCCACCACCAGGGCTACCACGGCGATTAACATGACCAAAACGGTTCCGATCAACCATTCCGTGCGTGTCATTTTCACTGGTGTAGAGGCGTTCCGCCGGAACGTCTCTACGGTGGTTACGGATTCCTCACAATGACCGGCAAATACAGATAATCGGGCGGCAAGTCCGCCCGCATCAGGTAAATCTGGTGGTCGCCGCCATTGACCCACTCGTAAGTCAGCAACAAGCGATCCGCCAGGATAGCGATAGACGGGAAAATGGCGCGAGTCTGTGGTTCGGTCACGCGGTCACGGCCGTTCGCGCTCCAGCCGTCACAACTATTGACCCCGCTAATCACCTCGTTGTCCGGGTACGCGCTGTTGGGTTCTGTGCCATGAAAGTAGACGTACAAACAATCGTTGGCGTAGGCCAGGCTGGAAGTCACCTCATAGGGGTCGCTGGCGTTCGCTCCCATGGCCTGGCCGGAAATCGGGTTGCCCACGTCCTGCCAGTTGGTCGGGTCGCTGCATTGGGTCGCGCAGACGACGTGGTGAATCCATTGCTGGGCGCCTTCGGCAAAGGTGGTATAGGTGACGTGCAACTCATTGCCGACGGCCAGGATACGCGGCTGGCGCACCTCGCTCAAATCACCTGTAATCGCCACCGGCGCGCTCCAGGCGACGTTGAGACCGGCCGCCGCCCCCTGGCTATACAAAATGTTGGTCATGTGCGGCGGCACACTTTCCTGCCAGACGACGTGAATGAGGCCCTGGTCGTCCACGGCCACGTCTGGAGTGAGCGAACTGGCCGTCGTCGCCGCCACCGTTTCCAGGATGGGCCAGGTCGCTCCCCCGTCCAGCGAACGGGCGAAGCGAATGTCCGGGTTCGACCCTTCATCCTCGGCCCACACCAGATTCAGGTAGCCGGCCGCGCTGGCGATTAACACCGGGTCGGAGACGCCAGGCGGGTTGGGGGAGGAAATGGGGACGGCCGCGTTGGGCCAGTTCGTTTCGCTGGCGTAAAGCAGGGCCATATTCTCCACCCAGGCGGCGTGAGCGAGACCGGCGGCCGTGTCGTAGGCGGCCGTCACCTGGATAGAATCTACCCCTGGGCTTTGGTAAATAGGGGCGGGCGCGCTCCAGGTCAGGCCGCCGTCGGCCGACCGGCTGTAGGTGGGGTCGCGGTCAAAGTCGGTATTCCCCTCCTGAACGAAGGCGATGAGAACCTCCATCCCATCGGGGGCGTGTTGAACCGTCGGCCCTTTTGCCCCATTGTCCGCGCCAACGGAAATGAGCAGACCCGGCGGATCCGTTTCCCAATCAGGCGGCAAGGTGGGGGCTGGCGGCCGGGCGGCGGCCGGGCCGCGCCACAGAACCAGTCCCACCACTAGCCCAAG
Organism: Chloroflexota bacterium; assembly: GCA_040751925.1. Classification (GTDB taxonomy): domain Bacteria; phylum Chloroflexota; class Anaerolineae; order Promineifilales; family Promineifilaceae; genus JBFMFT01. Next base: position 6,590 of record JBFMFT010000133.1, read on the forward strand.
AAAACGTAACCCATACTGTAAAAGTCGTCTCATACCTTCAACGGAGCGGTCACATGCAACCAGCCATGAAAATCCGTGTCCATTCGCGTCCATCCGCGTCATCTGCGTCCCATTTTCTTAGGGGCAGACGCCAGGCAGCATATACACGTCCACAAACGGATTAGACGGCGGGACGATAATGCCCGTGCGTAAGCCCGAAAAAGTGCCATTATCTGTCGCCACGCAGGAGATAACCGTATACGTCCCGGCCGCCACGTTCAGAAACTCGTAATAACCATCCTGGTCGGACTCGGTGGTGGCGATGACCAACGAAGTCGCTTCGTCCACCAGGCGGACTTCGGCGCGGGGCTGGGGCACCCAGATGCTATAGCGGCTGCGGACAATGCCGCTAATACTCTCTGTGCCAGCGCTGGTAGGCGTTGGGGTGGGAGTGTAGCCAGGCAGCACGTCGTCAATCTGCGCTGGGCCGGCGATGTTGTTGAATTCATCGCTTTCGCCAATTTCTTCCAGCGAATCCACCATGCCGTAAACCAGGTGCGTCGAATAGCCGCCGCTAAAGCCCAGGTCGGAAGTAATGGTATAGACCTGGCTAGACCGTGCCGGCAACGCGCTGATCCCCATGAAGCCACTGCTGTAGCTGAGGGGAATGGTGTAGCTGAGAACTAGACCAGGGTCGAAGTAGATATCCAGCCAGAACTGCTCGTTCACGTCCACGTCGCCGGTGTTGCTGATCACTACCTGGAAATCCAACGGCAAGTATTCGTAAATGGGCGGCGTGCTGATGAGTTGTGGAAGGCCGACGATGAGCAGGTCGGCCGGGCGGGGCGTACTCGTCGGCGTCGGCGTCGGGGCCGGCGGGGTGTAATCAGCGCAGGGGAAGGAAAAGATAGCGGTATCGCTGTTGGAACCGGCGTAAGCGGCCACCTCGTGATCGCCCGTCGCCAGGCCCGCAAAAGTCCAGGTCTGTTGGAAGCTGCCCGCGTGACCAGAGGGAATGATGCTCTGCAAGCCATCATCCCAGAACAGGTTAATTGCGTCGCCGGTCGGCCAGTTGGCCCCCGAGACGACCACCTCCACGTCCGGGTCATTGTCGCAGTCGGGGGCGACCTGGACGTAGGGCGCGGCCGGGGTGGGGGTCAAGGTCGGCGTCGGCGTGTCGCTAGGGGTTGGCGAGGGCGTCAGTGTGGCCGTCGGGGTCGGGGTGGGTGTGGCCGTCCCCGCCAGAACAATCGTCACGTCAAACGTGCCATCGCTGCTGTCCACCAGAATCAAATCGCCCACCACCAGGGGCGAGTTCAGTGGGCTGACCTGGACGAGCCCCGGACATTGGTGGCCGACGGCCGCCTGGTCAATCGTCGCCGCGCCTAACGTGGCCCCAGTGGTCAGGTTGATCACCGTCACCGTCGTATCCAGGTCGCCCGTCACGGCGACGTAGGTCATCCCGTCAATCAGGTCGCTATCAAAGCGCACGTTGCAGGGGATGGGAGTCGGAGTCGGCGTGATGGTCGGCGTATCACTAGGGGTGGGCGAAGGGCCGGGCGTAGCTGTATCGGTGGGGGTCGGTGACGGCCCCGGCGTATTTGTGCCGGTAGCCGTGGCCGTGGGCGTTGGCGAAGGGGTGACCCCGGCCGTCGGCACCGGCGGCAAGGCCGGTGGCAGGCCAGCTCCCTGGCCGGCGTTACCCTGCTGCCCAAACATCTCGTTATTCATCACCACCTGGCCGAAGACCGGCACTGACTGGGCGATGGCGCTCAGTAGAGGGGCGATAACCGGCACGCGGTAAGTCACCCGCACCACGACGGGTTTGCCGGGCAGGCCGGCGAACTCCGGCTGCAACTGGTTGTTCAGGTCCACGCCATAGACTTCAATGAGGTAATAATAGTCGTCCTCAAAGAGGGCGTCGGGTTCTTCGTTGAGGGGCAACGGTAACAACCGCCGGTGAACGAGGTCTTTAATAGAGGCCACACGCGGGTCGGGCTGGTCGCTGAATTCTGGCTCAAAGCTACCTGTGGTCGCGTAGCGCGCCCCCTCCCTGGCCGCGTTCTGCAGCGTGACCCAGGCCCACAGAATCCGGCTGGCCTCCATGATGATGAAGATAGCCAGGAGGACCACCACCAGAATCAGGGCAAATTCGGTGAGAGCCTGGCCTTGTGCGTTCCTGGTCTTTTGCGATAACATCCTTCCATCATTTTGACTACGTTTGGCTTCGGGCAGTATGGCCCGTTGGTCATAGGACGGAAGGGAGAACGCTAGTCATTTGGTCACACGGGGAAGGGAGCATTTCAGTTTTGGGGTAAACCCCGCAGGTCTCCGAAACCTGCGGGGTTTAGCCTAGGTGGAGCCCCCCAAAGTGAAATACACCCCACGGGGAAGCGCTGGTGGTATTCGGCCGCGAGTGCGTTATACTTGTGCGTGAGGTGAAAGGTCATGCAAGAAGTGATTATTGATAGGAGAGGGGTAAGAGTATGAGCGACCTGGCGCCGCCGTTTGACTGGCGAGAGGTAGCCCGTTTGGTTCTCACTTCGCGGGCCATTGATGACCTGGAAGAGCAGGAGTTGACCCCCCAGGGGCACGTTACTTACCAATTCTCGGCGCGGGGGCATGAACTGGGGCAGATTTTGATTAGCCAGTTGTTAGACCGGCCGTTCGACGCCGCCGGGGCCTACTACCGTTCGCGCCCCTTCCTGTTGGGGAGCGGCCTGACAGTAGAGGAAGCCCTGGCTTCGGACATGGCCCGGCCGGGCGGCGTCAGCGCCGGCCGCGACGTAGGCGTGGTTTTCAATCTGCCCAGCCGTGGGCGGGCCACCGTCCTGCCCATGGCCGGCGACGTAGGTTCCCAGTTCACCCCGGCCGCCGGCTGGGCCCAGGCCATTTGCTACCGCCGCGACACCCTCGACCAGAAAGAGATCGGCGACAGCATCGCCGTCGTCTTTGGCGGCGATGGCGCGGTCGCCACCAACGGCTTCTGGTCAACCCTGACCATGGCCACCACGTTGCGCTTACCCCTCCTCATCGTCATCGAGGACAACGGCTACGCCATCTCCGTCACCGGCCCCGCCCAAACCCCCGGCGGCAATATCGCCCGTAACCTGGCTTCCTTCGCCAACTTGCGGATTTTCGACGGGAGCGGTACGCAGCCGGCCGAAACAGCCGTCCTCGTCGTCGAGGCCGTCAACTGTGTCCGCAGCGGCCAAGGCCCGGCCCTCCTGCGCCTGACCGTCCCCCGCCTGGCCGGCCATTCCAGCACCGACAACCAGGCTTACAAGCCCCCTGGCGTCGTCGAAGAAGAGTGGCAGCGCGACCCTCTACCCGCCCTACGCGCCTACCTCGCCCCCGCCTTAATGAGCGACGAGGAGTGGGAGTCGCTGGCCCAGCAAAGCCGTACTGACGTGTTGGCCGCCCGCGACGCTGCCCTGGCCCAACCCCAACCCGACCCGGCCGCCGTGACCCGCTTCACCTTCTACGAACCCGGCCACCCACCGGAGCGCGGTGGGCTTTTAGCCGAGGGGATTACCCTGCCGGCCGGCGTTCCGGTGGCCCACGTCACTGATCCCCGCCGGATCAACATGGTCGAGGCTGTCCGCCGCACCCTGGACGTAGAACTGACTCTCAACCCTCGCTGCCTGGTCTTTGGCGAGGACGTGGGCGAGAAGGGAGGTGTCCATACGGCCACCCTGGGCTTGCAGGCCAAACACGGCCGCCAACGGGTCTTTGACACCAGTCTATCCGAGGAAGGGATTATCGGCCGCGCCGTCGGTCTGGCCCTGGCTGGCCTGCTGCCCGTGCCGGAGATTCAGTTCCGCAAGTACGCCGACCCGGCCACCGAGCAACTGAACAACTGCGGCACCATACGCTGGCGCACCCACAACCGCTTCGCCGCGCCTATCGTGGTGCGGATGCCCTGCGGCTTCGGCCGCAAGGTGGGCGACCCCTGGCACAGCGTCACCAGCGAGGGCGTCTTGGCCCACGCCCCCGGCTGGCAAATTGCCTTCCCCTCCAACGCCGAAGATGCCGTAGGGCTGCTTCGTTTTGCCCTACGCGGCCATGACCCGACCTTCTTCTTTGAGCATCGGGCGCAACTGGACGCGGCCTGGGCCAGACGGCCGTACCCCGGCGACGATTACGTGATTCCCTTCGGCCAGGCCCGCTTGATTACCGAAGGAGACGATCTGACGGTCGTGACCTGGGGAGCGATGGTCGAACGCTGCGAACTGGCCGCCCGCGACCTGGACGCCGGCATCGAAATCATTGACCTGCGGACAATTGTCCCCTGGGATAAAGCGGCCGTCTTAGCCTCTGTCCGCAAGACCGCCCGCTGCCTGATCGTTCACGAAGACATGGGCCCGGCCGGCTTTGGCGCGGAAATCGCCGCCACCCTCGTCCAAGAAGCCTTTTTGGATTTGGACGCCCCCATCGAACGCCTGACCGCTCCACCCATCCCCGTCCCCTTCAATTTTGGCCTGATGAACGCGGTGGTCCCGGCCGTTGACCTGATCCGGCCGAAGATGGAGGAGTTGCTGGCTTTTTAGACTTATTGGCTCACCCTCTCCCCCAACCCCTCTCCCTCCGAGGGAGAGGGG
>JBFMFT010000134.1:0-11137 GCA_040751925.1 Chloroflexota bacterium
GTCAGCCTGTGATTGAAATCACAGGCTGACAAGGAAACACGTTGAAACGTGTTGTGGGCGGCCTTCTGAAACCTGTTTTAACAGGTTTACAGCCACTAGCCACCCAATTCATTGGGTGGCTCTTGTGGCTCTAATCGAACAGGCCTTTCTGCTGGGGGCCTTCGTCTTTGACGCGCGGGGCTTGCTTGAAGGTCTGGTGCGTGGGGGGCATGGCGACTGGTTGGCCGCTCAACAGGTCCTTGATGGTCAGGATTTGCACTCTAGGGTAGCTCTGCCCCCAGCCTGGTGATTCGTAGTAACCGGCCGACACCGCCTCTGTCTTCATGTCCCTGGTCGGCTCTTCCAGGGTCAATAGTATACCTATAGCCGCCTTTTCGCGGTCAATAGTGCCCACCAGGTCGCGCACGTCGCGGCTGGACACCTTGCCGCTCTTGACCTGGACGAGGACTTGTTTGGGCCGGCCGCTGCGGTCGTCAATGAAGCTGATCACCCCGTCAATGCCCCGGTCGGCCCCTTTCTTGCCCTTCTTGCTGCCCTCGTCGCCACCATACGGCCGGGCGTAGACCAGGGACAAAGCCCACCACTGAAACTGGAAGCGGTCGTCCTGGGCCAGTTGGCGGGCGTCTTGCAGCGATTGCGGCTCGCCGACGACCTGGAAGGTGAGGCCGGGGAACATATCTTCCAGGCGGTATTTTTGCAGGGCAATCGAAAGGGAGAGCCAGCGGCTTTTGGGTAGGGTAGCCGAGGCGCTCGGCCGCTTGTGAGTTAATTGGGTTGATGTCTGTCCAAACATTGCCCAAAAGTGTGCCTGGCATTTCGTCAAGGTAACGCTTTAGGCGCGGTCGCCTGGATTTATCATCAGGATACCAAATTCGATCTTCAGCGTCTAACCTTGCCATTGTTTCTTTTGAGTACCGCCAGCCGTTTGGAGGATATGGAAAACCTTTCCATTCATACATCATGTTTGGACGTGGGTTAGGACTGGTCATGTCACTCAACGTATACAATCGGCCGTCTGCGTCTTTGGACCTGTATTTCGACTGAAGGTGCTTCTCTGAATGGGGCGCATAAATAGGATTCCATGTAAACCTATTTGATTTGCTGTAAAAGAAAATGCTGTCATTTACACTGCTCCAGGTCTTGCTGTCACTATGGACATTGGTGCGTTGCCAGATGATTTCATTGCGGAAGTTCTGTGGGCCAAGAACTGTATCCAGGACGACCTTGAGATAGTGACTGGCCGTAGGGTCACAATGCAGGTAAAGGCTACCTGTTGGCTTCAAGACACGGTGCAACTCCACCAGACGGACGGCCATCATTACCAGGTAGGCCGTCATTTGATTCTCACCGATGAACTCCCGCAAGGAGGCAATCATTTTGCTGACGCGCTCAGGGGCGGCCGTGACCAGTCCCCGGTACGTGTCCTCCGCCTTCCTGTCCCAGTGCCAGGTATCCTCAAAGGCGGCGATCTGGGCCTCTGATTCTTCGCCGCTTTCCTGCTTGAAAAGGACGTTGTAGGTACGCTTGGAGTTGAAGGGGGGGTCGAGGTAAACCAGGTCTACGCTTTGGTCGGCCACGTACTCGCGCAGGATGGGCAGGTTATCGCCATAGAACAGGGTGTTTTCGGTGATGGGTGGCTTCATAATAACCAGGCGCATCCGAGGATGCTCACTCCTCTCTGTGTAAAAGCAATCTTAGCAATTCCCGTTGGGTTTCCAGGAGACGCCCCTGTTCTTCTAACAGTGCCGAGAGTTGTGTATGAAGTTGTTCCAGCAGTAAGACTAAGTCGCGATAGCGGCTCAACAAGCGAGTCTCTTCAGCCTGCTGTCGCCGGCGCAGGCGATAAGCAATAAGCGGCGGGCGATTCAGGCGAAGACGCTTCAGTGTGAATGTGCCCGTTGGTGTGAGCGGGTAGATGACACCATCATCCAATTCAAGAAAGTGCTTTGAGGCTGACTCGAGGCGAGGATTCCACAAAGGCAAGTCATCAGGTTTGGCCGGCCAGTAATCTAGCTTGTATTGATTACAGCGAGTACAGCAGTAGAGGAGATTAGGTAGGCTGTCGTCGCCCCCTTTGGACGTTGGCTGAAAATGGTCAACCGTAAGTTGACCACCTGTGCCTGCTTCGCTGACACCGCAAAACTCGCAGGCAAAAGCGGCCCGTCGTCGTACTTCCTCTCGAGCCTCGGCCGTGATGGTCATACAGGTTGCAGCGAAGGTCGTTGGGCGAGTTGGCGACGAAGAACGGCTACTTCACGTCTCAAGGCTTCGTTTTCTGAGGCTACTTGTTGGATGCGCCGGGAGACTGTGAGTAACTGGGTCAGGGCTACCTCGACCTGGGCTTGCAAAGTTACCAGCGTTCCTTTGTGACCGACCGCGTCTAGCTCTTGGCTCTCCGTGCTATCTTGAAGGGCATACCACGCTTCCAGTTGCGCCTGTTCCTCGGCCGAAAGGGCCTCGCCTCGTGTTGCTCTGTCGTGTAAAAATCTGGCAAGTTCGTCAGCGACCATCTCTTAAGTCCTTCATTGATGCACAACCCAATTTGAGATGACAGACGCAATTATAATGCTGGTGCTGCCAGATTGCCATTTTCCAATAAAAAAAGCACCCTCTTAGGGGTGCTTCCGATGCGCTCCGGTTAAAACCATCATGGCACATCTCCCTCCGACTAGCGGATTATCCATATCATACCATAACCTTCTCTCAGTTTCAATAGGAAGTTGCGCGAACCAACACGGAGTCAAGAGATAGGAAAGAGTTACCGACTTGGGGATTAGCGGCCGGGGTTATCAAGGATTTGCCGGCAGGCCCGCCTATAAAACACAATCCCCCTCAATGAGGGGGATTGTATTGGGCCAACGTGCCTTGCCCAGAGGTTGGTTAACCCTATACTCCCTTGCGGGAGCCACCCACCTATGTATGGCAAGGATACTCCCAGGTTACTGGGCCCAGGCGGTATTCGGGTTTGCCTTCGCACTTTTCATTGTATGCAAAGTAAGTTATTTGTCAATAGGCCAGGGTAAACAACTTATTTATGGACGATTACTTAGCCGCCGTCACCTCCCGCTGCAGCGGGAAGCGGAATGTTAAGAACACCCCCCTCTACCTCGAGGTGCCAGTGCAACATCCCGCTATTAAACCCACAAAATGGATTCAACGGGAGGACCAGACTAAACCCTGTCCGTCACCGTTCCGGCGTGCCAACCTCCGGGAGGTTCCGAACCCCCCGGAGGTTCATGCGGGGGCTAGGGCAGGTCGTTGACGATCTTCACCGGGAAGCTGTAGTCCACGTAGTGGACCGTCCCTTCGCTGACGATGGTGCGGTCGCGGACGTGCAGCAGGAGGTCGTAGGTGCAGCTCGTGCCACGGGCCAGGCGCTGCCCGGCGGCAATGGGGTTGCCGGCCGCGTCGTTGGGCGCTGGTGTCGCCGCGTCCAGCCAGCTCAAGTCGAGCGTAGAGAGGACGGCCGTGGGCGGGTCGCCCGCGCCAGTCGTCCAGGTGGCCCGGTTCGGAGCCGGCGTGGTGCTGGCGTTGGTGATGGTGACGACGCTGGGCTGACCTTGCTTACGCAGCGAGACCGTATAGTAGTTGAAGTTGTCGCTGGTAGGCATCGTCAGGTCGGCCGGTACGATGAGCGGGTCGGTGGCGAAGCCGCGAATGTCAAGCTGGCGGGCCACACCCGTGCCGTCGTTGATCAACACGTCGGTGCAGGGCGGAATGTCATTCACGGTGCCGGCGTAGCGCAGGGAGCCAATCTTGCCCCGGATGGCTTCGTTGTCAAGCCAGGCCCGCTGCACGTCGTAGTAGGTGCTGCCGCCGGTATCGGTCACCTTGAGCAGGAAGGAGTATTTGCCGCTCGGCCCGCTGCCCCAGTAGAACTCCACCAGGTCGGGCACGTTGAAGCAGAAGGGCGGCAGGAAGTCAATGTAGGAACAGATGGTGCGCGTGCCCCACACCGCCTGGTTGGTCAGGAAGTCGGGCGCGGGCATCCCGTCCAGGGTGTTATACTGGCGCTGCTGGTCGTCAGTGTAAGCGACCGTGGTGATGTTTGTCCAACCATTGGCTATCGGGTCGAAAGCTGAACCATTGGCCGGTTGCGCCTCGCTGAAGGTGGGGTCAGCTTTCACCCACAGGCTATACTCGGCGATCTTCTCATCGCCACAGCCGTAAGCGTCGGCCGCCCCGCGCACGCTGATACTACCGCCGACTGTGACCAGGCCGGCCGCGCCGCTGTCGCTGCTGCGGAGAGGCTCGTTGACGTTGGTCACGTCGGCCGCCCAACCGCCACCGATGTACTTGATGTAGGCGCGAGCGGCGGTAATGGAGAAGGTCGAGACACAGGTCGTCACGCTGTTGTCAATCCCCGTCACGCGCAGCCGCACCTCAAAGGTGGTCGAAGTGAGGATATTCACGCCGGCCCCCACGACGGCTTGCTCCAGGTCTACGAAGCCCAGCGCGCCGGCCGTAACCGAGTGATTGCCAAAGGCCAGGCCCGTGTCCGGGTTACCGGCGTTGTCGGCGTAGATGATGGCGTTGGCTACCTGTAGTGAGCCATTCCACCACAATTCCAGGTCGTAGCGGCTGAAGCCCAGACCGGCGGCCGTACCGGTGATCGTTTCCAGCACCTTGGGGGGCATTATGTTGTGGTCGCCGTGCTTGCAGCCATTTGGCTCTGTTAAGTTGCACTCCAACTGCACCGGCACCTTGTCCACGCACAGGTCTACACAGAAGCAATGCCCCACGTTGTCGCGGTCGGGGTCGAGACCCCGATCACGCGGCTCGACCAGCAGAGGCAGGCCACCGGCCGCTTCGACGCGGAAGTAGAGGTCAGGGCCGCTGTCGAAGGGGGGAATGGGTGTCTCGATGTTCAAGAGGGGCGAAAGGAAGGTAACCTGGAAGTCGGCCGTCGCGTAATCAATACGGAAGTGGCCGCCGGCGTCGGTCACGGCCGAACCGAGGGGATCATCGGTGATCCAGTCGCGGTCATAGGCGTAGACGGTGACGCCGCTCAAGGGTTGGTTCTTATACTGGCAGGCCAGGACGTGGCCGCAAATGACCCAGGCCCCAAAGAGGGCGCGGATAGCACACCAGTAGCGGTAGGCCAGGCAATAGTCCCACACCCACAGGTAATCGTCGCCCCGTTCCCGCCACAGCGGTTGCAGCGTGGTGACGCTAAAGTGGCGGGGCTGCGGCCGCTGGCGGCTCTCCTTCTGGCCCGGCACACTCTCACAATAGACGGTGAACTCGAACGGCTCACCCTTATAGCCCTGCTTCTCAGTCAGGACGAACTCATAACGGCCGTCGCTGTCTGTTCGCGCTTCGGCCAGGAGCAACTTCTTGCGGGCCTTGATCATCTCTTCGTCCAGAAGAACGAACGTCTCCTTGGGGTCGGCCACAGCCAGGGCCGCTACGCGCGGGTCAGACTGCACCCGGTACAGGCGAATGACAACGTTGGATAGCGGCTCGTCGCATTGGTCACACAAGTAACCGCACAGACGGCCACGGAAAATATAAGACATGGGTTTCTCCTTCACTAAATGGAACGTGAACTGCCGCGCCCGAGGCTTGGGTCTCAGGCGTTCTTCATGGTAGTAAACGAGTGGAAGGCAGTTTTTCCGGCTCTTCTGAAGATGATCGCTATTATACGCGCATCGCCCGCATTTTCAACCGGCTCGCCTAGTCCTAAACCCCGTAGGTTTCGGAGACCTACGGGGTTTTCCTGACAACCGGTAGCCACAGGCGAGGCCAGGGGAGGGAGGCGGCCGCCTGGGGTGTTACCTGGACGTAGTAATTGCCCAGGGCCGAACGGTTGGGAGCCGAGGTTGCGCCAGGGGTGGAGGTGGGCGTCGGCTGAGGCGGGTCGGCCGTCGGTGTAGGGGATGGCGTCGGGGTCAAGTGGTAAATGCTGGTGCGCTCGGTGGTGTCGCCGTCCCAGTCGCTCCACCAGGCGTAGCGCGTCACCCAGCGGCCGTCGTTATTCAGCCAATAAGTCAGGTCGGTCAGGAAATCGTGCATGAAGCCGGGGGCCAGGCAGCCGACGGGGGCGGCCGGTGGGGCGGGTTGCCACGTCTCCCAGGACAAACAACCCGCTTCGGTCAGCCAGATTTCGTCGTCGGGGCGGCCGTATTGTTGGACAAAGTCGAGGACGTTCATCATATCGTCCTGCCAGTGGGCCAGCCGCCAGGCGTGGGAGGAGCCATCGGCCTCGTTGGGACTCCAGTTCCAACCCATGTAATTCCCTCCCTCTGGGGCGCGATAGACGGTACCACCTGCTTCACAGTTCGTGTCGCCAGGCTGCCAGCCACGCGGGTAGATGTCGGGGTAGAGGTGAAAATGCCAGCCGGCGCGGGGTAACTCCTCGCCCCCGGTCAACGCGCGGTAGGCTTCCACAAACTCGCGCAGCCAGCGGATGCCGCAAGGGTGGGCGTTGACGCCACCGACGATGAATTGGGGATCGGGGTCTACGGCGGTCACGGCCGGTATGAGTTGGTCGTGGAAGTAGGCGGCGACGGCCGCTGGCTGCTCATTGCACTGAATAGAGTGGTTGTTCTCACACTCGTTAAAGACTAGCCAGTAAGAATGGGTGGGGGTGCGGGTGGCGGCCAGGGTGATGAGGGCCATGTCGGGGGCGGATCGGATGTTTTGGGCGGCCATCGGCACGTACTCCACGAAGTCAGGGGCGGTGGGTGTGACCGGCGGCACATAAGGTCCCCAATAGTAAGACCACTGGGCCAGGTTGTGGCGGTCAGCCACGGCCCAGGCCACGTCGCCCAGCATGGGGGCCACCCCTTTGCGAGGGCTGGCGGCCGGGGTCAGCGCAGTCTCTAGCGTCGGCGAAGGCCAGGGCGTAGCGGTGCTAACCGGCAGGGCATAAGCCGGGGAAGTAGGCGATGGGTTGTCGAGCGAGAGGAAGTGGAGCAGGGTAAGAAGGCCGCCCACGACGAGCGGCCACCAGGTTCGTCGGCCGAGCTTCACGGAACCCTCCTGGTGGGTGTGGGTATGATGATTTAGATTAAGAGGTTGTGGATTGTGGAGTCGGCGGCCGGAGAGCGAGACGGCCGCTACCCCTGGTCAACTGGCCGACCAGGGCAACCCGTTGTGTATTATTGTACGGCCGAGGTTTGACGAATGGGATTACGGGTTGGAGTTGTAGGTCACGTATCCTTCGCGGCAAGTTATCTTGACCAGGTGGCCTGTTTTATGGACAATCCACTTCAAGCTAACAATTAAGGAAGATACCCATGCTGACCCAACTAACCGTCCAACGCTACAAAAGCCTTTACGACGTGACCGTAGACCTGGAGCCACTCACCGTCTTCATCGGCCCCAACGGCTCCGGCAAATCCAACATCTGCGAAGCTCTTGTGGTTTTGTCATACTTATTGGATCGAATGAAACAGCTTTTTCACGTTGGAGAGAATCAATACCTGGAATTAGATCAGTTCCACCAATCGTTTTCCCGCCTATCGAATCAGGTGCAGGTTGAGGCCAAGTTCTGGCAAGGGAATACGGGGGTTCCTATGTCTTTTGGCTTTGTCGAACGCACAAATTCAGGTATCGTCCAGCTTGGCCCCATCTTTATCTTTGATCCTAAGCAAGTGTCGCGAGAAGAGAAGTATATACTTCGTGTAACAGCCGAGATATTAAGGGCACTTGGACGGGTAGCACTCTATGACTTCAGCCCTACTTATTTATCTGAGTTGACCACAGAGTCATTTCAGTCTTCAGGACGTGGTGTAGCCAATGCGTTAACAGCCATCTTACTCGATAACCGTGAACGGTTTGTTGAACTAGAGCAACGCTTTATCCAACTTGTGCCGAACATTTCCCGTATTTCGCTTAAACGGGGAGGCAGTTCTGACATCTTGCGGTTAGTAGATCGCTTCTCGGAGCATCTGATTCCGGCGGCCGATATATCTGATGGCACGTTGCGTCTGTTAGGCTTCCTAGCTGCCTTGTACCAGATACAACCCCCCGACGTTTTGTGTTTTGAAGAGCCGGAGAACGGCGTACATCCCTGGCTGCTGCATAAAATGGTCGAACTGCTGAACTTGGTTTCTACGGAGGGGATTGGCGGTAAGCCGGTCCAGGTCTTGATTACCACCCATTCGCCGGTCTTGCTGAATTACGTCAAACCTCAGCAGGTGCGGGCAGTGGAATTGGATGAGGAGGGGCGCACCCAGGTCTATCCTCTACCCACCGATTCGGCCCGCTTCCAGAAGGCTATGGAAGCTTATGACAATGCTCTGGGCGAGCTATGGTTTACGAACATCTTTGGGGGGAATCCGAGTTGAAACGGCCGCTACGAATTGGTCTGATCGCAGAGGGTAAAACTGAATTAGGCTTCAGCGTCGCTCCTCCTATTATTGCCCAAGACGGGGGACATCCTATTCCAAGCGAGCAAGAAGGAGCTTTACATACCCTAATTCGACGGGAACTGGTTGAGGCCGGGTTCCCAAACTGCCAGTTTGTGCAACGACATCCTTCAACGAAAGAGTGGAAAAATAGAGAGTTTCGCACGGGCCACACAATCCTCGATCGGAAATATGTGGCCCAGGCGGTGATTGCCTGGAAGTCCCACGAGATTGATATGGTGGTCATCTGTGCCGACTCCGACGACCAGGTGGATGGACGTTCGGCCAGCTTGCAGGGAGCTATGATGACAGCCAGAGCAAACCACCTGGACATTCACGAGAAGCCAATTCCTGACCGCAGCGCAGGTGGCCTGGCAATCAAGAACTTTGAAACCTGGCTACTGGCTGACAATCAGGCTGTCGTTGCTTTATTAGCGGTGAGTTTACCCGAACTGCCCGCGAATTTGGAAACGTTGCCGGGCGATAGGGAAAATGAAGAATGCGCCAGGTTCGTCCTGGACAGAGCCATTGAGGAGTCCGCCTATCGGTTAGAAGACACGAAACGTGAATTTAGGATTCGTTGGGAATTGGCCGGGGTAGTGGAGCTGGCACAGATAAAAGCCCATTGCCAGCAAGGGTACGTGGTCTTTGCCGATGCACTACAGGCAGCGGCCGGAGCCGTTATCGCTTCACAACAAGACAGTTAAAGCGGAGTAAATCCGCCCCAAGAAGCGGCTGGGTTTGGTTGCCAGCAAGCGCGTTCCCACTAACCCCACCCGGCCGGCCAATTCAGCCCATGTTTGATAGGAAAGTGGATAAGGAACCCAGGGGTTGCCATGGTCAGTATCGTATTCAACCAATATCAGCCGGCCACCCGGCCGCAAATAACCAGCCACCAGCCGCACGACCGGCTCCTTGTCTCGCAGGAAGTGCAGTGAATTAGCCATCACCACGCCATCGAGCGGTGGGAGTTCGAGCGGCCGGGTAAAGTCGGCGGTCAGGTAGGTGACGGTTACGGCCGGGAAGCGCGCCCGCATCAGTTGTTCCTGTTGGCGCAGAGCGGCCGTATCTCGGTCTATCGAGTAGATGACCCCCGTCGGCCCCAGCAAATCAGCCAAAGCCAGGGTGAACGCGCCCGTCCCCGAACCCAGGTCGGCCCATACCCCGCCCACTCCCGACACACCATCACGTAACAAGAAAACGTGGTCCCGGTGATCCATAGCTCTAATTATACCATTCGCGTCATTCGCTCATTCGTGTCATTCGTGATTCCTACCAATTCCCCCCAAACTTGTTCCACCGATAGCTTTTGGCAGCCCATCCTGGCTATAGTCGGCGGGGATTAGGGCGTTTTTGTGTCTCAACCCCCTAATCCCCGCGAGTTCTGAATGGATAAATCTTCTCGCTTACCTGGATTCTATAAATTACCACTGGCCGAACGAGTCGCGGCCGTGGCTGCCTGGGCCGGTCTGGACGAAACCGAGCAAGCTGTCTTGCTCGGCCGGGGCCTCCCACCCGACCAGGCCAACCAAATGATCGAGAACGCCATCGGCACGTACAGCCTCCCCCTGGGTATCGCTGTCAACTTCCTGGTCAACGGCCGTGACTACCTGATCCCGATGGCCGTTGAGGAGCCGAGTGTGCTGGCGGCCGTCAGCCACGCGGCTAAGTTGGCTCGCGCTGGCGGCGGCTTCACAGCCTGGACGACGGAGCCGGTAATGATTGGGCAGGTGCAACTGCTGGACGTGCCGGACATGGCGGCGGCCGTGGCGGCCATTGAGGCCAGCCAGCAAGCGATTATGGAAGCGGCCGACGCCTCCAGCCAGAGCATCGTCCGGCGGGGCGGCGGGGCGCGCGGCGTGGAAACCCGCGTCTTTGCCGACACGCCCGTTGGCCCGATGTTGATTGTCCACCTGCTCTATAACACCCTGGACGCGATGGGGGCCAACGCCATCAACACGGCCGTCGAAGCGATTGCTCCCTTGCTGGCCGAATTGACCGGCGGGCGGCCTAACCTCCGCATCCTCTCCAACCTCACCGACCGGCGGTTAGCGACGGCGCAGTGTACCATTCCGGCAAAGGAGTTGGGTGTCGCCCGGCTCATCGAAGAGGCCAACGCCTTCGCCGTTGTAGACCCCTACCGGGCCGCCACCCACAACAAAGGGATTATGAATGGCATTGACGCGGTGTGCATTGCCACCGGCAATGACTGGCGGGCGGTGGAGGCCGGGGCGCACGCCTACGCGGCCCGCAACGGCCGTTACCGCGCGCTCACCGACTGGCACGTGGACGAGAACGGCGACCTGTTTGGGCAGATTAGCCTGCCCTTGGCAGTGGGCATCGTCGGTGGCGCGACTCGCGTTCATCCCACAGCCCAGGTTGCCCTCAAAATCCTGGCGGTGGAGTCGGCGGCCGAACTGGCCCAGGTCATGGCCGCTGTTGGCCTGGCCCAAAACCTGGCAGGCCTCAAGGCGTTATCTACAACTGGCATTCAGAAGGGGCACATGCGCCTGCACGCTCGTCAAGTGGCCCTAGCCGCCGGTGCAAAAGGAGAACAGGTTGAAAAGGTTGCTACGCAACTGGTGGCGGAAAAAAATATCCGTGTTGAGCGGGCAAAGGAAATTCTCCATAAAACCCTGAAGCAGGAGGGATGAATTGTATTCCTAACCTTCTAGGCTTACACCACTTTTCTTTAACATAGCATCCTTTGCCGGCTCGGCCGTAGCCGGTCGGTACTCACGGATGGTGTCCAACGGCCGGCGGCCGCGATTGCGATAACCCTG
>JBFMFT010000135.1:0-11117 GCA_040751925.1 Chloroflexota bacterium
AATTGTAAATGACAAAGGTGGCCATCTTGCCTATGACATCGGAGAGTAATGGTGTTTCCTACCATGCTGTAGCGAACGGTAAGCAATCCTACGGCAAAACGGCTGGTGAGGCGTTGGATGCCTTGACGGCCCAATTGTCTGCGGATGAGGCCAGCGTGTTAATTACTGTGCAGAGCCTGCGGCCGGATCGTTTCTTCAACGCGACCCAGCAACAACGGCTGGAAAGTCTGATGAGCCGTTGGCGCACCGCGCGTGACCTGGGAGAAGTCTTGCCGGCCGAAGACCAGGCTGAATTGGAGGCGCTGGTCGAAGCAGAGTTGCGCGCTTCGGCCGAGCGGGCGGCCGCACTGGCCGATGCCTTACGGCCATGAATCTCCTTTTGCCGTGAATTGACGTATGGCGCATCACAGCCAGAGGCTCGCGTCGAAGTGAAACAGTCGTTGTGCTAGAATCTATGCTATGGAAACCGTTACGTATTCTCAGGTTCAAGAATTAGTCAAACGCCTCCCAGAACAAAATTTGCCTGTTGCCTACCGCTTGCTAGTCGAACTGACTGACTGGGAAGCTCATCCTCTGGGGCCTCAAGCCGCCTTCTTGCGACTCTCGCTGCCCAAGCGGCGTCGAATACTGACAGAACAGGCCGAGCAAATGAAGGCTCACTACGAACAGAGTGTGGACGAACGGTTAGAGTGGCAGGCGGGAGACTTCGCGGATGAACATTCAGCGCGGTGAAATTTGGTTGGTGAACCTTGACCCAACTATTGGCGCAGAAATTCGCAAGACCCGGCCGGTCATTGTCGTTAGTTCTGATGCCATCGGTGTTTTACCAATTCGCCTGGTTGCGCCGGTTACCGAGTGGAAGGATTACTTTGCCCAGAACGTGTGGCATGTGAAGCTGACTCCGAGCGCCAGAAATGGATTGACAAAGACTTCGGCCGTTGACACCCTGCAACTGCGCGGTGTTGACACGCAGCGTTTCGTGCAAAGACTCGGAAAGGCTCCACCCACAATCATGCGCTCTATCGTTGAAGCTATCGCGGCCGTCATCGAATACTGAAACGGTATAGCGTGGCCGGGAGTTCGGCCGCAGCTAGAGACTCGCGTGGCTGGGGAGCGGCCGTTGTGTTAGAATCTGCCTATGGAAACCGTTACCATTTCACCCAAGTTTCAGGTAGTCATTCCACGAACGGTGCGGGAGTCACTCCGCATCAAAGCCGGCCAGGAAATGCGAATCATTCTTTATGACAATCGCATCGAGTTGATTCCTATCGAGCCAATAAAACGCACTCGCGGCTTCCTGAAAGGGATTGACACCCATATTGAGCGCGAACCTGATCGGGTATGAATGTCGTAGACTCATCCGGCTGGCTTGAATATTTTGCTGATGGGTCGAATGCCGATTTTTTCGCGCCCGCTATCGAAAATGCTGCTGAACTGATCGTTCCGTCTATCAGCCTCTATGAGGTGTTCAAGCGAATTCTGCAACAGCGCGATGAGGACTCTGCTCTCCGGGCGGTCGCCGCCATGATGGCCGGGCGCGTCGTGGAGTTGAACGCATCTCTCTCGCTCAGTGCGGCCAGACTTTCAATTGAGCTTAAACTGCCTATGGCAGATAGCATCATATTAGCAACGGCGCGCGCCTATGATGCCACTCTGTGGACTCAAGACGCAGATTTTAGGGGTATGGTAGGTGTCCGCTATATTGAAAAACGTTAATGTCTGCTCAGGCCGGTCTCCTGACCGAGCTTGGCGTGGCCGGGAGACCGGCCGCAGCTAGAGGCGTGTCGCTGGGGAACGGCCGTTGTGGTAGAATCTGTCCTGGTAGTACGTTATCATTGATGGAAGGGAGATGAATTGTAAATGACAAAGGTGGCCATCTTGCCTATGACATCGGAGAGTAATGGTGTTTCCTACCATGCTGTAGCGAACGGTAAGCAATCCTACGGCAAAACGGCTGGTGAGGCGTTGGATGCCTTGACTGCACAACTGTCTGTGGATGAGAGCAGCACATTGGTCATTGTACAGAGTTTGCGGCCGGATCGTTTCTTCAACGCTACCCAACAACAACGGTTAGCCAATCTGATGAGCCGTTGGCGTGCCGCCCGTGACCTGGGTGAAGTGCTGCCGGCCGAAGACCAGGCTGAATTGGAGACGTTGATTGAAGCAGAGTTGCGCGCCTCGGCCGAGCGGGCGGCCGCACTATTGGAGGTGCGAGCATCTTGCTCACACCCCACAATCCCACATAACCACGTTGACGCAAGATTTATTCTCTAGTAGAATATCATTGTGCCAATAAGGAGAGGCGAGAATTGTCACTATCTTACCAGAAGAGCAACTGCCTCAAATAAAGTAACCGAGGTACGGCTGAGAGTAGGAACGTCAGCCGTTTCTGTGTGAAATGCAGGCCTGGGCTTTGTGTAGAAATTGGGGGTTCTAAATGGCTTCTTCAAACGCAAGCAATCCACTTTCATCACGGGTTCTTTTAGGCGGAATAATAGTAACGGTTGTCGGTGGACTCATATTAGCCTTTCTCCTGACTAAACGCGATATTCCACCGCACAACGGGGCATTTATTAAAGAGTCGCGATTTGACTACGTTGAACTTCCCCGTGTATCAAGTTCAGATGCAGATGATGTTCATCGTCGTGGGCTGGGCGCTCCCGTCACTTCTGCCCGTAAGCCTACAATCGTAATCTGGGAGCCACGTATGGATTTGGGAAACCTTGTTCTTGACGAGGAAGAAGGTGGCCTAGGTGTTCAACTAGGCCTGGGATATTATGATGGAACGGTTTATCCGGGCATCGCTTCAGTAAGCAGCGGAGGGGGAGCGTCTCAAGCAGGTGTGCAAGCAAATGATCTCATTACAGTTGTAGATGGTGTGTCAACAGCTAACTATGACACGAGTCAGGTTTCTGGCCTTCTTCGCGGTCCAGTTGGCACTACCGTTAACATTGTAATGAATCGGAACGGAGTTGTTGAGCAATACAGGATAATACGCACTCCGATAGACACTCGCGGACCGGTGCCGGTTGAACTCAGAAGCGAAGATGATATGGTGTATCTTACGCCGCTCTCTGATCTAACTACGGGAACACATTGCCTGGCAGCTGGAAGTTTCTTGCTTCCTTACTCAATGATTCCCAATTGGTGCTTCGTAGTGCAATATTAGAGAAACAATGGTCCAGTTTCTATGAAAGCTCATGGACATTAGGGCGAGGCAACGCGGAGAGGGGGCTGCTCAATGGGACAAGGAGCCTCCCGCGTTGCCTCGCCCCTACAGTCTACTCCACCCCCGGCGGCGTGGTGATAGACTTGCTCAACACACTATTGGCCGGGTCGAAGGTATAACCCACCTGGGCGATGTCGGTGATAGTCAAGGTGTAAGTTCCGAGGCCGTCAATCACCCGGAAACGGGCAATGCCTAACGGGGTGGTCACGGCCGTCTGCTCAACCGTGCTGGCATCCGGCAGCGTCCAGGTCGCGTAGACGGTGGCCCCGGCCACCCGCGCCCCATTCCCGTCCAATACGCGCACCGCCCCCAGAATCCGCACGTTCGCGCCCTGCCGCTGGCCGGCCAGGACGATACCGGCCGACCTCATACAGTTGGCCGGGCAGTCTTCGGTAGTGAACGTCCATTCGGCCGGAGCCTGCTGCACGTCACCCACCGCATCACTCTCGCCTGTGGCCGTTACGGTGTAGACCGAGGAGAACCACAGGTCTTCCGTCGGCGTGAAGATGGTGGTGTAGGTGGCGGCGTCGTAGCTGAACGCGCCGGCCACCGCGCCCTCCGGCCCGGTCACCGTAAAGTCCGTCGCCGGGTTCATGGCCTGGTTCCAGGTCGCGCTGATGGTTGTAGCTACCGGCACACCCGTCGCGCCGGCGGCCGGGTCGTGGCTGGCGACAATCGGGTCACGCCAGTTGGCAGCCACCAGGTCTAGCACCTGCGTGCCGTCTGGGCCATAGTCAACCGTCAACGGGCGGTTGGCAATCTCGGTGTTGCCGTCGGCCTCCTTCTCCACCGTCTCCCAGCTACCGCGGGTGAACTTGAATTCGGCGGCCGTGCCATCCAGGATGCTCAGGGTAATCGTCCAGGTGTCGCCGTCTACCTGGGTCATGGAGATAGCCCCTGGATTCCAGCTACCGAATTCGGGGATGCTGCCCACGATGTACACCGTGCCGGGTGTGTAACCAGGCACGTCCACGTTGAAGGTGACAGCTACCAGGCGGGCCTCGGCCGTGGCTGTGACGATATTGGAGGCGGCCGAGCGGTTGAAGCTGGTGTCGTAGGCCAGCACGTAGTAATCGTAGCTCTGGTCGGTCACGACACTGGTATCGGTATAACTGGTGACCAGGCCCAGGCGAACGAGGCGGGTGAAGGTCAGAGCCATCGCGTCTTGCCGGTAAATCTCGTAACCAGCCAGGTCGGGTTCACTGTTGGCGTCCCAGGCCAGGCTGATGCTGCCCGGTGTGGTGCCGGTGACGACCAGATTGGCTGGCGCGGCCGGCGGCGTGGTGTCGCTGCCCGGTAGCACGTGCAGCAAGCCGCCGCGCCCCACATCGTAGCCGGGGCCGTCGCGGTCGGCGTAGAACCAGGTCAGGCCGCCGTCGCTGCTGTAGCGGGTAGTGTAGTCGTAATCGCCCAGGTACTCCGGCAACAGGTTGCCCACGTATTCATCGTTGTTGCCGACGGCCGCGTTATAAGCCATATCCGTCCACAGCCACGACGAGTCGGTTGGTAGTGTTCCCACCGCCCCATAGCCCACCTGGGCCGTAATGCCCTCGGCCGGGCCGTCCGCCCCCGTCGCACCAGCAATGTAAAGCTGACCGTAGATGTTGTCGGTGGAGTCCGTGGTGCTGATGGTGTGGAAGATTTCGTAAGGCCATTGCAGGTTGTACCAGGCCGTGGTCAGGTCGTGGTGGGGGATGCCCCGCACCTCGTTGGAATCGCCGCTGACCAACAAGGTCGCATCGTCGCGGCCGACCACCACGTAATAGTAATCAACGGCGTTTTGTAGACCCGTGTCGGTGTAGTTGGTGGCGGTGGTATTGGCGACCAGGCTGTAGCCACCGCCGCTGACCAGGCTGCGGTATACGTCATAGCTGGTAGCCCCGGCCGCCCCACTCCAATCCAGGTCTACCTCGTTACTGCGCTCGGCCGTCACCGCCAGATCGGTTACGGCGGCCGGGGCTTGGGCCAGGGGGCCGGTCGCCACCAAAACCGCCCCGCTCAGGGCCGGCACGTTGGACACGGTGAGCAGCCCGTTGGCGTCTATCGTGTAGACCGCACTGGGATTGAAGGCATTTTGCAACTGCCCGCCGACCGGCAAGTAGCCGCTCACGTCCACCGTCACGTCCTGTGCGCCGCCGGCCCGGTTGACGATGACTACCGCCGCGTCCGAGTGATTAGCCAGTTTGCGGCCGTAAGCGTAGAGGTTGTTGGTGTCGTCCACCAGCAGGGTATCCAGGCTACCCGTGCGGAGAGCGGGGTGGGCGTTGCGGGTCGTCGCCAGCAGGGCGTAGTAGCTCCGCAAGTTATCTTGCCCGGCCGGGGTTTGCAGGTGGGTATAGAAAGGCGTGCCGCTCTCGTCCAGCCAGGGGTAGGGCAGGCGGTTGTAGGGGTCATCTTGCCAGGTGGAGCCGTCGTAAGTGACCGGCCCCACCAGCCCCACTTCGTCGCCATAGTAAATCGTGGGCGCGCCAGGCAGGGTCATTTGCAGCAAGACCACTCCCTTGAGCCGGGTAATGGCGTCACTCCAATCGTAGGCGGGGTTCTCATAGATGCTGCGGTCGTTCAGGTCGGTGTTATGATCCAGCATGAACAAGGCGCGATTGGTGTCATGGCTGCCCAGGAGGTTCATCAGGGCGTAGAAGGCTTCGGGTGGGTAGCGTTCGGCCAGGTTGTGCAGCCGGCCGTCCAACTGTGAGGGGGTCAAGGGCGACAGCGTACCGGCCGAGCTACCGCTGTTGTGATCATTATCTACAAAGACCTCGTCGCGCCAGAAGCTCAGGATGGCCGAACTAAACTGGTAGTTCATGGTGGCGTCCCACTCCCGGCCTAATGTCCAGGCGGTGGCCACGTTCCACTCCTCACCCACGATGTAAGCGTCGGGCTTGGTGGTATGCACGGCGTCGCGGAAGCCCTCCCAGTAGTCGTTGTTGGGGTCGTTGGTCACGCCGGGGTCCACGTCGCCGCCCACGTCCAACCGCCAGCCGTCAGCCCACTGCATCCAGTAGCGGCCGACAGCCGTTGACCCACCCGACCAGATCAGGTCGCGTACTTCGGTATTGACCGAATCGAGTTTGGGCAGGCTGTCGAAGCCGAACCAGGAGGTATAGGTGGTGTCGCCCGCGCAGGGGCCGCTACCGGGGATGGGGGCGGGTTGGAAGAAATACCAGCCGCGATAGGGACTGGTTTCGCTCTCGCACGCGCCGTCGGGCACCGGGTAGCTGCCGTAGCGGTCAAAGTAGACGCTGTCCGACGAGGTGTGGTTGAAGACGCCATCCAGGATGACCTTCATGCCCCGGTTGTGGGCCTCGGTCATGAGCGTTTGGAAAGCCGCGTCGCCGCCAAAGTTGTCATCCACGACGCCATAATCGGTCGTGTCGTACTTGTGGTTAGAGGGCGACTCAAAGATGGGATTCAGGTAGAGGACGGTCACGCCCAATCCTTGCAGGTAATCTAGCTGGTTCGTGATCCCCTGCAAGTCGCCGCCGTAGAAGTTTTCGCTGTACTGGCCAGGGCAGTCTGAACCACCATCGCGGGGGTCGCAAATGGGCGTATTCCAGTCGCTTTGCGTGGAGCGTTGAATCGTACCAGCCAGGGTGTCGTAGAAGAAGGAGCCAACCGGCGTATTATTGCCAGCTACGTCGTCGCGGAAGCGGTCGGCGAAAATCTGGTAGATAACGCCATTCTTGACCCACTCCGGCGTTTGGAAGGACGGATCGTAGACGCTCAACTGCCAGCTATTGTCAGGGCTGTCGCCGAACGTCTGGCCCCAACCACCATTTCGCAAGGCGTCATCCTCGTAATAGGCGGTAGCTGTGCCGTCAATGGCAATGAAGCGATACCAGTAGATAGTGGGGTCGGTACTGGCCGGAAGGGTGGCCTCCCACCATTCATAAGTGCCGTCGTCGGCCGCCAGGCTCATGTTGAGGAACGATTGGCTGTCCAGGCGGTCGTTCCACAGGCGTACCTGGGCGGCCGTCAGGTCATTGCTGGCTGCCCGCAGGCGCACGGTGACGGCCGTTCCCGTCGGCACGGCCGCCCCTGGCGTGCGGTAAAGGGTATCGCGGCTGTCGTGGCCCAGGTCATCCCAGAAGATGTTATTGTCGTGGCCCGCGCCGCCGGGGGGCGGAGTGATGATCGCCAGCCGGCCGTCGTAGCTATCTAAGATGAAGTTGGCAACGTCGTTGTCCGAAAAGACCTGGAAGCTGAGATTGGCCGCGTCAATGGAGCGGCCGTCCCCACCAAAGGCGTCCCAACTGCCGGTGCTGGTAATCTTGCCAATGTAATTGCCGGCCGAGGCGATGGCGTAATCCAGCGAATGCCACCCATTGCCCAGGCTGGTCAAAGCTGTATTCGGATCGCTGTTATTCCAGCCCTGAAAGTCGCCGACGGCCGTGAACTGTAGGGGCGAGGCAAGCGGGGGATGATATTCGGGGCCATCAAGACCGTACCTCCCGCTTGCCTCGCCCGTACTTGCCACCTGCCACCTGCCACCTGCCACCTGCCCCACGTCGTCCCAAGCATTGACGATGTTCTGAGCGGGCAGCAAATCCAGCCCCGCATCGTTGCCATGGTCGTTGGTGTCAAAGGTAAACTTGACTACCTGGTTGGCCGCGCTGGTGTTGGCCCAGGCGTTGTTGGCCGGGTAGGCATTGCCCCAGTTGCCGCACTCGACGATCTTCCATTCGTGGCGGCCCGAACTGGCAATCGTGTAATCCAAAGAATAAACACCGTCCCCACCTAGCAAGTCACCGTTGACCCCGTTATCGTTGAGGGGGTCGCTGGCGTTGTTCCAGCCCTGGAAGCCGCCGGCCACACACCAGTTACCCGCGCCGCTGCCGTTAGGGGTGATAGTCAGCCGGCCGCTGCGCGTGTCCAACAAGACGATGATGGTTTCGTTGGCGGTGGTGGTGGTAAAGCTGAGGTTGACGCCGTCCACCGAACGGCCGTCCGCCCCATATTGCTCGCCCCAGGAGCCGGTCTGAGTGACTTTGCCAATGTAACTCCCCGGCGCGGCAATGGTGTAGGCCAAGCGGTAAAGCCCGTTGCCAACGTGGGTCAGAGCCGTGTTGGGGTCGCTGTTGTTCCAGCCCTGGAAATCGCCGACGGCCGTGAAGCCAACGACTGTAGTTCCCTCAGTTCCCTGAGTTCCCTCTGTTCCCCTTGCCACCTGCCACCTGCCACCTACCACTTGCCCGGCGTCATCCCAGGCATTGACGATATTTTGCGCTGGCACGAGGCCGGCCCCGGCGTCGCCGCTGTGGTCGTTGGTGTCAAAGGTAAACTTGACCACCTGGTTGGCCGCACTGGTCAGCAGCCAGGCATTGTTGGCCGGGTAGGCGTTGCCCCAGTTGCCACATTCGACGATCTTCCATTCGTGGCGGCCGGCCGTAGCAACGGTGTACGCCAGCGAGAAGACGCCGTCGTCAGCGAACAAGTCCCCACTCAAGCCATCGTCGTTAAGCGGATCGCTGGCGTTATTCCAGCCCTGGAAGCTGCCGGCCAGACACCAATTGGTGACGTTCGGAGTAGCTGGGTGAGGAAAGACGAGATTGGACGCTGAGGGGGGAGAGTAGGCGGCCGCGGGACGGCCGGGAAAAGCAAAACTGAACAGACTCAGAGACAAAGCAGAAATCAACAGAATCTTCCATAGATTATCGTTGGTTTTCATAGGGCCTCCACGTGCTGTGAAACAACTTCAAGCAGAGATCAAATAAGACTGGTAGCAGACATTTTCCATTCTACCACGTTTGATTGGGGTTATCATGCAGGCTATAAGACTCGACAACGCACGCACAGAGATCATTGAGACGGCCGGACGCGGCCGACTGCGAATCCGAACCGAACAGAGGCGTGGAGCGTAACCTACAGGTGCTAGTCAGGGTCGCCGCGTGAGGAGCGGTAGATAAATAAGGGATTCACTGGCCGTACCGTGGTAGACGTAGGCTCGGCCCTCGCTGATCTGACCGTTACTGTAGCCAGGTGCGCCAATGATGACGTCGGCGTAGCCATCGTCGTTGACGTCGCCGGCCTTACCAACCGCCTGGCCCAAGTATGCTCCCAATTGGTCGCTTTCGGCCGTCCAGCTCGGTGTGGCGGGGAGACCCCCGGCCGCACCGTAAAAGACAAAAGCCCCTCCTTCCGACAGTTGACCATTGTTGAAGTCGTATGCGCCAACAATGACCTCATCGTAGTTGTCGCCATCTGTGTCACCGGCTGTCCCCACGCTGGCGCCAAAGTTGGGGTCATCTTGGCCGCCGTCGGCCGTCCAGGCCGGGCTGGTCAAAAGCCCACTAGCTGTGCCGTGATAGACGTAGGCCCGACCCTCTCCTACGTTATAGTTGGGAGCGCCGATAACAATATCGCTGTAGCCGTCACCGTTGACGTCACCTGCTGTGCCAACGGATTCGCCTAGTCGAGCACCGTACTCGCCGCTTTCGACCGTCCAGTCAGGCGTAAGGGAGAGTCCGCTGGCCGCCCCGTGGTAGACGTAGGCGCGCCCTTCGTTACTCGCGACGTTGTCGTACCCTGGCGCGCCGATAATGACGTCAGCATAACCATCGCCGTTGACATCACCCGCTGTGCCTACCGATTGGCCGAATCCGGCGTAGTCCAGATTACTCTCAACCATCCAGGCGGGATTGGTGGAAAGACCAGCCGCCGCCCCGTGATAGACAAAAACTCGTCCTTCATGGCTCTGACCGTTGTCATAATCCAGACTGCTGACAATGACGTCGTCGTAATTGTCACCGTTGACGTCACCGGCCGTGCCTACCGCCCAACCAAAGTTGGCCCCATCTTGGTCACCTGTAACCATCCAGTTGGCGGCAGAGCTTAACCCACTTGCCGAACCATAGTAAACATAGGCTTGGCCTGGGCTCATCCCACCACCACCATAGGGGGCGCCGACGATTACGTCGCTGTAACCGTCCCCATTGACGTCACCGGCCGTACCTACACTGAGGCCGAAGTGAGCGCCTAGCTGGTCGCTCTCGGCCGTCCAACCGGGAGTCTGTGCAAGGCCGTTGGCTTCACCATAATAAACGAAGACGCGCCCCTCGCCTGATTGACCATTATCATACTCATGGGCACCAATAATAACGTCGCTGTAGCCATCATCATTGACATCACCTGCTGTGCCCACCGCTGAACCGAATACTGACCCTGCCTGGTCGCTTTCGGCCGTCCAATTGGGAAACTCAGTCAGATAGATTTGTTCCTGCCAGGTGATGTCATACTCTAACTGGTGATTGTAGGCCCTTGCAGCCACCCGCCAATCATCTGGTGTACTAATCTGAACAGCAGACTCTGTTTCACCAGAGACCCTATTGGCTCTGCCGGGTACGGCCGCGTTGATAAAGGCCAATGGGATTAACCAAAAGCCTAATACGCATAGGAAAACGTAGCGCCTGTAAAGAACAATTGAATGACCGAGGGAAATCATGGAAGCAACTCCTTGAGGACTCAAATGGTTAGTTTAAGCCTACATCATCACCTGGCATCGGCCAAGTGTTACAAGTCATGGATTTCAGGTGACTAACCTCATCTTGGCTAGCAACCAGCAAACCAGCAAACGAAAATCGAAAACGGAAATTTGACGGCACGGAAATTTGACGGCACGAAAATTTGACGGCTTAGGAGAGGCGTGTTACACTCCGAGATTGGCACAGGCTTCTGTGACTACTAGAAGGAGGCGCACGGCGCACCGATTATGTACAACTTCATGGTGATTCGTCCTCGAAACAACGGGATTAGCGTCGGAGTGGCTTTCCCTTCTCGGAGTGCGCCTGCTGCCTGGTAGCTATTTGTAGAGTTTGACTTCCCCGGCCGCAGCGCAACCCCCGCCTGCGGCCTTTTTATTTTCCCCCACTGGTTCAATCCATTTGTGGAA
>JBFMFT010000136.1:0-11111 GCA_040751925.1 Chloroflexota bacterium
GACGCCCTGGCCGCTGCTGAAGCTGGAGCCGATTACCTGGGCTTCGTCTTGTGGTCAGGCAGTCAGCGGGCCGTCGAACCGGCCGTCGTCCAGGCCATCACCGCCCACTTGCGCCAATTGCCCGATTGCCCACTCCTGGTGGGTGTCTTTGTCAACGAACCGACGGCCATCGTCGCTCACCTGCTAGACCGTTGCGGCCTCGACCTGGCTCAACTGCACGGCGACGAGCCGCCGGCCGTCATTGGCGAGCCAACTTCCCCCCTGTACGGCCGGGCCTACAAAGCCCTCCGCCCGACCTCCCTGGCCGAAGCCGAGGCCGACGCCGAATGGTACTTGCCACCTCAATTATTGGACGGCCAACCGGCCCTTCTCATTGACGCCTACCACCCCAACTTGCGCGGCGGCACCGGCCAAACGGCCGATTGGCATCTGGCCGCCCATCTCAGCGCGACGATTCCGCGCCTCATGCTGGCTGGCGGCCTGACGCCCGATAACGTGGCCCAAGCAGTCCGCGAAGTGCGGCCGTATGCGGTGGATGTGTCGAGTGGGGTGGAGAGCAGCCCCGGCCGGAAAGACCACAAATGGGTGCGGGCCTTTGTGGCGGCGGCTCAAAATGCCGGCCTAAAATAGTTGATAGTTCAGAAACTCTGAGGCTGGTAACTGGGGACGTATGTGCAGGATACAGTAAATTCGCACTTGCTCATCACCGCCCAAATAGCGATAGACGACCCGATAATCTTTGATGATGAGTTGCCTGTAATCCTCATAACCTGGTTGGGAAACGGGAGGTGCAGATTCGGGGAATGCTGCCAATCGCTGGAGGGCTTTCACAAGGGTACGACCAATAGTTGGCGTCAGCGAGGCGAGTTGGTCCAGGGCTAATCGTGACAGGATGATTTCGGCTTCCGTCACGCCAGTACCTCCTGCGTCTGCCAGGCAGCTTCCGCAATGGCAATAGCATCCGCAAGATTGACGTAGTCGCCCCGGTCAAATTGCTTCTCAGCTTCAGCCACGTTTCGTGCCAGATCCTGTTGGTTTGTTTCCAGCAGATACTCTACAAGGACATCGAACATTTCGACACTTAATAAGTAAGCGGCCGGTCGCCCTCCGGCCGTGATAATAAGGGGCTGTTTTTGAGCATTACGCAATGCCGCATCTGTATCCTGCTGCAAGTCGGCCAACGTGATAATTCGTTCGGTGGTTTTCAACATCAACCAATTCTCCTTAACTGGCATTTTAACATACCTCGGAAGGAGCAACAACGGTATAATTACCCTATACTGTGCTTTTCGTTGTAAAGGGTGTAGATGTCCCAAATGGCTGTTGACCTAAACTTACTAAAACCATATCTGGACCAAGTGGCTCCACGCGGCCGCACCATGCTCCTGCCTGCTCTCCACCAGGCTCAATCTTTGTATGGCTGGCTGCCGGCCGCCGTGCAGGAGGCCATCGGCCAGGCTTTGCGCGTGCCTTTGGCCGAGGTGCATGGGGTGGTCGAGTTCTATTCCATGTTCTACAACGAGCCGACGGCCCGCCGTGTGGTGCGGGTTTGCGAAGACCCGGCCTGCCACCTGGCCGGGGCCGGGGCGGTTATGGCGGCCATTGAAGCGCAACTCGGCTTGCGGCCGGGCCAGACCAGCGCGGACGGCACAATCACCTATGAACACGTCCCTTGCCTGGGGATGTGCGAACTGGCTCCGGCCGCTCTCAACGGCGAGCGGCCAGCGGCCGAACTGACTCCGGCGGCCGTCGGTGACTTCCTGGCCGGCATCCATCCCGAACCACGCGCTAAGGTCTACGGCGACCCCTTGTGGATGTTGGGGCGGGTCGGCCGGGTAGACCCATCCAGCCTGGCCGATTACGAGGCGCACGGCGGCTACCAGGGCTTGCGCCAGGCTCTCACCCTCACCCCGGAACAGCTAATCGAGAAGATAGAGGCCAGCGGCATTGTCGGCCGGGGTGGGGCGATGTTCCCGCTCGGCCGCAAGTGGCGATTTACACGGGGGGCGGCCGGTGAACCTTATCAAAAGCACATCGTCGTCAACGC
The DNA here is from genome assembly GCA_040751925.1 of Chloroflexota bacterium. GTDB lineage: Bacteria > Chloroflexota > Anaerolineae > Promineifilales > Promineifilaceae > JBFMFT01. The sequence continues at coordinate 2,048 of JBFMFT010000136.1, forward strand.
CGACGAAAGCGAGCCAGGGACGTTCAAGGATCGCGTTCTCCTCGAAGAAGACCCCTTCGCTGTCATTGAGGCGGCGACGCTGGCTGCCTACGCGGTGGGGGCGGAAAATGGCTGGATTTTTGTAAGAGGTGAATATCCGCGCAGCTTCCACCGCCTGAACGAAGCAGTGCGGCAAGCGCGGGCGGCCGGCTACCTGGGACAAGACGTATTGGGTCGCCTGGGGTTTCACTTTGACATGGAGGTGCGCCTGGGGGCGGGCGCGTATATCTGCGGTGAGGAGACGGCCTTGTTCGAGGCGATTGAAGGGAAGCGTGGCTTTCCGCGCATCAAACCGCCCTTCCCGGTGACGCATGGGTTGTTCCACCAGCCGACGGCGATTAACAACGTGGAGACGTTGGTGGCCGCTCTGGTGGCCTTCAACGTAGGTGTTGACGAATGGCGCAAGTTAGGCACGCAGCAGTCACCAGGGACAAAATTGTTGTGTCTGAGCGGCCACCTGGCCCGGCCGGGGGTGTATGAAGTTCCTTTTGGCCTGACCATACGCCAGGTCATCGAAATGGCCGGCGGCGCGCCGGGCGGCCGGGCGATCCAGGCGGTGTTGATGGGTGGGGCGGCCGGGGTCTTCATTGGCCCGGATAAACTGGACACCCGTTTGACTTACGAGGATTTGCGGGCGGCCGGGATTCCCCTGGGGTCGGGTGTGGTGATGGTCTTTGACGAGACGGCCGATCTGCGCCAGGCCCTTTATCAATTAAGCCGCTTCTTTGCCCACGAAAGCTGTGGCAAGTGCTTCCCCTGCCAACTGGGGACGCAGCGGCAAAAAGAGATATTACAACGAATTGCCGGCGGCCGGGCGCGGAATACTGACAAGAATACCCTACTCGACGTGGGCTTTACCATGTCTCAGACCTCCTTGTGTGGCCTGGGGCAGACAGCCGCTTCGGCCGTGATGAGCGCGATTCAACTATGGCCGGAACTGGTTGTAGGGAATAGACAGGATTAACAAGATTTACAGGAGACTTCACCCGCCGCAGCGCACCACGATGAATGAAAATCAGCGTTGATCCGCGTCCATCCGCGTTATCAGCGTCCTATTGTCGCAGGAGCAGATTTTGTCCTGTCAATCCTATCTAAATGCGTGATCCCGATAAACTCTACTCTCTCGATGACAGAAGTCAGCCACAGCGATCTGCGATCACTGGTCGCTCGTTCTAGCAACGAAAATGGCCGGGGCTTGCGGCCAGTACGTTATATAAGCCTCCACGCCGGCGACACTCTGGACGTGGAAGGTGAGGTCATTGAGGAGGCGTTGGCCTGCATCTCGGTCAATGGCGCGGAACTGGCGACCTTTATGTGTTCGCCCCGCGACCTGGACAAGATGGCCCTGGGCTTCCTGTACAACGAAGGGCTGATTCACAGCCTGGACGACGTGCGCGCCCTGCACGTTTCGGCCAATGAGAGTTGTGTGGACGTATGGTTGTGGGATAGCCAGTTCAAGCCACCGGCCCGCCTGATTGTGACGGCCGGCTGCGGTGGCGGCGTGACTTTCGATGATTTATCCGGCCAGCACGAACCGCTCCGCTCTGACCTGGCGGCCGCGCCGGGGCAATTGGCCGAATTGATGCGCCAGACGCACCTGGGGGCGGAATTGTACCAGCGGGCGCGGGGCGTGCATACGGCCGTCCTGGCCGAACAGGATTCGATTCTGCTTCAAGTGGAGGACGTCGGCCGCCACAATTGCCTGGACAAGCTGGCCGGGGCGGCCCTGCAAATGGGGTTGCCCACGCAGGATAAAATTATCTTGAGCAGCGGCCGGATCAGCAGCGAGATGCTCAACAAGGCCCGCCGCCTGGCCGTGCCGATTATCTGCTCGCGCACCTCGCCGACCAGTTTGTCGGTGGCCCTGGCCGAAGCCTGGAACATGACCATCGTGGCCTATCTGCGCCAAAACCGCATGAGAGTATATACCCATCCCGAGAGAATCTTGGGCGGGGATTAGGGGATTTGGGGGATTTTAGAGACACCCTCTTATCCCCTAATCCCCCAATCCCCGCGAAATATAACGGAGAAGAGGTATGAGCGATACCGTAACCTTGACTATTGACGGCCGCGAAATCACGGTGGCCGCCGGCACGACCATCCTGGAGGCGGCCGCCCAGTTGGGAATCGAAATTCCGGTCATCTGCTACCATCCCCACCTGACGGCCAATGGCCTCTGCCGAGTCTGTTCGGTGGACGCCGGCTGGCGAGTGCAGGTAGCCGCCTGTGTCACCCTATGCGCCAACGGCATGAAAATCCAGACCCGAACGGCGGAAGTGGAGCGCGGCCGGCGCACCATTCTGGAATTACTAGCCTCGGCCGTCAACCTGGATGAAGCGCCGACGATCTGGCCCCTGGTGGATGAATATGCGGCCGATACCGGCCGTTTCCCTGGCGGCAAGCGGCGCGAATCGCCTATTCACGATGACAATCCCTTTTATATTCGGGACTATAACCAGTGCATTAACTGTTGGCGTTGCGTCCAGGTCTGCGCCGAGGATGCTCAGTACACTTTTGCCTTGAGTTTTGACGGCCGGGGTTTTGAGACGCGCATCGGCACGTTTGATCATCTTCCTATGCCCGACACGACCTGCGTCTTTTGCGGCCAGTGCGTGGGGGCCTGTCCCACCGGCGCGTTGAAGCCCAAGCGCCAGGCTCTCCTGGAACAGGGCCTCGACCCTGACGCCATTTTTCGCCAGACGAGGCAGAAGCGGAAAAGAGTGGCGGCCGATGAGTGAAACCGACTCGCCCTTAAAGCTGTGGGCGCGTGAGAATATCCACGACCTGGCTGCCTGGCTACTGGGGCAGGAGGTGGTAGCGGCCGAAGAAGACAACGTCGAACTGACTACCGAAATACCACCGCGCATTGACCTGGTCTTTCGCCTACAATTGGCCGACCAGCGAACGTGCCTGTTCCACCTCGAATTTCAAGGGCGACGCAGCCGGCCGGAAATGCCCCGGCGGCAACTCGATCACCTAACGCGATTGGCCTTGCGCGCTGATTGGCCTGTCCTTATAGAGAGTTTCGTGCTGTACATTGAGAAGTACGCTGGTAGCCGTGACAGAGGGAGTCATGAGGTGAAGAGAGTAGATGGCAGCCCCGCCCTCGCCTGGAATTATACGCCTATCCATCTATGGCGTCTGCCGGCCGAATCTCTATTGTCTATTGACCGACCGGGTATAATTCCATTAGTAGGCTTGATGCAAATCCAGCAGCCAGCGACAACTCTGCCCAAAGTGGTTGAGCGGATTCGAGTTGAACCAGATGAAGCTAGACGCAGCGCACTGTTTACTGCCTTATTGGCGTTAATGGAGGATAAGGAGCATTTAGCCATGCTGAAAAATCTCGTGGAATCGGATGAATTTATTCTGGATACGCCATTTTTGCGTGAGATGCGCCAACAGGGAGCTCAAGAAGCTCGCCGTGAAGACATTCTCAGGATATTTGCGGAGCGTTTCGGCCCACCGATTCAGGTCAGCCTGGACGTTGATCGCCAGTTGAAACTGGTGGGCGATTTACAGGATTTAGACCGACTTTTCGCGGCCGCTCTGCGTACCAAGACGCTTGATCTTTTTTTAGCAACGCTTTCTGAGGTACTTAATAAGACTCCATAGAAATCTCGGTACAAGGTGTCTTGGTTAGAGTAGAGCGTTAGCTACCAGGGTTCATTGATTCTGTATCCTGTAAGGAAGCAAGACGATGGCCGGTACGTCGGCCGTCTGAAGGAAGTCCCAGGGGCGTGTCTCTCGACGCATTGGAGGAGAATATTCGTGACGCCTACCAGTTGATGATAGAAGCGAGCGAGCTTTCTCTCGGAGGTAGTAATGATTACACCTGATAAAGTCGTTCGAACGACCTGCCCCTACTGCGGGGTGGGCTGCCAGATGAATCTGAAGGTCAAGGATAATTACATTTATGCAGTGGAAGCGCCGTTTGGGGCGGCCCCCAATCATGGTATGTTGTGCGTCAAGGGTCGCTTTGGCACGGATTACGTCAAGCATCCCGGCCGGGTCAAGACCCCCCTCATCCGCGCCAACCGTGACGAAGGGCGCAGCGCGAGACCGGTCTGGCGCGAAGCCACCTGGGACGAAGCCCTTGACCTGGTGGCTGACGAATTGGCGCGCATCGCCCAAACCTACGGCGGCGACGCCATTGCCTCTTACGCCAGCGCGAAGGCCACCAACGAAGATAACTACGTCTTCCAAAAGCTGATGCGCGCTTTGATGGGGACTAATAACGTAGACCACTGCGCCCGCCTCTGCCACGCTGGTTCAGTGACCGGCTTGCAGCTTTCCATCGGCTCCAGTGCGATGTCCAACTCCATTGCCGAAATGGAAAACCTGGAAGCCTTCATCATCACCGGCTCTAACACTACCGAGACCCACCCGGTCATCGCCAACTTCTTAAAGCGGGCGGTGCGAAAAAACAAAGCCAAGCTCATCGTCATTGACCCGCGCCGGATCGAGATGACCGATTTCGCCACCCTGTGGTTGCGCCAGAAGCCAGGGACAGACGTGGCTGTTTTCCAGGCGATGGCCCATGTCGTCGTTAAAGAACGGCTTTACGATGAGTCGTTCATTGCCCAACGCACCGAAGGCTTTAACGAATACCTGGAGTCGCTGGAACAATATACGCCAGAGTGGGCGGAAGAGGTGACGGGGGTGCCGGCCGCCCACATCCGCCAGGCCGCCCGCCTCTACGCCAGCGCGAAAAGGGCGGCCATCTATTGGGGCATGGGCATCAGCCAGAGTACGCACGGCACGGACAATACCCTGTCCCTGGTCAACCTGGCCCTGATGTGCGGCCACGTCGGCAAGGAAGGCACCGGGCTGAATCCCCTGCGCGGCCAGAACAACGTCCAGGGCTGCTCGGACAGCGGCGGGCTGCCCAACGTCTTTACCGCTTACCAACGGGTAGACAACCCACAGATTCGGACGCGCTTTGAGCAAGTCTGGGGAACTGTGTTGAACCCCCGGCCGGGCCTGACGGCTACCGAAATGGTGGATGGCGCGCTCGACGGCCGGGTGCGGGCCATGTTCGTCCTGGGCGAGAATCCCATGATGAGCGAACCCAACCAGAACCACGCCCGCCACGCCCTGGAACAGCTGGAGTTTCTGGTCTGCCAGGACATTTTCATCAACGAGACGGGGGAGATGGCCGACGTGATTCTGCCGGCCACCAGCTTCGCCGAGAAAGACGGCACGTTTACCAATACCGACCGGCGGGTGCAACGCTGCCGGGCGGCCGTGCCTCCCGTTGGCAATTCACGGCCGGACTGGCAAATCCTGAGCGACCTGGGGCGACGCATCCAGGCCCGCCTGGGACTGAGCCTGGCGGCCGGATTCGACTACAGCCATCCCAAAGAGATATGGGAGGAGATGCGCCGGGTTACGCCCGATTTTTGGGGGATTGACTACGCCCGGATTGAGCGTGAAGGGGGCGTCCATTGGCCTTGCTCCAGCTTTGATCACCCAGGCACGCCGTATCTATTCACTGAGGAATTTCCCAGAGGCAAGGGTAAGTTCTGGGAAGTGAAATATGGCACAGATTCGGAACAGCCCAACGAAGAGTACCCCTTCAACCTGACTACCGGCCGCGTCCTCTACCATTGGAGCGGCAGCACCCTCACCGGCGCGTCTCGCCTGGAGGAGATTTACCCGGAAGCGACGTGCGAAATGCACCCGGCCGACGCCGGCCGCCTGGGGTTAGAGACCGGCGATTGGGTGAAAGTGTCCTCGCGGCGCGGCTCTATTACTTTACGTTTGCTGGTGACTGGTCGCTCGCCCCAGGGGACGATCTTTATTCCCTTCCACTTTGCCGAGGCGGCGGCGAATAAGCTAACGCTGGATCGGATTGACAGCCGGGCTAAGATTCCCGATTACAAGAATACGGCCGTCAAGATTGAGAAGACTACTAAACCGACCGAGTGGGATGCGGGCTACCTGATGCCCTTGTTGGATCGAGGGGCAATTAAAGACCCGGTGCAGGTTCACTAAACGGTAACTGGTGATTGGTAGTTGCTGCCCAATTACCAATTACCAATTACCGACCCCAAAATCGGCTGTAGACACGTTATTATCTGGGCCAACCGGCCGCCCACCTCGGCCTGGTAGTCGGCCGTCAACTCCTTCTCTGGGTAGACCTCGTAGACCTTCGTCCAGCCCTTATCCCACATCTCCGCCTCAATACTCTCTCCCAGCGCGTCTCTAATCTCAAACAGGTGGCGGCGAAAGCCGTTTAGTAGATGGCGGTTCAACGCCTGATCCCGCGACTCGAAGTGGAGGCCCAGTTCCAGGCCCGGCCGGTGCAAAGCTCCCACCACTTCGTAGTGCAAGAGGGGATCGCCGTAGTACAATTGGATGAGCCAGTTCCAGGGCTGCCGCACCTTGATAGATCGCAGGGGTAGTGGTAACTGGGGAACAACCACGTCAGGCAACGTCTTGAGGAAACTGGCGCGTGAGAAGGACATTCAGCCACTGTAGAGACGTTCCGGCGGAACGTCTCTACATCAGAGGAAAATGTAAAAAGTGCAAACATCGTGATTATATCTGGTCTGGACATTCAGCGCATTTTCGTTGGAGTTTTCATGCGCGGCGACGCGCTACGATGAATGAAAATCAGCGTTGATCCGCGTCCATCCGCGTCATCAGCGTTCTATTTTCGAAGCAGTGGGTTCTGAAGTATAATTCCCTTACGCATGGTGCAACTATCCGTAATGCGTCGTGCGTGAGGAGAAAGTATGGCTTCAGTTAGCCCAGTCTCGCCAGTAAAGTTGCTGTTGAGCTACAACGTGAAAGAAGATTTGATTCAGGAGTATTACCAGTTCGTTCTCGGCCGCTACGTGCCAGTCCTGGAAGCCCTGGGACTGCAAATGAGCGAGGCCTGGCACACAGCCTATGGCGACTGGCCTAATCGCCTGGTCGGTTTCGTGGCTAAAGACCAAGAAATGATGCTGACCCTGCTCCAACACGAGACCTGGGACGAGCTGAATGAACAGCTAAGAAGATACGTGACCGACTTTTCCTACAAAGTGATTCCCTATCGAGAGGGATTTCAATTCTAGATCACACAGGGTAAAAAGATGATAGCGACAGAAACGCCAACCGTGACAGCTAAACAAAGGCCCGCCGGCCCCACGCTGACCCCGCGCAGCCACATCGCCTCCTTACTTGACGATTTGCCGCCGGATAGCCTGCGTGTCGTGGAGCAGTTTGTGGAGTTTTTGCACGTGCAGGCACAACGGCAACAATTGATCACCGTGGTTTCCGTGTTGCCGCAGAAGGCACCTTACCCATACCCGACTGTAGCTGTTCCAGCTTCAACTCTATATGCTTGGACCAATCTCATTCCTGGCGGTTACGAAGGCGATGCCTTAGCCGACACAGAGGCCTTATACGATGAAGTCTAATATGAGCGAACAGGCTTCGGTTGATTCCTTAGTGCTGGTAGCTCTGATTAACCCGTTGGACCTATGGCACGATCAAGCCACCAAGCTTCGTGATGCTTTGATCTTGGCCGGCTTCGAGCTGGTGTACTTTGATTGTGTCGTGGCAGAGGCGATTAGCGTGGCTTCACGGCGATTACGTGAGAAGAATCGTCTCGGCGAAGTAGCAAATCTGTTTGCCCGCTTAGACAGTGTTGTACCTCCTGGCACGATCACCTGGGTATTTCCCGATGTGCCACGTCTATTTGAGAATGTGCTAGACCTTATGCGGGCCACTGCCGGGGAACTCAATTTTAATGATGCCCTGATAGCTATCACCTGTCGAGAGCGAGGAATTTCAGTCATATCCAGTTTAGATGCTGACTTTGACAAGGTAGCCTGGTTGCGCCGTTTAGCCAAAGCTGAAGACGTGCCAGTGACCTGAGATGGCGGCCGTAACCCAGGACCTCTTCGATCACGCCCGCCAGGAACAGGCGCAGAAGGAAGCACCCCTGGCTTACCGGATGCGGCCGCGTACCCTGGACGAGTTCGTGGGGCAGGAACATATTGTGGGCCCCGGCCGTCTCTTGCGCCGGGCCATTCAAGCCGACCAGCTATCATCGCTCATCTTCTACGGGCCGCCGGGGACGGGCAAAACCACCCTGGCCTGGGTCATCGCCAATACCACCCGCAGCCACTTCATTACCATCAACGCCGTTTTGGCCGGGGTCAAAGAGATTCGGGAGGCCATTGCCGAGGCTCAAGAGCGGCGCAAGCTGTATAACCAGCGCACGACCCTCTTTGTGGATGAGGTGCATCGCTGGAATAAGGCCCAGCAGGACGCCCTCTTGCCGCACGTTGAGAATGGTACGATTATCTTGATTGGGGCCACGACGGAGAATCCCTATTTTGAGGTGAATAAGGCTCTGGTCAGCCGCAGCCGAATTTTTCAGCTACGGCCGTTATCGGCCGACCATCTGCGCCAGATTGCCTGGCAAGCCCTCGAAGATTCAGAGCGGGGCTACGGCCGGCTAAAGGTTGACCTCCACCCCGAGGCCCTGGACCACCTGGTGGACGTTGCCAACGGCGACGCGCGCGGCGTGCTAAACGCTCTCGAACTGGCGGTGGAGACGACCCCACCCAACGCCGAAGGAGTGGTTATCGTAGACCTGGCCGTTGCCGAGGAATCCATTCAACGGCGGGCGGTTCTCTATGACAAAGAGGGCGACGTTCACTATGACACCATTTCGGCCTTTATCAAGAGCCTGCGCGGTTCAGACCCCGACGCCGCCCTCTACTGGATGGCGAAGATGGTCTATGCTGGTGAAGACCCCCGTTTCATCTTCCGCCGGATGGCGATTCTGGCTGGTGAAGATGTAGGGATGGCCGACCCCCAGGCGGCCGTCGTCGTCGCCAGTTGTTGGGAGTTGTACGAACGGATTGGCCTGCCGGAAGGCAATTTCCCCCTGACCCTGGCCGCCCTCTATCTGGCGACCTGCCCCAAGTCCAATTCGGCCCTGGCCTTTTTCGACGCTCTCTCAACGGTCGAAAAGGAGCAGGAAGCCAACGTGCCGGTTCACTTGAAGGACAGCAGCCGCGAC
>JBFMFT010000137.1:0-11074 GCA_040751925.1 Chloroflexota bacterium
CAATCCAGCCGCCCTGCGGCGACGGATTGACGAGCATCTGAAGCGGTTGTGGCTACTGGCAGAGTAACACTCATTTTGAGGCAGCCCATACCCCTTCGGTAACACTTTGTTTTGAGGCATCACGGAGCAATTCGCAATTGAGGCGCACGAACAAGTTGTCAGTGACTTTCAGAGAGCCTGGCAGTTGAAACTGCGGCTACGATTACAAAGTCGGCCTACGCCGACTGGAATCCAGTCCGCGCAGGCGGACTTCGTAAGGGTTGCCGCGAATTGATTCGCCTGGAATGCTATAGCCTGACAAGCTGTTCGTAGCCTCCATTGTCTCATTGAAAATGTTACCGAAGGATGATCGGTTGCCTCAAAATAAGTGTTACCTTGTTTAATCTTTCCAATAACTTTCAACCTTCAACTTTCAAACAACCCTTCCACAAAGGCATCGGGGTCGAAGGGGGCCAGGTCTTGCAGCCGCTCGCCGGTGCCGATGAAGCGGACGGGTAGCCCCAGGTCGCGGTAGATGGCGAAGACCATGCCACCCTTGGCCGTGCTGTCCAATTTGGTCAGGATGACGCCGGTCACGCCGACCGACTCCTTGAATTTGGTGGCCTGGGTCAAGGCATTTTGGCCGGTAGGCGCATCCAATACCAGCAAAACGTCGTGGGGAGCTTGATGGACACTTTTGCGGCAGACGCCAGCGACCTTCTCTAGTTCTTTCATCAGGTTGAACTTGGTGTGCAGGCGGCCGGCCGTATCCACCAGCAGCAGGTCAATGCCACGCGCCCGCGCCGCCCGGATGCCGTCGTAGGTGATGGCGGCCGGGTCGCCGTCCGGCTGTCCGGCCACGATGGGCACGTTGGCCCGCTCACTCCAGATTTTGAGTTGGTCAATGGCCGCCGCCCGAAAGGTGTCACCGGCGACCGTCATCACTTTACGGCCGCGATTCTTGTAATGGTAAGCCAGCTTGCCAATGGTGGTCGTCTTGCCAGAGCCATTGACGCCGACGATGAGAACAACGGTCAGCAAACGAGGTTCTTCTAGCCCAAAGACTTTAGGCTGCACCAGAATGGCCCGCAGTTCGGCCTTGAGCGCCTTTGTCACCTGGTCGGCCCGGAACAAGCCCTCGCGGCGGGCGCGTTCGCGGGTGGCCTCTACCACGGCCTGAGAGGTATTGACGCCCATGTCGGCCTGCACGAGCAGGGCTTCCAGGTCTTCCCAGGTCTCTTCGGTTATCTCCCCCACGCCCAGCGCGCCGGCAATCTGGCCGAAAACTGTTTGTCGCGTGCGGGCCAATGATTCACGAATGTTCTTGAACAAGTAATCTTTCCTTCAACGGTAAAGAGTTTGGGGATAGTCATCGTTTGGTCCAAATGTAGGGCAAGCTGCCAGCTTGCTAGAGTGCAATCTAGCAGATTGCACTACAGCCGGGCGCAACGTTGACCGATGCCCAATGTTGTGTACGGGCGGCATTATAGCATCGTTGGAGCTTTGAGGCACTGAGCAAATAGCCGACGTGGTCAAACGTCAGTAGCCTTTAGTCACTGATGATAATGTTGGTCAGGTCGTCTTTGGGGGGTGGGTATTGGGGATTGAGGTGGTGAAAGGTGTTGACGAGGACGCGGGCCACGGCCAGGTTGCGGTACCATTTCTGGTCGGCCGGGATCACGTACCAGGGCGCCCACGCCGTCGTGCAGCGGGTGAGCATCTCTTCGTAAGCGGCCAGGTAATCATCCCAGTAACGTCGCTTGTCCAGGTCGGCTAGATCGAACTTCCAGTGCTTGCTGGGGTCGGCCAGCCGGGCTTGCAGTCGCTTCTTTTGTTCCTCTTTGGAGATATGCAGGTAGAACTTGAGGACGGTCGTGCCGGTGTCGCTCAGGAGCTTCTCGAAGTGGTTGATCTGCTCGTAGCGCGGCCGCCACACAGCCTCCGGCACAATCTGATGAACGCGCACGACCAGCACATCCTCGTAATGGGAGCGGTTGAAGACGCCGATCATACCGGCGGCCGGTACAGCCTTATGTATCCGCCAGAGGAAGTCATGGGCTAATTCCTCTGGTGTGGGAACCTTGAACGGGGTGACGGTTACGCCCTGGGGGTTGACGCCCTGGAAGACTTTACCAATGACGCCATCCTTGCCGCCGGCGTCCATCGCCTGGAAGATGACCAGCACTTTGCGCCGGCCCTCGGCGTAGAGGCGTTCTTGCCAGCCGATGAACTCCTCACGCAGAGCCAGAAATTCGGATTCGGCCGCTTCTCGACCGGCGAGGAAGTGGCGGCCGTCGGTGGGAAGGTCGGCCAGGTGGACGGGGCGGCCGGGTGGCAGGCAGTGTTCTTTGGTCATGGGGAGGAAGAATGGGTCGCGGATGACGGGGATAGACGCGGATTGGCGCGGAAGCAGGGTAATTGGTTGGCGGCCGTCAGGCGACGGCATAACCCGTATACGGCCGGCGATGTTCTGGTTGGAAGCCCAATACAATATCGGTTTTCGGGATGCCGCGTTCCACTAATTCTTCAGCGATGGCGGCATCCGTGTTGTCCTGCTGGAGCCACACCTTGTCACCTCGGATGTCAATGTGAATGACCGAATGGTGGATGCGGCGTGCTCCCTCCCAACCAATGGACAGCAGTTCGTAGTGGTCTCGTTCCTTGTCAAAGACCAACTCTTGGTCAATCTTGCCGTGAGCATAGGGAATCTGGCTGTACTCTTGCAGCAGTTTTTGCACAATTCTCCGGTAGGCTTCTAATCTATCCATCGGGCAATCTTCTCCTGCAACTCGTTGAAGACAATCAGCCTGAGTTGTCGTTTCGTGATAAATGTCTTTGCCTGGCATAATCTAACCCGATTTCAATTCTACACGGATTTTTCGCTTTCCTCAATCTGCGTCAATCTGCGTAATCTGCGGACTCTCCAATCGGGGCAGGAGGTGTTCGCCCGTGATGAGGCGAGCGCCACGGTTGTGGGTAAAGTAGGCCCAGGCCCATTGGGTGAGAACCAGTAGCTTGCTGTCAAATTCGATCAGATAGCTAATGTGGATGAATGCCCACGCCAACCAGGCCAGGAAGCCGCTCAATCGCCACCGGCCGAGATCAGCTACCGCTCTATTGCGCCCAATCACGGCCAGGCTGCCCTTGTCGCGGTAGCGGAAGGGTGGTAAGGCCGGCCCCTGTAAGCGGGCCTGGACGAGCCGAGCAGTGTAGGCCCCTTGCTGCATGGCAACCTGGGCCACGCCCGGTAGGGGCCGGCCGGTCTGGTGGGCGTAGTGGGCCACGTCACCAATGACCAGGATTTCCGGGTAGCCTGGCACAGAGAGATCGGGCTGGACGATGAGGCGGCCGGCCGGATCAGTTGGCGCGTGGGTGCGCTGGGCTAGGACTGTGGCGAAGGCTGACGCCTGCACCCCGGCCGCCCACAGGACAGTCTGAGCAGCGATTTCCCCAGCGGGGGAACTGAAGGGACTGAAGGAACTGGGGGAACTGGCAGAAGTTCCTTCAATTCCCTCAGTTCCTATAGTTCCTTCTCTCCCTTTCGTCTTGACCATCCCTTCTTCGATTTCCGTCACCATCACCCCTGTCTGTACTGTTACGCCCAGGCTGGATAGGGCGGCCGTTGCTTTGGCCGACAATGCCGGTGGGTAGGTGGGCAAGATACGATCCAGACCTTCGAGCAAGATGATCTGGGTCTCGGCCGGGTCAATACGGCGAAAGTCGTGCTTGAGGGTGTTGTGGGCCAGTTCGCCCAAAGCCCCGGCTAATTCCACACCCGTCGGCCCACCGCCCACGACGACGAAAGTTAGCCAGGCGCGCCGCTTGCCGGGGTCGGCTTCGCGTTCGGCGGCCTCGAAAGCCAGGAAGATACGCCGCCGCATTTCCAGAGCGTCTTCGATGGTCTTTAAGCCAGGGGCGCGGCCGGCCCATTCGTCGCGGCCGAAATAATGGTGGTGGACGCCAGTGGCGACGATGAGTGTGTCATAGGTGAGTTCGCCGTCGCTGAGAATGAGTCTGCGCTGGTCGGGCAGGATGTCTACCACTTCGGCCGCCAGCGTCCGCGTTTGCTGATGGCGGCGCAGGATGTGGCGGAGGGCCGTGGCGATGTTGCCCGGCGAAATGCCGCCGGTTGCCACCTGATACAACAGGGGTTGAAACAGATGAAAGTTGCGTTTGTCTACCAACGTCACCTGGACGGGTGCGCGGCGCAGGGCTTTGGCTGCGTACAGGCCGCCAAAGCCGCCGCCGATAATGACGACGTGGTGATCAGGATTGGGTAATAGGTGAGGGGTCATGCAATAGTAGAGAAACCAGGTTTTTGGCAAAAACCTGGTTTCTACAAGCAGCCTGAGTAGATACAAATAGTAATCATAGCCATAAAGGGTAAGTGCTGCACGCCAGGCCGAGTTGCGGCTGAACACAAACCATTCCTGTTAGCCATGGATCAGTGGAGAAACAAAACCAATGTTGCAAAATATGTTGCATTTTATTCTAAGTTGACCTACAATCAGTTTGCAATACGAAATGGTCAAATTCCATTCACCCCACCATGAAAGAGCTGGATGAAGTAGATCGCACGGTACTAAAGCACCTTCAGGATGATGCCCGGCTGTCTAACGTTGAGTTGGCCCGGCGGGTGAATCTGTCCGCGCCAGGACTGCAGAAGCGGCTGCGCCGGCTGGAAGAAATCGGGGTGATTCAGGGCTACACGACCCTGGTCAGCCGCGAGTCGGTTGGCCTGGATATGCTCTGCTTCGTCCAGATTACCCTCCAACGGCATGAGCCAGGGGCGATTGAACGTTTCAAGGAACGGGTCAAGACCATGCCGGAAGTGTTGGAATGTCACCACGTCACCGGCGAGTATGATTATCTGCTCAAAGTGGTGGTGCGGAACACCAAGCACCTGGAGCAATTTCTGATGGAAACGCTCACGCCGATCCAGGGAATGGATCACATCCGCACCAGCCTGGTATTGAGCGAGATTAAGGCGACGACGGCCGTGCCGTTGGGGTCAGGCGACAATGGGCAAGGGAATTTAAGGAATGGAAGGAACTAAGGGAACTTTATCTGGCCGGGCTGAACCGCCGGCGTCACCCATCCTGGCCGACTGGGCGCAGAAGATGAAGCGGTCGGTTTTGCGTCAGATGTTAGCCGTCGTCGCCAGGCCGGGTATCCTCTCCTTCGCCGGTGGGCTGCCAGCGCCCGAGTTGTTCCCGACGGCCGACTACGCCCAGGCCGCCGCCCACGTGCTGGCGACCGACGCCAAAGCCCTACAATACGGGCCACCCTTCCAGCCGCTCAAGGAACACATCGTTCACCTGATGGCCCAACGGGGTGTCCAGTGTTCGGCCGAGCAGGTCTTTCTGACCACTGGCGCGCAGCAAGCCCTGGACATCCTGACCCGTCTCCTGCTGAATCCTGGTGGACAGATGATTCTGGAGAAGATGGCCTACCCAGGCATCCAGCAGGTCATTGCCCCGTTCCAGCCGCGTGTGTGGACGGTGCCGACCGATCTGGACACGGGCCTGGACGTAGAAGCGGTGGCCTCGCTTCTGGAAGAGGGTGTGCGGCCGGCCTTCTTGTACGTGATAACCGAGGCCCACAACCCGTTAGGCGTCAGCCTGAGCCGGCCGAAGCGTTGGCGTTTGCTGGAACTGGCGGCCGAATATGGCGTGCCTATCGTCGAGGATGACGCTTATGGGTTCTTGCGCTACGAGGTTGGCCACGAACCACCCTTGCGCGCTCTGGATGACCAGTGGGTTTTCTACGTTGGCTCCTTCTCCAAGATTCTGGCTCCGGCGCTGCGCTTGGGCTGGCTGGTCGCCCCTGAGTCGTTGGTGAATAAGCTGACCGTGATCAAAGAGGCGGAAGACCTGGAAAGCTCGGCCTTCACCCAGCGGACGGTGGCCGCCTACCTGGACGCCGGCCATTTGCTGGATCACCTGACTTGCCTGCGCCGCGAATATGCTCGTCGCCGCGATACCATGTTGTGCGCTTTGGAGCAGTTCTTTCCTCAGGGTTCACGCTGGACGCGGCCGGCGGCCGGGATGTTCATTTGGGTTGAATTGCCGGGGGTGGTGGATACGGCCGAACTGCTCAAAGTTGCCTTAGAGCAAGAACAGGTGGCCTTTATTCCTGGCTACGCTTTTGCCGTGAATGGGCAAGCGGCGGCCAACTGTCTCCGTCTCAACTTCTCCAACGCCACCCCAGAGCGGATCGTGGATGGCCTGGAGCGTTTGGGTAACGTCGTGAAACGTGAAGCGTGAAACGTGAAAAGACGCATCACGTTTCACGTTCAATGCTTCTCAAGGAGGTATGACAATGACTGACTTTTTGCCTATCAAGCGCATTGACCACGTGGAGTTTTACGTGGGCAACGCCAAGCAAGCGGCCCACTTCTACCGGACGGGTTTTGGCTTTACGAATACCGCTTATAGTGGGCTGGAAACCGGGGCCCGTGACCGCGCCTCTTACGTGATGGAGCAAGGCAAAATCCGCTTGATTCTCTCCACCGCCTTGGGACCAGACCATTCGATTGCCCGTCACCATCACCTACACGGAGATGGGGTAGCGGTGATTGCGATGGAGGTACCGGACGCGGCCGACGCTTACCGCCAGACCACCAAACGAGGGGCTACCGGAGCGATTGCCCCCACGGAGATGGAGGACGATCACGGTGTTTTTCGCTATTCGGCCATCCGCACCTACGGCGATACGCTCATTAAGTTTGTGGATCGCTCGGATTATCGGGGGGTTTTTGCGCCGGGTTACGCGCCGCGCCACGGCCGCGACGCCGCTCATCTCAAAGGGGTGGGGCTGGCTTCCATTGACCACATGGTGGGCAACGTCGAATTGGGGGCGATGAATCGCTGGGTAGAGTTCTTTGCCCAGACAATGGGCTTCTCCCAACTCCTTCACTTCGACGACAAGGACATCTCCACCGAGTATTCGGCCCTCATGTCCAAGGTGATGCAGGATGGCACGGGCAAGGTGAAGTTTCCCATCAATGAGCCGGCCGAGGGCAAGCGTAAGTCGCAGATTCAGGAGTTCCTGGATTATTACTATGGCCCCGGCTGCCAGCACGTGGCGATGACGACGGGCGACATCATCAAAACTGTGACCCAGTTGCGGGAGAATGGCATTGAATTCCTGCGCGTACCCACGACTTACTACGACGTGTTGGAGCAGCGCGTGGGCAAGATTGACGAGCCGGTAGACAAGTTGGCCGAACTGGGTATTCTGGTAGACCGTGACGACGAAGGCTATCTTCTGCAAATTTTCACCAAGCCGGTGGAAGATCGGCCGACCCTTTTCTTTGAGATCATTGAGCGGCATGGCTCACGCGGCTTCGGCAAGGGCAATTTCAAGTCTTTGTTCGAGGCGATTGAGCGCGAGCAGGCTCTTCGAGGTAATTTGTAAGGGCGAGGCAACGCGGGAAGTCGGTTGTCTCTTCGAGCGGCCTTCTCTCCGCGTTGCCTCGCCCCTACGGAGGTAGAAATGTCCTATTACTACACACTCGGCCGTCTTCCCCACAAACGGCACGTTCAATTCCGGCAGGCCGATGGCTCCCTGTATCACGAGGAAGTAATGGGGATTCACGGCTTTGCTGGGATTCAGTCTATTCTCTACCACGTCCATCCACCAACCCGCGTGCGCCAGGTGGAGTTGGTTCATCGAGTGACGATACCCTATGAGGAGCCGGGGCCGTTGCGCCCGCGCCATTTGCGGTCGGGAGCGTTGGCGGCCGGCGGCAATGCTGTCGAGGGCCGCGTCCCCCTGATGGGTAATAGTGACGTGGTGTTGTCGGTAGTGCGGCCGGCGGAAGCCATGCCCTACTGGTACAAGCACAGCCACGGTGACGAAGTGCTGTTCGTCCACCAGGGGACGGGCGTCCTGGAAAGCCAATACGGGCTGCTGCATTATCGTCCTGGCGACTACCTGGTGATTCCGACGGGCGTGATTTGGCGCGTCTTGCCGGATAGCGGGGTCGAACAGCGGATGTTGGTGGTGGAAGCCTTCGGACACGTGGAGCCGCCGCGCCGCTACCTGAACAATTACGGCCAATTCCTGGAACATTCCCCCTATTGCGAACGAGACATCCGGCCGCCCGAACAGCTTATGACCTACGACGAGAAAGGGGAATTTGAGGTGCGGGTGAAGGGGCGTGAGGCCATTACCCGCTTCGTCTACAACCATCACCCCCTGGACGTGGTGGGCTGGGATGGTCACTTGTGGCCCTACGCCTTTAACATCAAGGACTTTGAGCCGATTACCGGCCGCGTCCACCAGCCGCCACCCGTCCACCAGACTTTCGACGGGCCGGGCTTTGTCTTGTGTTCCTTTGTGCCGCGCCTATTCGACTATCACCCCCTGGCGATTCCCGCTCCCTACAATCACTCCAACGTGGATTCGGACGAGGTGTTGTATTACGTCGAGGGCAATTTCATGTCGCGCAAGGGCATCGAGCAGGCCTCGTTCACCATTCATCCGAACGGTATCCCGCATGGGCCGCATCCGGGGACTTACGAGGGGTCTATTGGGAAGGAGAGGACGGAGGAGTTGGCGGTGATGGTGGATACGTTCCGGCCGCTGCGCCTGACGACTTACGCCCTCGAGCTGGAGGATACGACGTATCCCTATAGTTGGGCGCCCAAGAATTGGGGGGCTGGTTAGTGGACTGTCAACCCCCGTAGGTTTCTGAGGAGACTTACGGGGGTTGAAGCCAGAGGTACTCCAAGAAATTTAGCCATGAATGTTGTCAAAATCGTGTACTGGCAAGAAAACGGAACGTGGATCGGCTACCTCCAGGATTATCCTGACTACTGGACGCAGGGAGAAACGCTCAATGATCTCAAGGAACACCTGAAAGAGTTGTATCATGATATTGTCGGTGGCTATATCCCTGGGATTCGTAAAGTCGAGGAGTTAGTGGTCGCGTGAAACGGACTGACCTGATTAAGAAGATCGAGGGGTTTGGCTGCGTCCTGATTCGACACGGGGCCAAGCATGACTGGTATACCAATCCCAAAACTGGAGTCTCACAGCCAATCCCACGCCACCGCGAAATTAGTGACCACCTAGCCAAACGCATAATCAGGATGCTTCAAAACGATAGTAGTTGAAGCTGATTAGAGTTGTGCGAGGGGCACTTCGTCCGTTTCGGCCGGTGTGTCTTTCTCGCCCACCACCACCTCCACTACGACCGCTGCGCCTTCTTCGGCCGCTGCCTCTTCTACCTCTGCCTCGATTGCCAGTTTGATAAAGGTAACAGCCAGAGGGGGGAGGGCCAGGTTGATGGAATGGGGTTGGCCGAGCCAGGGCTGGGGCGTGCTGACCAGTGGTTCTGGATTGACCACGCCGCTGCCGCCGTATTGGCTGGCGTCGCTGTTCAGCACCTCCTGGTACGTGCCGGGGCGGGGTACGCCCAGGCGGTAATCGGGGCGGACGACGGGCGTGAAGTTGCACACGACCAGCATCAGGTCGCCGTTCTGGGGGGCGAGGCGGGCAAAGGCCAGGATGCTGCGGTCGGCGTCGTGCAAGTCGAGCCAACTGAAGCCTTGCCAGGAATTGTCGTCTTCGTAGAGAGCTGGTTCCGTCACATAGAGGTGGTTCAGGTCGCGCACGAACGCCTGTAGGCCCTGGTGTTTGGTATCCTGGTCGAGCAGGTGCCAGTCCAGGCTATACTTTTCTGTCCATTCGTGCCATTGGCCGAACTCCCCACCCATGAAGACCAACTTCTTACCAGGGTGCCCAATCTGGTAGGCAAACAGGGCGCGCAGGTTGGCGAATTGGCTCCAGGCGTCGCCGGGCATTTTGCTCAACAGGCTGCGCTTGAGGTGAACCACCTCGTCGTGAGAGAAGGGTAGGACGAACTTTTCGTTGAAAGCGTAGAGCAGGGAAAAGGTCATGGTGCCGTGATGGAAGGCACGGTAGATGGGGTCGTTGCCCATGTACCGGAGTGTGTCGTGCATCCAGCCCATGTTCCACTTGAAATCGAAGCCCAGGCCGCCAACGCCGACGGGTTTCGTGACGCCGCCCCAGGAGGTGGATTCCTCGGCGATGGTCAAAACGTCGGGATAGTGGATGTGTAGCCGCTCATTGAAAGCCTTGATGAAAGCGACGGCTTCCAGGTTTTCGCGGCCGCCGTAAACATTGGGCAGCCATTGGCCGGGCTGGCGGGAGAAGTCGAGGTAGAGCATGGAGGCGACGGCGTCCACCCGCAGCCCGTCTACGTGGTATTTCTCTAGCCAGAAGAGGGCGTTGCTGATGAGGAATTGGCGGACCTCGTGGCGGCCGTAATTAAAGATATACGTCCCCCAATCGGGGTGTTCGCCCCGGCGGGGGTCGGCGTGTTCGTACAGGTGGGTGCCATCAAAGAAACCCAGTCCGTGCTGGTCTTTGGGGAAGTGGGCGGGCACCCAGTCTAAGATGACGCCGAGGCCGGCCTGGTGGCAGGCGTCCACGAAGACCTGGAAGTCGTCGGGCGAGCCGAAGCGACGAGTGGGGGCAAAGTAGCCGGTGACCTGGTAGCCCCAGGAGCCATCGTAGGGGTGTTCGGCCACTGGCAGCAGTTCCAGGTGGGTGTAGCCCATCTCCTGGACATAGGGGATGAGGGCGTCGGCCAGCTCGCGGTAGGTGAGCCATTCGCCGCCGTCTTTGCGCCGCCAGGAGCCCAGGTGCACTTCGTAGACGCTGATGGGGGCGTCGGCCGCCTGGCGTTTAGCCCGTTCGGCCAGCCACTTTTCGTCGCGCCACTCGTGTTTGTCAATGTTCCAGATGGTGGAGGCGGTGTGCGGCCGTAGTTCACTGGCGAAAGCAATCGGGTCAGCCTTGGCCACCGTATAATCGCGGTAGTTGGTGCGAATCTCGTACTTGTAGAGGTCGCCTTCGCCGAGGCCGGGGATGAATAGCTCCCAGACGCCGCTGTTCTGGTGGAAGTACATGGGGTGGCGACGACCGTCCCAGTTGTTGAAGTTACCCACGACGCCCACCCGCCGGGCGTTGGGGGCCCAGACGGCGAAACGGACACCGGGGCGGCCGTCGCGCTCCAGCACGTGCGCCCCTAGTTTTTCGTAGATGCGGAGGTGGGTGCCTT
>JBFMFT010000138.1:0-11057 GCA_040751925.1 Chloroflexota bacterium
TGATCCTGGCGGGGATTAGGGGATTGGGAGATTCTCTTCAATCCTATCTCCTAATCCCCCAATCCCCGCAAAATGAGCAAGGGCAGCCGAACGGCCGCCCTTTTTTGTTGACGAATAACCCGGACAGGCATACAATCCTGCTCAGGTTAAAACCAGGAGGAGTTAGGAGCGCGACTGGTCAGTAACCATCCACCTCATCGCCAGTAGGGGGTATTTTATTTTGTCTCAACCCTGTCACCAGGGTACAACTTTGCAATGGAGGCAGAGCATGTCCGAAGAAATCAACCCAACAGATAGTGGTGAGGTCACGTCCGATGACCACTTGTGGGCGGCGTTAGCTTACGTCTTTACCCCCATCGTTCCCATCATCCTCTTGCTCATGGAAGATAAGAAGAACCGGCCGTTTATCAAGGCCCACAATATGCAAGCCCTGATTTGGGGCGTGGTGCTGTACGTCATTACGGCCGTCACCGCGCCTTTCCTATTAGGTTGCATTCTCGGTCCCCTGGGCCTGCTCATCACCCTGTATTGGGCTTACCAGGCCTACCAGGGCCAAATGGTTACCATCCCCGTCCTGACCGACTTTGCCAAGAACCAGGGCTGGGCGTAGATTGTTTCACCGCTGAGGCGCAAAGTTCCTTAAGTGATGAGTGATGAGTAATGAGGGCTGAGTCACTCATCACTCATCACTTACTCTGCGTTCTCCGCGTCTCGGCGGCGACAAGACGAAGGAGGGATCACTATGGATATTGGTAAGGCTTTCACATTTGTTACCGAGGACGAGCGGTGGCTCACCAAAATTGGCGTCGGCGCGCTAATCATGCTCTTTTCCTTCTTGATTGTGCCAATTCCCCTATTGATTGGCTACCAGGTGGCGGTCACCCGCAATGTGATGAAGGGGGTGGAACGGCCGCTGCCCGAATGGGACAACCTGGGCCAGTTTTTCCTGGATGGGCTTTACGTCATTATCGCCCTATTCGTCTATTCCCTACCCTTGTTGCTCCTGTTTTGCATCGGCTTTGGCGTAACCTTTTTGCCGGTGCTGGGAGGAGGCAGCGAAGACGCGACGGCCGCCCTGGGTGGTATAGCTGCCCTCAGTTGGATCGTTGTAACCTGCCTGTTTATACTGCTGGCCCTGGTGCTGGCCTTCGTCTCCCCGGCCGTCTTCATCCAATATGCCCGCACCGGCGAGCTCGGGACGCTTTTCCGCTTTGGTGAGGTCTTGGGAATCGCCCGCGCTCACCTGGCCGACATCTTGATCGTCTTTCTGGTCAACTTCGCCGCCCAGGCGGTGTTGAGCATCGCCATCACCATCCTGGCCATTACGATTTGTGGGCCGTTTATCGCCGGCCTGGCCGGGCCAGTGTGGATTTCCGTCGCCACCGGCCACCTGTACGGGCAGATTGCCAGCAAGGCATCGTAATTGGTAATGACCAATTACTAATAGCCGGCCTTCTCCACCGGATAGGCCCGCCGGCCGAATTGCGTCAGCGCCGTCGCCCCCAGCCCCACCGAGGCCAGAGCCACAATCAGCAGCCATCCGCCGACGGACAGGTGGAAGAGGCTCAAAAGGCCCAGGAGCAGGGTCAGCGTAACGGTTCCTAGAGCGGCCGCCGCCGGCCGCCCCTGGGTGGTTAGCTTGAACCCTCGCGCCAATTGTTGGCCCAGCAAATCGCCAATGACGATCCAGCCAAAGAGGACGGCCGCCGCCAGAACTGCCACCATCACCACGACCACAGCATAGCCCAGTAGGCCGATACAGATGAGCAACAGGGGCGCAGAGATCAAGGCCAGCAGAGCCGCCAAAGAAGGCACAGCCACCGCCGTTAGCAACCCCACGACGCCACTGGTGAGCGGCCGGCTCAACACCGCCTGGCTAACCCGATCAAAATGAGTCGGCCACAAAGAAACAATGACCAGCGCCACCAATCCCAGGATGAGACTATTGCCAACGGCCGCGCCCACGCGACCCACAAAGAGCAAAGCGTTGGGTAAAGTGGGTGGTGTGGAGGGGGGCTGTGGAGCATTGAAATTGGGCAACCGCAAGCCATCCAGCCCGCGCGCGGTGGCGCAGGCCAGAGATTCCACCCCCTCACCTACCAAGCTGCCCCCTAACGAAACACATTCGCCGCCCACGTCGGCCGCCTCCGCCACCTCCAGGTTGCCGCCAAAAATAACCAGGTCGCCATCCACGTTGCCCGACAAAGTTACCTCGCCGCCAAAGATAGACAGGTCGCCGGTTACGTTGCCGTCAATCGTCGCCTGGGCACCAAAAACGGCAACGTCGCCATTGACCGTCGCCCCCTCCGCAATCTCCAATTTCTCGCTGATCACGCTGAGATCTTCATTGACCGTGTCGCCAGCCTCGATGACTTTATCGGCGCGGCCGGCGGCCAGGGCCAACCCGGCCGGTACAGTGATCAGCAGGATCAGGATGAGTAGGATGCGAAGATATTTCATATCTGAAAACGGCTCACCGCAGAGGCGCAGCCTTTTAGTGATGAGGGTTGAGTGATGAGTCATGAGTGGCACAATCCTCATCACTCATCACTCATTCCTTAACTCGGCGGCCTCCGCGTCTCGGCGGTGAAGCGCATCAAGCCACTCTCCTCTGGCCGACCAATTGGCTATAGACGCCGCCCCAGACGAAGGTGAGGCCGGCCAGCAGGAAGAGCCAGCCCAGGACGGCCGGATGCTCACCCACGTAAGCGCCCAAGCCGCCCAGGCCCTGCCCGATGGCCCCCAGGACGGCCTGGATCATTTGCCACAGTTGGGCGGCCGACTGCGCCAGAGTTGGGTTCGTGACAACCGAACCGAGACGGCCGGCAATCAGCGACACGATAGCCAGAGGCAATAGCCCAATGAGGAGCAAGGTCAGGTATAAGCCAGCCAAAACCCACAGGCGATAGGGGGAACGCGGCAGGCGAGCCAGGGTGCGCTCGGCGAAACCAGCGGCCGGGCTGAGAGCCGGCGTTTGCCGGAACAGGTTATCAATGGCCTGAACGGTGTACCACTCCTGCCGGCAACTCAGGCAGAAGTGCAGGTGGCTTTCCAGCTCCAACCGCTCACCGTGGGTCAGTGTTCCATCCAGGGCTTCCATCATCAGGACGTAGGCTTCGTCGTGGGTCATACGTCTCTCCGTAAGTAACTGTCCCCAAATAAGTTAGCGTTAGAGTTCCCGCGAGTTCCTTGAGTTCCCTGGGAACTGAGGGAACTCGCGGGAACTTGTTGGCATTTGGCTACTAAGCGAACTCCAGTACTGGCTGCTCGTGGGCTTCGGCCATGATGCGCCGCGCCCGGAACAGACGTGATTTAATCGCGCTGACTGTCGTCTTCATCACTTCAGCAATTTCCTCATAAGACAAATCATACCAATAGCGCAGGACGACTGTTTGCCGGTAATCGTCGGGCAATTCGGCTAACAAAGACTGCACCAAGCGCTGTTGCTCGTCGAGAACCAACTGCCCCTCCGGCCCCTGCTCCTTGTCGGACATCAGAGCCGGGTGTGGCGGCAACGGGTCATCAATGGAGAGGATCACCGCCCGCCGCTTCCGCAATTGGTCAATGCAGTAGTTTGAGGCAATCGAAAGGATCCACGTGCTAAACTTGTGCTGCGGATCGTAACTGCCCAGGCGCGTATAGGCGCGGACAAAGGTCTCCTGAGCCGCTTCTTCGGCCTCGGCTGCATTATTCAACATACGATAGGCCAGGTTAAAGACAGGCGTCTGGTAGGCTTCGATCAGCCGGCCGAACGCCGCCTTGTCACCTCGCCTGGCCTCTGCCAGCCAGCCCTGTTCCTCGTCCAAACGATTATTCTCCTGACACTACACCCCCTATACGCGGTTGTCTCAGAAAGGTTGCGCCAGGTAGTTCGGGCAATGCCTCACTCAAGGCTTCCAACGTCGGCGCCAGCGCGTCGTAGTTGTTGCGGAGCAGTTCGATGAGTTCCTGGATAGCCCGCAAGGCCCAGGCGTTATCGTCGCCCCGTCGCCGGCGCATCTCTTCCAGGTGAGCCACCAACAATTGGTCTACCGGCAGTCTATCGGCCGCCCGCACGACCAGCCGCAAATAGCCCAGTTGGTCGGTGAAAGCCCGCGCCTCGTCCGGTTCCAGGCAGAGAAAAACCGGGTCGAGGTTGAGGGGCGGCCGGGGAGGAAGGCCGTAATAGAAGCGGCCGTTCAGCCGGTAGCCCACCGCCAGCACGCTCATCTCAATCGGCAGCAGCCGGTTGCGTCGTTGGTCGTCAATGACCTCCTGGCGCGGACTATCGGCCATGACCAGCCGGCGCACCAACTGGTCGTCGTCAATGTGCATGTCATAGATGAGGCCGTAGATAGCCTCCCGCTCATCCACCGGCTGGGCCTTGACCAGACTGCCAAAGCCAGGGGCCGACAATTGCCCAACCCGGCAACCAACGGCAAAGCCGGCCGTGCTGGCCCTTAGCACCCGACCCACTTCAGGATTTTGGATTTTGGATTTTGGATTTTGGATTTGTGTCTGATCTACCATTCCTTTTGGCTCTCAGTAGTAGCAAGTGGCAAGTGGTAAGTGGCAAGTGGCAAGTCTTACTTGCTACTTGCTACCTGCTACCTGCCACCTGCTACCTGCCACCTGCTACATCTCATAGCGCGTGCGGCCGCTGCGGGCCGCCTCTTTGCTCTGTTGCTTGGCGGTGATAGTCCCTTCCAGCCCCACCGCCTGCATGGACAGGGCAATGCGGAAGTCCAGTTCGGCCTGGTCTTGCCGGCCGACCACGGCCATCTCGTCAGCGCGAGCCAACAAATAAGGATAATCACCCAAAAGCTGGCACTGGTCGTACAAGAGGGCGTGAACGGTGTCTACGGCCGTCTTATCCTCGGCCACCCAGCGCGGAATATCCACGCGGGCGATCTGGCTCCCGTGGCGGCCGGGATTGAGATAGAAAAAGCACACTTCGTTGAGCGGGTCATTCTCGGCAAAGCGCGTATTGTGTTCGGACACGTCCACGAATACCTTGCTGCGCTGCCCAGGTCGCAGAATTTGGCTAAAGAGAGCCACGTCGGTCGGCCGCTGCCACTCCGCTCGTCCTGTCAGTGTGTGCGGATCAAAGCCCGGCTGCTCCACGTCCAATGTCTGCAACAGGGTGACGACAGAGCTTTTGCCCGGCCGGTCAATGTAGCCGGCCAGCAGCCCACCCGCGTCGCGGATTTTGGTCATCCCCGCCAGCCAGCTCAGAATCGCTTCCTTGCTTTCCGAAGCGCCCGCGCTGCCTACCGGCCAGTAGAGTAACCGCTGGTCGAGCGTTGTCAGCAGCGGCCGGGGTTCGTGGCGCAATTGCCAGGCCGTATCAGCCAAAGTTCCTATTTCGGCCAGGTCACGGCGCACCCCAATGGCCGAGCGGCCGACGGCGAAATCATCACTCTCATCCACGTCACCATTCACGAACAATTCCTCACGCGGATAATCCAATCTAGGCACGGTCAGCGTTTCCGGCGGCCGGCCGCAACCGTGATAATAAACAATGACGCCAACGTTGATGAGATAATAGAGAAAGGCGGCGTGACGGTCAGGTATAATCTGGGAGCCATCGGTAGCCAGGAGAGTTGCTGTGGGCGGGCAGGCGGGAGAAGGCACGGCCGCGTCGAGTGGCTCATCGGTATCCGACGGCCGGGCGGCGCGGAAGAATTTGGCGTCCATCTGGTCTTGGGCCTTTTGCAGACAGGCGGCCAGGGTATCCCAATCGGCCGCGTGGCTGTGCAGCCTATCCAGCAGCGCGGCCAATTGCTTATCCACTTGCTGCTGCCGCCGCACCGCGCTCTGGGCCATCTCCACCAGGGAGTCAGTTAGCCTCTCAAACTCCAGTGTCATAATGATAATGGCCCGCGTCCGTCATGTCACAATAAAGCAAATCGGGTTCACAGCCATCGCACTCCAGTTGTAGGGTGGCGTGAGCAATACCGTAGTTGTGGTGCAACAGTTCATTGACGGCCCGCTGAATGGCCGCCCCTTCACTGTTCAACATATCCTCCGTCACAAGGTGGGCCGACAAGGCCCGTAAGCTCTGTGAAATGCTCCACACGTGCAGGTCGTGTACGCCGCTGACCCCCTCCACGCTCATCAAGTCCCGCACCATCTTGCCCATGTCTATATCGCGGGGTGTGCTTTCTAGCAAAATATCCACTGTCTCCCGCAGGATCAGCCAGGCGTTCCACAAGATCAGCAATCCAATGAAAACGCTGACCAACGGATCGAGGAAATTCAGGCCGGTGAAAGCGATGATGACCCCGGCGACGACCGCGCCAATGGTAGAAATTACGTCTCCCATCAGGTGGACAAAGGCGCTGCGAAGGTTCAAGTCATGTTCACTGCCGCGTTTGACGAGCCAGGCCGTGCCGGCGTTGATAAGCAAGGCCACCAGGCCGACACCAATCAGAACGTTGGCTTCGACGGAGGGAGGGGACAGCAGCCGGCGGTAGGCTTCATAAAAGATACCAACGGCTATTAACACTAGCGTCGTCGAGTTGATCAAGGCGGCCAGAATACCCGCCCGATGGTAGCCATACGTCTTGCCGGAATGGGCTGGCTGGGTCGTTAGGCGCATGGCGTACCAGCTCAAGGCTAAGGCAATCACGTCAGTCAAGTTATGGGCAGCGTCTGTCAACAAAGCCAGGCTGTTCGCCCAGAGTCCGGCCGTCGCTTCGATAGCGACGAAGGCCAGGGTAAGACCAAAAGCCAGCGCCAGGCGGGTCGTCGTCTGCCTGGTCAGATCGCCAAAATGTGAATGGGCGTGCGCGTGAGCCATAGGAGGAAGTGTACCTGGCGAATACATTCACGGCAACAGCTACAAAACCCCGTAGGTTTCCGAAACCTACGGGGTTTTCTCCTATTCGCGTCATTCGTTCATTCGCGGTATTCGCGATATAAAAATGGCCTGTATGGTACAGCTTGACGATTCGCCCCGCGCCTGGTTTCTGGGCGGGACGATTGTTCTGGATGGGATAGACCAATCTATCACGCCGCCGGCCGTCTTTCGCTGGCTGGAAGGGAAGTGGCGCTGCCCGGCCGTCCACTACCGCCTTGTTAAGCCCTGGCTGCAAGAGCACGGTATCCGCAACACCATCCCCCGCTGGCAAAACCTGAACCTGGTCTGCCACGATAACCGTGACCTGCACGACTACCAAATGGAAGCCCTGGATGCCTGGCGAGCGGCCGGCCGTTGGGGGAGCGTCGTCTTACCCACCGGCGCGGGTAAGACGCTGGTGGCCGTGCGGGCGATAGCGGAGACGGCCGTTAGCACGCTCATCGTCGTACCCACTGTTGACCTTCTGCACCAGTGGTACGTCCGGCTAGAGGCGGCTTTCCGCACCTCCATTGGCCTTTGGTACGGCTTGGAGAAGGAGATGCAGCCCATCACCGTAACCACCTACGCCAGCGCGTGGGCCCACGCCGAAACCCTGGGCGACCAGTTCAAGCTGCTGGTTTTCGACGAAATCCACCACCTGCCTGCTCCTACCTGGCACGAAATCGCCCTCATCTGCGCCGCCCCCTTCCGCCTGGGACTGACGGCAACTTATCCTGAAGAGCAGGGGAGCGGAGGAGCAGGGGAGCAGGGGGGCAGGGGTAACGCGCCTTTGCCCCTCCGCACCTCTGCCCCTCTGCTCCCTGGCCCTCTTCTGGAGGAGTTGGTCGGCCCCGTCGTCTACCGCAAGCGCGTGGACGACCTGACCGGCGAGCAGTTGGCCGAGTATCGCACCGAGCGGATTCGGATCGAGTTGACTCCGGCCGAACGGGAAGCCTACGACACCGCCTACGCCACCTACACCGGCTACGTGCGTGAAGCCGGTTTGCGCGAGCGGCATGGGGCGGGTTGGTGGGAGGTCTTCACCCGCCGCAGCGCGCAGGAAGCCGAGGCCCGGCGGGCCAAAGTGGCCGAACTCAAGCTCAAAGAAATCGTCCACCAGGCACGAGGTAAGCTGGACGCTTTAGACCAACTGCTGCGCGAACACCGCGAGCGGCCGATGCTCATCTTCACCGCCCACAACCGCTTTGCCTACGAGATCGCCCGCCGCCACCTCATTCCGGCGATTACCCACCAGACCAAAGCGGCCGAACGCCAGGCCATCCTGGACGGCTTTCGGACGGGGGTGTACCGGGCTATTGTCACCTCTAAGGTATTGAACGAGGGGGTAGACGTGCCAGAGGCCAAGATAGCTGTCGTATTAGGGGGCAGCGCCAGCGCCAGGGAATACGTGCAGCGGCTCGGCCGGGTTCTCCGCAAGCAGGGCAATGCCCACGCCGTCCTCTACGAAGTGATTGCCCGGAATACAGTGGACGAGCGAATTAGTAGGGCCAGAGTTCAGAGGTCGAAAAGACTTCTCAAGTCTTGAGCATCCGACTCATAACCAACTTGCAGGTCATGCTATGATGCTCTTTAGTCTACACCATCGTTGGCGGACAACTTCTTCCTGCCTGTCGGCCGCCAGCCCTGCTAGTAATCCTAGAGCCTCTCCCAGTTGGTAAATGGCGTTTAGTTGCTGCCAACGCATAGCGATAGAGGCGGACCGCTGCTCCGCTAACGTAATAGCCTCCACCGCCTGCCAGCGTGCCCGAAACGCCTCTGGTTCCTGGCGAGTAACTTTCGCGCTGCCCTGTGTTTCGTCGGGCAATTCAAATGTACTGAGTTGGACCATCGTCTGAGTGAAGTAAGTTTTGTAATCTCCTGCCACCTCCGCGCCAATGGGCACGGTCAGGAAACCGGCCCGAGCTTGAGCCTTACGCTGTCTGCCTACGAGCGTTAGACGTCCTCAAGTGGCGGGTGCCAACCTACGGCCACCCAACGACGGCGTGCTTCCACAATTTCGAAGTTGTTCATGTTTAAGGCGACTATCGTCGCCCGGCCGGTGGGTGTTAGACCAACTATCTCACAGCCGTCTGCGCTCCACCGGAAATGCTCTCGCCACGATTGCTGGCGTGGGTGAAACAGCGGCACTTGCCGACCAGTCTTGAAGTCAGTGGCCTTGACCTGAGTACCCTTAAATTCATTGCAGGAATGGCAGGCCAGGCATACATTGGCCCACTCGGTCTGCCCGCCGGCTATTTCGGGGATGATATGGTCAATGACCATACGCCCTCCGGTGATCAGGGTCAGAGTGTGGCAATAGGCACATTGGTTGCCGAATTCGGCCGTCAATTGCCGACGGAGTGACCGGGGAATTCGCTTCACTATCTTTGCACTTTTGGGCTTGCACCACTGTAGAGACGTTCCGCCGGAACGTCTCTATACCAGAGGTGGGCGTAAAAAGTGCAAACATCGTGCGCTTTTTGGTCACTCCAAATTCCGTAATTGTTCTATTGTAGGGATAGCCTGTCCACGCCACTTTAGGAGCATATAAGCATGAGCCTTTTTGAGCGTCAACCGACGGGCTTCTTCACCGAGTTCGTGCAGAGTTTCCTTTTCCTCGACCATGATATTCCCCTGCCTATTACGCTCCAGAAGGGTCTCATATTGCCGTTGCTTGGCGCGGGATAACTGGCTGCGGGCAACTTTCCACAACGCCTCGTTGTCAAGTTCCTCCAGGGCTTTCAATTCCTCGCTCAATGGCGTGGGTAAGCTATCTACCAGGGGAGGGGCGGCCTCGGCGAGACGTTCGATTAGAAATTCCTCTAGCTTTTTGCGGGCCGCGTTGGCGCTGCGCCGGTAACGTTGCGCTGTTTCGTCAGGTAGTTCGAGCGTGATAACCTGGGTCATGGTGGGGGTGACGTAGGTCACGTTTACAAACGTGACCTACATATTGCTGACAATGGCCTCGGCAAATTGGGAGGTGCTGAGGAGGGTTGCCCCGTCCATCTGGCGGGCCAGGTCGTAGGTGACGGTTTTATGCTGGATGGCCCGGCCGACGGCCTGGCTGACCAGCCCGGCCGCCTCGAACCAACCCATGTACTCTAACATCATCACCCCACTCAGGATGAGACTGCCGGGATTGACCTTGTCCTGCCCAGCGTATTTGGGGGCCGTGCCGTGCGTGGCCTCGAAGAGAGCCACTCCGTCGCCGATGTTGCCACCAGGAGCCATGCCCAACCCCCCGACCTGGGCGGCGGCCGCGTCACTCAGGTAGTCGCCGTTCAAGTTGAGGGTGGCGATCACGTCGTAATCCTGGGTGCGGGTCAGCAGTTGTTGGAACATATTGTCGGCGATGCGGTCGTTGACGACGATTTTTCCGGCCGGGGCTTTGCCGTCATATTTCTCCCACAACTCATCCTCGCGGATGGTCTGTTCGCCAAATTCCTGGGCGGCCACTTCATAGCCCCAGTTCTTGAAGGCCCCCTCGGTAAACTTCATAATGTTGCCCTTGTGGACGAGGGTGACGCTGCGCCGGCCGCGCTCGATGGCGTAACGAATCGCCATGCGGACCAGCCGCTTGCTGCCCATCTCGGTGATGGGTTTGATGCCGATGGCGGCGGCCGGACTAATGTTCTTGCCCAGCTTGTCATTCATGTACTGGACGAGGGATTGGGCCTCGGTCGAGTTGGCCGGCCATTCGATACCGGCGTACACGTCCTCTGTGTTTTCACGGAAGATGACGATGTTCATGTTCTGCGGTTCGCGCACGGGGCTGGGTGAGCCGGGGATGTAGTAAACCGGCCGCACGCAGGCGTAGAGGTCTAGCACCTGTCGCAAGGTGACGTTGAGGCTGCGGAAACCGCCGCCGACGGGAGTGGTGAGGGGGCCTTTGATGCCGACGACGTATTGGCGCAGAGCCTCGAAGGTTTCTTGAGGCATGTATGTGCCATAAAGATCATTGGCCTTCTCGCCAGCGTAGATTTCCATCCAGGCGATGCGGCGTCGGCCATGGTAAGCCCTCTCCACGGCCGCATTCCAGACGCGCAGGGCGGCCGGGGTGATGTCTATGCCCGTACCGTCGCCTTCGATGTAGGCGACGATGGGGTGGTCGGGGACGTGCAGCTTGCCGTCGGTGTAGGTGATCTGGTCACCATCAGGTACTTGGATATGGGTAAAAGCCATGATTAGAACTCTCCTGTCTGTAGTTTGTGGGGCACGTTTTTAACTTGCCCAGAGC
>JBFMFT010000139.1:0-11056 GCA_040751925.1 Chloroflexota bacterium
GGCGGAGGGAGTGGGTCTGGGCCGTCTCTTTTACCATGTCTACCAGCACCTTGTACAACTTAGGGGCTTCTTCCTCGGCCGGGGAACTATCGGCCGCCTTGGGGCGATTCTTCCAGATGACTTTGGGGCGGCTTTGTTGGGCGCCTGTGTACTCACCACCGGAATAGGCCACCTGAACCACCTCAATACTTTCGTTGCCTACCTGTAGATAGCCCCGGCCAGGCACGCCATTGGGCAGGTAGGCTGCGTCCGGCCGCCGCAGCACCTCCGAGCTTTCCTCACGGGTTTCCACTCGTAGGCAGATGCGGAATTTGATATTGGCCCGCATCTGGTCGGTGACGCCGCTCGGCCGTTGGGCCGCCAGGATCAACGTCACCCCCAGGGCTCGCCCCAGGCGAGTGATACTATTCAACTCCGCCTTGAATTCTGGCTTCTCGGCAATCATCTCGGCAAATTCGTCTATGATAATGAACAGGTGGGGGTAGGGAGCGGTGCTATAGGTCTTGTCTTTGATGGACTTCGACTGGCCGTAAGGTGGCGCGTGGAGACCCCGTTCGCGGTAGTGGACGATGTGTTTGGATTCGGTAGCCACGTTGAGGGCCTGGCGGCGGTTTAGTTCGGCCTTGATGGCCGCAAACATGCGCTCGACGGCCGAGGTACTGAGGTTGGTTACAATGTCTACACAATGAGGCAACGTCTTGAAGGGGTCAAAGGCCGTTCCACCCTTGAAGTCCACCAGGACGAAGTTGATGATGCTGGGGTCGTAATGCAAGGCGAGGGCCAGGATGAGCGTCATCAGCAGTTCCGACTTACCAGAGCCAGTGCTACCAGCCACCAGACCATGCACCCCATCGGCGTCGGCCGAAAGGGTCAGGGCACGCACGTCGCCCCCGGACAGGCGGCCGATGGGGGCTTTGAGCCATTCGGCCGTCTTCTGGCTACGCTCCCAATTTTCTAGCGTCTGCTGTCTGAGTTCCTCAATAGACGAAACGTTCAACATATCCAGGAGGGGAACGCTCAGAGGGAGATCGGCCCCGTAGCTTTTGCGGATGGTTAGGGGGCTTAACTGCCGGGCAAATTCGGTCACGGCCTCCACCCTGGGTAGGAAGTCGGCCCGGCCGACGTAACGAGGAGTGTTGACGCCGACCTCGGCGTAGATGAAACTGACTTCGTGCCGATGGCTAGGATCAGGGTCAGCGTTGGGCTCCAGCACGGTTACTTCGACGACGGCGTTGCAGCCGCCCGGAATTTGGGCGCGGGTGGGAACGAGGAAGATGACGGCCGCCCCTAAACGCACCCCTTCCTCGAAGAGTAAGGAGAAAGCCGGGTCACTTTCCAGGTCCTTCAACCGTGAGTTATCGGGTAAGGGTCGTAGAAGGTCTACGACGATAAGCAAGAAGGGTAAGGTGACGTCTGCCCGGTTGTTCTGGTCTTCCAGGCGCAGTTTCCGCTCGTCTAGCGTCCGCCGTAGTATTTTGAGAAACTGGTAGACGTTACTCTTCTCCTTGCCGGCCTCCCGATCCTGGTCGTCCTCGAAGCACAAGGTCTGGCCTTTGGCTTCCTGGCAGTGGGGTAAGGGAGTGGCCCACTGCCAGGGTGTTTTGTTCTGGCCCAGGACGTATAGGCGGGCGTCGGTGGGGGCGTGAAAAGCGGCGTAGTGGGTCAGAATGGCCCGCGCACAGGCATAGACCCCGGCTTCTTTGTTGCCAGCTATGCCTAGCGCGTGCCGAACTGGGGGAGCGTCTTGGGCTACCTTATCTCCGGCCGGCTGGCGGAGGGGGATAGTAATAGGCACATCGCTGACGTAGCGGGAATCGTTGTCCAGGCGTAGAGCGTCGCGCATTTGGGGGTCGTCGAAGTTATCGGCTTGAGAGATTTCGTAGGTGACGGTGGAGGGCAGTGTGCCTATGCCCAGGCGCAGGCGGCCGAAATCACCGTCGCTGGTACGCCTCTCCCACAAGCGCGCCTGGGGCGGTTGCCCGTTGGGGGAAGGGGTAGTCGTGGCCTGGCTGGCGGCGGTGGCGGCCAGGGCCAGAACAGTCGCCGGGTCTGGGTAATTGTAGTTGTAGAAACGGCGCTGGGCGTCGTGGTAACGATCCATCTCACTGCGTAACTCCAACAGTCGTTCGTGGTAGGCTGCCTCCTTTTCGGCGCGTAGCTGTTTGTTGCGCCGGGCTGTGTAGAAGGCCAAGGCGCTGGAGCCAACGACGGCGATGCCCATGGGGATTAGTAGTAGAGCGCTGCGCCCGCCGGCCGCCGCCACGAAGACGTAACCAATAATCGTCAGCAGAGGTAGGGCGACCTGGATGAGCAGCTGGTTGCCTCCCTCTTCTTTGTTGGGTGGGGGAGGGATTTCGAACTCGTGTTTGGGGAGTTCGGGTTGTATTCTGGGCGGCCGATCTATATACTTTGGTTCAGCCACAGGCAAAGATTCCTCAAATAAGTTTCCACAAGTTCCCTCAGTTCTCAGGGAACTCAGGGAACTCAAGGGAACTCAAAACACGAAGTTATTTACGGACGAATACTTAGGATGAGTTGGGGTTTATGAGATATGAAACAGGTTTGTCTTCAGTGTAATCGCCAGGCGGCCGACGGCAATTTGTGGTGCCAGGAAGGTTATTGCGCGACCACACGCAAGCCGGCCATCCTTGAGTATGGTGAACAGTTGGGGGACATTGAGATTGTCAAATTATTGGTTGTGTTGCCCACGTCGGCCGTCTATCGAGCCAGGCGCGACCAAACCCAGGTCTTACTCAAGGTGGCCCACGATGGCTGCCAGCAACAACTGGAGCGGGAGGCGGAGTTTCTCATGGAGACTCAGCGGGCAGGTCAACGTCACCCCATGCTGCCAACACTCTTGCCAGCCCACGTGCAAGAGAGCCTCACCGTCTCCTATTATAGCAAGACAGTTTTCAGGGGGCAGATCAAATACTATTCCGTTTTCCAGGACCAGGAGGGGGACGTACTCCGTGAAACGCTGGCCCGTAACCCCCAGCCCTGGTATAGACGCGCTGGCTGGTTGACTATCAGCCTGGCTGACGCCCTGGTTTTTATGCACAAGCAGCGCCGACTTCACCTCTGTCTAAGTCCAGATGGAGTTCTGGTGCGCTTCGATAAGCAAAAAGTTCCTCGCCCCACGTTACTGGATTTAGGAGCCGTTACACCCGAGCAGGAAATTGGCCTGAACTGGCATCCTCATTACGCGGCTGCGGCTTACACAGCGCCGGAACTGCTCGGCCGTGGGCGGCGAGGTGGCCCGGCCAGTGACGTGTACGGTCTGGGATTGATCTTTTATGAGATGCTGGCGGGGCGGCCGGCGTTCGTCTACCGGCTGCGGAAGGAGGATGACGTGCGTCGCTCCGTCCTACAGGACACACCGGCCCCCATGAATCGCCGTGACTTGGTGGGCATTCCGGCCGTGGTGGAACAGGCCATTAGCCAGGACTACCATGATCGCCAGCAGGACGTTTGGGCCTTCGCCAGTGACCTCCTGGGCCATTTTCCCAAGGTGCCGCCAGAGAAGAAGCCACGAGTCATCAATTGGGGGACGGTGGCCGTCGCCTCCGGCGCGGCTTTGGCTATCACCCTTTTACTCGTTTTGGCCCTCCTGCTGAACGGAACTGCTTTCTAAGTGATTGTCCGAAAATAACTCGGTTTGTAGTAGGCGATTCATCGCCAGGCAAGGCACTGAAGTGCCTACTACAAACGCCGATCTCACCCTCGCCCTGGTAGGGAGAGGGAGTAGAGGGGGGGTAGCTACCGATTTCTAATAGAAACGAGTAGAACCTACCTGGTCGCCATTTTCGTAGGCGGCGGCCGATTTGTCCAGGTCGCCGTTTAACTCCTCGCACATTTCAGCCAGCCTGTCTATTTGGGGCTTGATGCTGGCGATGTAGCGTTCTACGGCGAAGCCACCTACCAAACCAATGAAGGCGGTCGTCTTGAGGACGAGCATGGCCGCTTCGAGGGCCATGCTGACCCCTTTCAGGACGTTGCCAACGACCCCGAAATTCTTAGCCATGCCGCGCACGGCTTCCAGATCCATGAAAATGCCGTTGTCTGCCATAATTTCCCTTTCCTAAAATGATGCTTATCCTCCGCTCTGGTTGGGGACGCGGGGCTAGTAAATAGAGGAGAAGGTGTCGGCCAGGGTGTTGACGGCCGCGCTCACCTGCTCATCGGCTCGATCAATGACTTCGGAAGCAAACTGGATGCTGCTGTTGATGGCCGTGATGGATGTGATACTCTGGACGATTTGGGGCAGCATGACGGTATTGATTTCGTTGACGAAGGCGTCTGCCCCCTGGCCGCGCCAGGCCCCACCTACGGTTTGGGCGACCATGGCCTTCACCTGATCGTAAGCCTGCTCCTGGACGACGTTCATTTGTTGAGTCACCTGGCTGATGACACTCTGGACGACACTACGTGCAAAACTGAGTAAGGCACTAGAAATAGACATGGTTCACCACCTTTTTGACTGGTTTGGACAGCGGCCGTCCTAACCATAGTAGCCTTTGGTTTGGGTGTCAGCCTGCCGCATGTCGTTGGCGGCTGCGTCTACGTCATTGGCTAGTTCGTCGAACTTTTCGCGCAGGCGGGTTATCGCCGAACTGAGTGGCCCGCGAATGGCTTCGACGAAGGCGTCACCCCCTCGGCCGAGTAGGGCCCCACCTTCCAGGGTAGCCGCGATGCTGTTCATCTGGCTGGTTGTGTCTTCTAACTGCTGCACACCCTGGCGGAATACGCGGCTCATCTCTTCCATCAGGGCGTAATCCATTTTGATTTCGGACATGGGAAACCTCCTGAAATGGGTTCGTAGTAGGCGATTGATCGCCGGCGGCACGGAAGGCGCCTGCTACGAACGACGTTTAGCTCAAGCGGAAGCGTGAGCTGGCTTCGTCTTCTGCCTGGGCAACGGTGGCGCTGATCTGTTGGGTGGTCTGGCCGCCTTGCTCCAGGGCCTGGCCTAGCCGTTGGACGGCCGGTAACACTTCGTCACTCATTTCGGCAAAAAATGCGTCGGCGCCGCGGCCGATCCAGCCCCCTCCTTGCAGACTATCCATCGCTCCTTGTACACTTTGCAGCGTTTTTCCAATGGCGTCGGCCTGTTGGGCAAAGAGCTTGGCCACACTGTCCAACTCTTCGTAAGTGGCTTGAATTTTCTCGTTCATGCTGTTGACCCTCACTTACTATCAGTAGATCGAAGCCAGGAGGAGTGAGGCACGCCCACGTGCCGAGCCGCACCTGGGGGTGCTTGCTCCTCATTTCGATGTACTGACTATGGTAATGCTCCAATATAATTGGCCTCCTGCCCGGCCGGACATTCACAAATGACCATTCCTACTCAGGTAATTGATAAGACTTTGGCCGGGTGTACATGGCACACTATGGCTACAGTGTAAACAGGAATGGCGTTGTTGTCAAGAGTGAAAAGAAGGGATTTTTCAGTAAAAGTGGTTCTGCAGGACTTAACGTGACAAAACACAGCGTGAAACGTGAAACGTGAAACGTGACCAGAGGTATTCACGCCTCACGTTTCACGTTTCACGGGTCAAATCCCGCCAAAGTTGGTAGAGCCGTAAAAGCCTAAGTTCTCGCGCTGGCTAGAAGTCATCAGTGACCATGCGGAGGGTGAGGTGGGTTAAGGGGCCGAGGCGGATGTGCACGGCCCCGGCCGTTGGAATGGGAAAGGGCTGCTGGGGGAGGAGGGGTTCATCGTTGACAAACGTGCCATGGGTGCTACCGTCATCCCTGATGAGAAAGGTGTGTCCTTCGCGGATGATGGTGGCGTGCTGGCGGGAGACGCGCGGATCCTGGTTGACGTTGAGGTGGCAGCTACCCCGGCCGATGGTAAAGGGGGTGCTGGTAACGGTTTGCCTGGCCCCTACCATTTCGGGGTCAGGCGAGCGATCTACGGTGATTTGCAGGGTCGGTGCTAGGACTAGAGTGGGGCGGTAGGAGGGGGCGGCCGGGGCCGCGCCATATAGCCGGGTGTGGTGGATGGGTGGCGCGGTTTGGCGGCGTGGTCGCAGTCTCTCCGACAGCACCTTGATTCCACTCGTCTGCTGCGCCCTGGCCCAAAGCCACACGACGACGGCGACGGCGACCAGGAGAATGAGGATGATGAAGACAATGATGATGGGCGTCTCTGCCAGGGCGGCCCCAATGCGTTCTATAATGGAAGGGGGCTCCGGTGAGACGTAGACCCAGTCGGGATACCTGGTTTCTACCAATGGCTGACTGTCTGCGCCCCGGCCGACGAGAATGATGGTGTATTGGCCGGTGTTCAGGCCGGCTAAAGAGGCGGTGAGGGTGTTGGCGGCCGTTACGTTTGTGGCCAGGGTGTAGACGCGGTTGTTGGTATTCTGGTCTACCAGCCAGCCTTCGTAGCCGGTGATACGGTTACTGTTTTCTGTTTGTAAGGCTAGAGTCAATTCTGTACTATCGGCCGCCAGCGTGACCGAGGCGATAGCCAGGGTGGGTTCGCTGTTCTCGCCGGGGTCATAGCGAAAAGTATGCTCTAATAAGACGGTCTCCCCTCGTTCGTTCTTGAGTGGCTCGCCGTCGGCGGTGAAGGCGGATAGGCGCAAGGTATACTCGCGGCCGGCCGTCAGACCCGTGGTGGGAATGAGGATACTGGGTCGGGGGCCGGGGTTAGCCAGGATGACCGGCGCGCCGACCTGAACGCCGTTCTCGGTATCCCAGGTGGAGACCTCCAACTGGCCTATCTGTTCAGTGGCCCCTAAGAGGGGAGATAGCACGTAGACGCCTTGGGTCTGATCAAAAGAGAAGCTACCCGGGTTGGCCTCAACTGGCTGTAAGGGTGGGGCATAGTCGCGGCCGGCCGTGAAGGTGAAGGATTCGCCGATGGGCAGTGGATTATCGCGCTGGATGACGCTCAAGGTAGCTAACTGGGGGCCTGGCCTGGGGTAGACCTGGGCCCAGGCCAGCCATTGACTCTTGAGGGCCTCCATCGTGCGCCGGAAGACGTCGGATAGGCCAGCCTGGGTATCTACGTCGGATAGGCCGCCCGTTTCTTTGGCTATCCGGCTCAACTCCGCGCTGTCTATGCCATAAGGACTGCCGGACATGCCAATGGTATAGAGGGGTGTGCGGGTGTTGGGGGCTATGGCGTATTGGATGACCTGGTCGGAGGTGTGTTGGCTACAGGTGTCGCCGTGGCCGGCCGTGCGCTCGTCGCGGCCGTCGGTAAAGAGAATGACGGCCCGGCGGGCGGGGCCGACGTTTTGGGTGACTTGCTGGAGCAGGTCAATGGCGGCGTAGGTGGCGTCGTACAGGCAGGTACCGCTATCGTCTACTTCGAGGCTGTTTATCGCGGCGATCACCTGGTCGTGGTCGGCCGTGAAGGTGGGCAAAAGGGGGGTGGTGGTCTCGTTGAATTTGAGGACCATAAAGTAGGCGGCCGGTGGAGCTTCTCCAATGGCCTCGATGGCCGCCTGGCGCATAGCCGCCACTGCGTCACGCATACTGCCGCTGGCGTCCAGCACCAGGGCCAGGTAAATGGGGGTGGTCGGCCGTTCGACCTGGACTGGATAGACGCGGCCGTCGGCGTTTAGGCTGATTGTGGCTGAGTCCACGTCGGCGCGGGTCGCCACCTGCCCCGTCCCCGTTTCTACGAGGGTGAAGTAAACGTTTAAGGTGAGGGCCTGGTCGCCCTCCACTTCCTCCACGAAGTTGATGACGACCTCCGTGGCGGCCGTCTGGAATGTAGTGGCCGCAGCTACGGCCGGCCACCAGTAGAACAGGGTGACCCAGATTAACGGACTCCATCTAAAAACAAGTTCTTTGAACGGCCGCACGATTACTCCCTTGAACCGCGTTTCCAGAATTTCGGACGTGATTCTATCACCTTTTGCCAGATCTAGCAGGTTTTATCTATTTGCCAGAATGTCTATCTGGCGGTACTATTAACGGTTTATGAGCGAAGTGTTGTGAGCTACGTGCCATCTTGCCCATGAGCCGTGAGCTTTTCCAAAGGATAAGGGCCAGTTCATAGGAAAAGGGGATTCTTATGTTCGGTTCGTTGCGTCGTGTCTTTTTTTTCCTGACTATCGCCTGGATTTTGTCGGCGCGCCCGGCCGCCGCCGCCGGCGTGGAGACAGCCTTTGTGACCGGTGTGCAGGCTGACGCCTTCCCGCAGGTGACGGTGAGCTTTCGCGCACTCGATAGTGACGGCCGCATACCTGGCCAGTTGACCAAGCAGGATATTGACATTTACGAGAATGGTGAACTGGTCAATGAAAATGATGAAGGAGTCAACTTTCAACTGAGCGCGCCAACGGTGGCCCCCGTCTACGTCTATTTCGTCGTGGACGTCGGCCGCTACGCCGACTTCAATAGCTTTGGCGAAGAGTTGATCCGCCAGAGCATGAACCACTTTGTCAGCGGTGGGTTTTTCCGCGATGGGGTGGACACGGTGGCCATCCTGGCCCAGCGGGGTACGGGCGGGAGCGAAGACAGAACAGAAACGGTATTGCCGCCCACCACGTCGGCCGCCGCCTTTCTACGCGAGGTCGAGAGATTCTCGCTCAGTAGTTCACCGGATACCTCGCGGGACACGCGCGGCCTGCTGGGGGTTGAATCAGCCCTCACTGGTCTGGATCGCCTGACGGATCCGGGTCACACCAGCGCGGCCGTCATCTACGTCGGCCGCCTGATCGAGCGGGCCAGCCAGTCCACGCCCATTACCGACGCCCAAAACTTGTCCGGCGACGCCCGTGAGCAACGGGTGCAGCTCTACACCTTCCACGCCGAGCAATTTGACGACCGGGCCCAGGATAACCTGGGGGTCTTGCAAGCGTTGGTGGGGCAAACGGGTGGGGAATACCTGCGCCTGGCCCGCAACCGCGATCAGTCGGCCGATTTCGACCGCATCTATGGCGACATCAAGACCCAGGGTACGTCTTACCAGGCTACTTTTCGCAGCCGGGTGGACGAGTCCGGGCAACGGCGGGTTGCCATTGTGCCACAAGGAGCGACGGCCGACGCGGCCGGCGAAGTGGGCGAGTATAATGTGGCCTTGCAGCCGGCCACAGTCGCCATAACCTCCCCGGGCGACAACGCCACTTATGAACGCAGAGGGACGTTTGATGTGAGCGAAATTGTTGTGGCGGCCGAACTACGTGATTGGCCTGACCGTATTCCCCGGCTGATTGATCGGGTGGAGTTGCAAGATGGGGAAACAGGCGCAAGTCTCCTGCCACCCATCCCCAATCCGCCAGCCGATGAACCGTTCGAGTTCAGGTTGGACATTAGTGACCTTGAAGAGTCCCAGGACCTTGTCCTCAAGGTGGTGGTTTACGATGAATTGGGGATTGAGGCCAGCGCTTCGGTTAGGGTCGCCATAAGGGTTATACCCTTTACCCCTACCCCTATTGTAGTCACGCGGCCAGTGGAGGTACCAGGCCCTACTGTTCTCATTGAGAACCCATGCGACGTTAACCCACGTAGCCAAGAGTGCATAATCTACAATGTTAGAACATACGCTCCCTGGGGAGTGGTAGCGATATTGGGTGTGGTTCTCTTCTTCACCCGCCGGCAGGTGGGGCGGTTAGCCAGCGCGGCCGGGGCGGCCGTTAAGGAGGGTGTGGCCGAAGTCCGCAAGACGATCCTGGGCGGCGCGGGGGCGCGAGGCAAGGTGCTGGCTAAATTGCACGTGGAGGTGGCTCGTAAAGACTTGGTGGGGGTGACGATCGAGATCAAGAGTAACCGGACAACCCTCGGCCGCAACCCCAAACTGTCCGACGTGTCGTTGTACGATGAAGATGACATCAGCACCGTCAGCGGCGACCATTGCACCA
Organism: Chloroflexota bacterium; assembly: GCA_040751925.1. Taxonomy (GTDB): domain Bacteria; phylum Chloroflexota; class Anaerolineae; order Promineifilales; family Promineifilaceae; genus JBFMFT01. The sequence continues at coordinate 9,822 of JBFMFT010000139.1, forward strand.
TCCAGTTCGACAAGCGATTGGGTAAGTTCTTCATTACCGACAACAACTCGACGGCCGGCACCGAAGTCAACAGCGTGCTGCTGGAACCTAACCAACCCCGTGAACTCAACACGGACGACGTGATTGTGTTGGGTGACCTTTACCGGCGAGGGGCAAAGGTGCGCTTTGAGATCGTGGAGGCGGCCGCGGTAGCTGGTGAAGTTCCGCCAGAGACCCTTCTGGCCGGGGAGAACATGGGCTATCCTTCCCAGCCAACGCCCGGCGGAGAGACCATTTTAGGCACAGAGACGCAGCCCACAGAGGTGTGGGACGGCCGGCTATCCCCACCCGGGGTCAGTACCGAAACAGAGAATACCGATATCTGGAACGCGCCACCCGTTCCACCCAAGAGTAGCGATGATTGGATGGATGATTTATCGTAGGTCACGCTTGTAGCTTGACCATAGGTGGTCAAGTTGAAAACGTGACCTACGTGCTTGTAGCTTGACCATTGGTGGTCAAGTTGAAAACGTGACCTACGTGCTTGTAGCTTGACCATTGGTGGTCAAGTTGAAAACGTGACCTACATACTGCCGTAGGTCATGCTTGTAGCTTGACCATAAGCGGTCAAGTTGAAAACGTGACCTGCGTCAGCGACGTCAAAGCAATGATGGAGGAAGTATGGCCATTCGCTCAGGGGATGTCCTTGGCCCCTACACCATCGAGCGGGTACTCTCCAAGCAGGGAGGGATGTCTCAATTGCTGCTGGCCTACGAGACCGACCGGCCGCAATACAAAGCCGCTATCAAGGCCCACCTGACCCAGAGCAGCAACCGGCTCGCCTATCAAGACCTCCTGCGCCACGAAGTGACGATTCTGCAAGAGCTACGCCATCCGGGGATCGTGCGGGTCTACCCCATGCGGATAGACGGCAAGGTGGTTTATACGGCCCGCGCGGCCGACCGGCCGGACCAACCCTGGTACTTTGCCATGGAGTATTTGGGCGCGGATAGTTTGGACAAGCACCTGGATCGCATCGTCAAGAAATTTCCTCTGGTCTGGAGTATGGAGTTGTTTTACCAGTTGCTCACGGTCATTCACTTCATGCACCAAAGCGGCTACGCTCATTGTGACCTGAAACCCCATAACATTCTCTTTCGCCACCCGCCGAACCCCAGTCATACGCCCGACCCGGTGTTGGTAGACTTCGGCAGCGCAACCTCTATTGCGAAGGGGATGGATCAACTCAGTTTTTC
>JBFMFT010000014.1:0-25050 GCA_040751925.1 Chloroflexota bacterium
CCACTATTGTAGGTCACGTTTCCAACTTGACCGTTTTGGGTCAAGCTGAAAGCGTGACCTACGGTAGCCGGCTTAACAGGTAAAACTAAAACGTGAGAAGACCTTATTGGTTGTGGCTACTTCTCCTTCTGCTAAATACGACGGCCGCCCTCCACGCCCAGGACGTGAACCAGGCCGCCCTGGTTATCCACACAGCCGCCGGTGAAACGATTAGTCGGTGCGTCTCGTTTAGCGAGCCGGAGATCAGCGGCCTGGAGTTGCTCACCCGTTCGGGGCTGGCGGTGGAAACGAGCGTCGGCGGGTTGGGGGCGGCCGTCTGCCAGATAGCCGGTACGGGTTGCCCGGCCGCCGACTGCTTTTGCCAATGCCGGGGGCCACAGTGCGTCTATTGGTCTTACTGGCAGCAGGTAGACGGAGCGTGGCGTTACGGCCAATGGGGGGCCAGCGCGTCGCGGGTCAGCCCAGGCGCGGTAGAAGGTTGGGTCTGGGGGCCAGGGACGGTGAGCGAGGCTACTGCTCCACCGTTGCTCTCGTTGGCCGCCGTCTGCAGCCAGGAAACAGTGGCAACCAGCCTGAACAACGATGCGGCCGGAGAAGAATCAACGGCGGCCGACTCTCCATCGGCCGAGAACGAGACAGTTGCCACGTACTGGCCGTACCTGGTTTTGGGGCTGGTCATCCTGGGCTTAGGAGTGGTTCTGGCCCGCCGGGTTGCCAGATGAGCGGCGAAGCTGAGGGTATGGGGTATAATCGTCGGGTGTTTACTGGGCGAACAATTTATGGATGGGCCGCCGGTCTCCTTTCCCTAGCCATTCTACTGATCAGCACGCGGGGGGCGGAATTAGCCGGCCGGCTCTGGGCGAATAACGGCTGGCTGGCCTTGAACGAGACCCTATCGCCAAGGGCAATTGCCCCGGCCGCCCCCGCCTTGCTCACCGCCGAACAAGTCATGCGCCGGGCGGTGGCCCTGGCTGGTGACGACCGTTCCGCCTGGCGCGGCCTGGGGTTGGCCCTGGCCTGGCAAGGGCGGACGGACGAGGCTATTCTGGCTCTGCAAACGGCCGGGTCCGTTAGCGATGAATATCTATTTCTGGGCGATCATTACTGGCAGAGGGAGCGGCCGCAACGAGCCCTGGAGTGGTACGAGCGGGCGGCCGAAGCCCAGCCCGAACGGGCCATGACCTGGTACAGCATTGGGCAGGCCCAGGCGGCCCTCGACCGGCCGGCCGAAGCTCTGGCCGCCTATCAGAAAGCCCTGGCCCTCGACCCGGCCGCCGCCGAAATCTACTTTGCCATTGGCGAACTGCTGAGTGGACAAGGGCAATATGGGGAAGCCGATGAGTGGTATCGCCAGGCTCTTGAGCGGCGGCCGGACAACCTGGGCTGGTGGCTGGCGCGGGCTAACGCAGCGCGGGCGGCCGGCGACCTGGGGTTGGCTATCGAATGGTACCAGGCCGTCATCGCCCGCCTGCCGGACTCAGCCAGGGCTTATTACGAGTTGGCCCAGGCTGAACGCCTAAACGGCGACCAATCGGCGGCGATAGCGGCCATCGAACGGGCATTGGCCCTGGGTCAGCCAGTTCCTTACGGCTATTATTTGCGCGCTGGTGAGATTTACGAATGGGCCGGCCTTCACCAGCCAGCTTTACAGGCCTACCAATCAGCCCTGGCCTTGCGCCCCCAAAGCCAGCGGGCCAGGCAGAGTGTAGAACGCCTTTTGGAGAATGAACGAAGTGACAGTGAAGGAAAATAGCCAGGCGGCCGTCCCCCTGGGCCCACCGGCCGTCTCTTCTGACAGCCACGTGACCCGGCTGGCAACCGGCGCGGGGGTTTCCATGGCCGGGATTGTCGGCGGGCGTGGCCTGCACGCCTTGAGCCAGGTGTTGTTGGCCCGTCTCCTGGGACCAGAACTGTTTGGCCTGTATGCCCTGGGCTGGACGATTTTACGCCTGGTGGGGGCTTTTGCCCCCCTGGGACTGGATAAGGGGGTCATTCGGTTTGCCGCCGGCTTCTGGCGTAAAGACACCGCCAGTTTCAAGGGCGTGGTCAGTCGCTCGGTCATAACGGCTTTCCTGGCCGGTTTTCTGGTGGGTGTTCTCCTTTACCTGGCCGCGCCCTGGGCTGAGGTCGCTTTCCATAAGCCGGGGATGGCCCCTGTCTTGCGTTGGTTTGCCTTTGTTTCCCCCTTCCTGGCTACTATGAAGGTGCTGGTCGCCACGACCGAAATCACCCAGCGGATGCAATTTGGCATTTACGCCGAGGAATTTAGCCAGCCAGTGGCCAACGTGATCCTGGTGGTGCTTTTTGCCTGGCTGGGTTGGGGCATCCTGGGTGCGGTGGCCGCTGCCATCGGTTCGGTGGCTCTGGCGGTGATTGTCGCTGGTTATTACGTGCTGCGTTTGTTTCCTGAAATGCGAACGGTGCGGGCCAAGGCGGCCGTCTCCTTTCCGACTTTGGTGGCTTATTCTCTGCCGACGGCGCTGGCCGCCGTCTTCACCTCCCTCACTGGCTGGACCGATCGCCTGTTTATTGGCTATTACCGGCCGGCGGCCGAGATCGGCGTCTACCAGGCCCTTTCCCAGTCAGCCTTGTTGTACGCCCTATCGCTCCGAGCCATCAACTCCATCTTTGCCCCCATGATTGCCCACCTCTACCAAAACAGGGAGATGGCCCACCTCAACCGTTTGTTCAAGGTCAGCACCAAGTGGGCCCTCTACGCCAGTCTGCCCGTCTTCCTGACCATTAGCTTTGCCCCCACCGCCCTAATGACCGTCGTATTTGGTCAGGATTACGCTGGCGGCGGGCTGCCATTGGTCATTCTCTCCATCGGCCAGATTGTGAACGTCGCCACCGGCTCGGTTGGTTACATCTTGCTGATGACCGGCCGCGAAAGGCAGTGGATGACCATTGCCGTCAGTTCCCTACTGCTGAACGTCGCCCTCAACTGGCTGCTGGTGCCGCGTTGGGGATTAGTCGGGGCGGCCGGGGCCTCGGCCGTCAGCACCAGCCTCTTGTACCTGACTGGTTTGGCCTGGGTACGGCGCACGTTGAAGCTCTGGCCCTATGACCGCCGCTACTTGAAGGGCTTGCTGGCGACGGCCGTCACCGTCGTCGTCCTAATCGTTGCCAGTCTGGTCGCCCCGGCCGGGGCCTTGTGGCAATTGGCCCTGACGGCCGCCCTAACGGCCGCGGCCTTCTTTGGCGCACTCTTGCTGCTGGGGCTAGACGAGGAAGACAAGGAGTTCATTCGCCTGTTCTGGCAGCGGCTGCGAGGTCTACGTGGACGACAGGCCCGTTAAGCCCCCCATTCGAGCCATGATCGTCGGCGCGCAAAAGGCCGGCACCACCTCCTGGCTGCGTTACCTGGCCCAGCACCCTGGTATCGGCGTGCCGACCACGCCCGAAATCGGCTTCTTCATCAACGACAGCGAATACATCCAGGGTTACGGGCGAGCCTTTGCCCGCTATTTTAGTGCCTCGGCCGCCGCCCAGCCGCTCTTACTGGCGAAGAGTGCCTGGATGATGTGTTCGCTGCCAGCGATGGAGCGGTTGCGCCAGCACAACCCGGCCGTCCATGTCCTGGTTTCTCTGCGCCACCCAGTGGAGCGGGCCTATTCAGCTTATTGGTATGCCCGACGGCGCGGCTGGGAAGACCTGGAGAGTTTCGAGGCGGCTGTGCAGGCCAACCCCGGCCGGCTGACCAATGACCCCAGCCGCCAACGAAACTGCGCCTACCTGGACAGCAGCACCTACGTCAAACACCTGGCTAACCTGTGGGCCTGCTTTGGTCGCGGCCAGGTTCACGTCTTCCTCCTGGAAGAGTTGCAAGAAGACGCCAGGCGTGTCTGCCAACAAGTATTTGCCTTGTTCCCAGAACTAGACGCCACTTTTGTTCCCGAAGTCGGCCGCCACCACAACCCACCGGCCATGCACCATAGCCGCATCCTGGCCCACCTTCTCTCCACGCGGTCGGCACTCCCTGGCTGGAAGCGATTGGCTCGCCGGTGGCTGTCAAGAACCCTGTTAGATAAGGCGCGCCATACTTTACGGCAAATCAATGAAAAGGAATTCACTCCTCCTCCCCTGCGGCCGGAGACCCGCGCCTGGTTGCTGGATTATTTCCGGCCGTTCAACGCACAACTGGCCGAACTCTTATCGCGTGATCTGAGCAATTGGGATAGGTAATCGTCGTTTTCTTCAGGTGTGTTGCCCTTTCGGAAGGGCGGCGAACCTGGCAGCTTCGTACTATGGTTATGGTCTGGTTCATCCTGGGCTTATACATTCTGGCCCTCTTTAGCGGCACGTTGTCGCGGTTGCTAACAGAGCAGTTGGGTCTGGGCGGGGCCAGATACATGGATGAAGCCATTTTGCTGCTTCTGTTGTTGGTGGTGGGTCTGCTGGTGCTGAGGCGCGGCCGTCTCCCCACCAGCCCCATTTACGCTTTCTTACTACTATTCTCCTTACTAGGGTGGTTGACCAGCCTACTCCAGCGCGTGCCGGCCGACGTGGCCCTCCTGGGCTTCCTATTGGCCACCAAACCTCTCGTTATCTACCTGGCCTACCACAGCCTGCCTCTGGACGAGGCGACGGCGGCGCGCTTGCTGGCCGGGTTAGATAAGTTGTTCATCACGCTGACGATAGCCGCCGTCGCCTATTCGCTTTTGTTCGAGCAACTCCTCCACGTCAACCTGCTACCGGGCGTCGCCCCCGGCCAAATTCGCTTTGGCCTGACCCCAGCGCGTTCGTTTTTTGTCCATCCCAGCCCCTTTACCAGTATGATGACCCTGGCAGCCTTCTATCACTTCGGCCGGCTGCTGCAAATGAAGCGGCCGCACAGCCTGTTGCTCCTGGCTCTAGCCGCCGGCGGCGTCATCTTAGGCACACGCATCAAGGCCCTTTTCTTGCTGCCAGTCGGCATCCTGGTCATTTACGCCCTGGCCTCCATGCGCCAGGGACATCTCAAAGTCAAGAACGCGCTGTTGGGTACTCTCCTCGTTGTGGTTTGCCTGGTCTTTGTGGGACTTTTCGCCAATCTGTTGCAAGACGTTTTGCTCACCCGTTTGAGCGAAGAATCGGCCAACGTGCGCTCTCAGCTACTACGCTACGCCCTGGTTATCAACGCCGAAAGTAGCGGCCTTGGAGCTGGTTGGGGGACGTATGGCAGCGCGATCAGCGCACTCTACCACTACAGTTCCTATTATTATCGCTTTGGGCTGAGTGAGTTGTATGGCGGATCGCTGACCAATCCTTCTTTTCTGACGGATCAGTGGTGGTCGTGGTATTTGGGAGAAACAGGCTACCTGGGTACGGCCGTCTTTTTGTTCACCCTATTGCTCATCATGGCTCAACTGGCGCACATTGCCGCTTATTGGCGTGACCGGCGGCCGGCCCTGGCTGCCCTGGCTTACACGGCCGTCGCCGCCCTCGTTTACGGCGTCGTCGCCGGCTACGCTGGCGCATATTTAACCAGCGCGCCAATTGGCTACTACATCATGTCCCTGGCCGGCCTGGTTTGCGCGCTCCATCGCGCTCTGGCACGTGACAGGATTAACAGGATGAAACCTACTCCTGTCAATCCTGTCTTTTCCAGCCATGCCTAACCACTACCTGCACCCACCTCGCATCGTGCTGGTGGGGCCGGCCGTCTCCCGCCAGGGTGGTATCGCCGCCGTGCAGCAGCTTTACCTGGACAACTGGCAGCACCAACGTTACGCTGTGCGGCCGGTATCCACCTCCATTGAAGGTTCGCGGTGGCGCAAAGGCTGGACTTTAGCCCTGGCCCTCCTCCGCTACCTGACACTCCTGCTGACCTGGCGGCCGTGCCTGGTTCACGTTCACTTTGGTTGGGGAGCCAGCTTTTACCGAAAGTCGCTGTTTATCCTCCTGGCCCGGCTGCTAAAAGTCAACGTATTGCTGCACTGCCACACCGGCCGGTTTCCCCTCTTCTATCAAGCCCAGGTGGGCGTGCGGCGGCGCTACGTCCACTGGATTTTGCGGATAGCGACGGGTGTAGCAGTCGTCTCTGAACCGCTCCTGAGCTTCTTTCAGACCCTTCCCATTCCCCTACGGCTCTTTTTGCTCTATAATCCAGTGGCCTGCCCGCGCACGCCGCCAGAGCGACCGGCCGACGGCCGGACCGTTGTCTTGAGTTTGGGTCGCTTAAGCCAGTTGAAAGGCACTTACAACCTATTGCGGATCGCCCCGCTCGTTTTGCAAAGTTGCCCAACAGCCGAATTTTGGCTGGCCGGAGCCGGCGAGGTGGCCGAAGTCCAGGCTCTGTTGGCTGCCCAACCCTGGGGCCGGCAAGTCAAAATCCTGGGCTGGCTGGCCGGTGAGGGCAAAGCCCAGGCTCTCTCCCAGGCCACCCTCTTCTTGTTGCCCACGTATCACGAAGGCCTGCCCCTGGCCCTCCTGGAAGCAATGGCTTATGGTCTGCCAGTCGTTACCACTCGGGTCGGCGGCATCCCCGACGTGGTGAGCGAGGGCGAAAGCGGTTATCTGCTGCGGCCGGGGGACGTGGACGGCCTGGCCCGGCGTGTGAGTCAACTGGTCGGCGACGCCGAACTGCGCCAACGGCTGGGCAGCCAGGCGCGCCAGGTCGTTCTGGCTCGTTTCCAGGTTGATTCCATCTTGCAGCAGGTGTACACCCTTTATGACTCATTCTGCCTTTAGCGGCCCCTTATTCATTGTGGGGATGCCCCGCAGTGGCAGCAAGCTCTTGCGGGAATTACTGAACCAGCATCCCCAAATTGGCCTGCCACCGGCCGAAAGCCACTTCATTCCCTATTTCATCCGGCGCTTTGGTAATCCGCCCCCTTTCCAGCAAGCCAAGGAGTGGCATCACTTTTTCCAGGACTTTGAGCGCACCGCCTTTTACTGGCACACAAAACGAGAGGGGCGCACCCTAACGATGGACGAACTGGCCCGGTCGGCCGATCTCTCCTCCTGGCCTTCCATTCTGCAAACCATTCTGACCTGGTATGCCCCACCGGGCAAGGCGGCCGGCTTTGTCTGGGGCGACAAAACACCGGGCTACGTCAACCACCTGGCCTTACTCAAAGGTCTCTTCCCGGCCGCTCGCTTTCTGCACGTGATCCGCGACCCCCGTGACGTGGCTCTCTCGGCGCATAAGACGTGGGGCAAGAGTCTCTACCGGGCAGCCGAGTCGTGGCGGGTTACGCTGCTGGTGGCGCGCCGGCAAGCAGCGCTAATGGGCGGGGCTTACCACGAGCTTTTCTACGAGGAATTGCTGGCCGAACCAGAGCGGGTTCTGCGGCCGGTCTGCGACTTTCTGGAGCGCGATTTTGTACCAGCCATGACCCAACTGGCCCGGCCGGTGGAAATGCTAGGCGACGCGCGCGGCCGGCTGGACATCGTAGCCGATAACCAGGGTAAGTATAGGCAGGAACTGACGGCCGCCCAAGTGCGGCGCATTGAGGAGATCGTCTACCCCCTTCTGGCAAGCGATACGCCTTACCAGGTGTGCTCCGCGACCGCCTTCCGGCCGCTCTCTCCCCTGGCCCGCCGCTGGCTGGCCTGGCTGGATGGTTGGGCTGCTGTCCGTTTCCACGTGGGCGAGAAAGGGTTGCGGCCGGGCCTCCGTTATTTTGCCGCACTGCACAAGCGCAGCAGTTGGCGCTCTGGCGCAGCCCTTGATAGACAGGATTAACAGACTGAAACCTATTCCTGTAAATCCTATCCACTTCTAACAATGTCCAATAATGGTGTTCCTCACGCTCCCATCTTCGTCGTTGGGCCGCCCCGGTCGGGGACAACCCTGATGGGCCAGATTCTCGGCCGCCACCCACAGGTCTTTTCCCCCGGTGAGACCCATTTTTTTGAGGACCTGTGGAGCCGGCGGGGGCAGCTAGGCCCCTTGACCCACGAGACCGAAATCGGCGCGGCCGTTGACTGTTTGTTGACTCTGTTCGGCCGCTTCAACTTCCCCAACACGCAACGACTGGTGGAGCAGGTAATTGAGCGCGAGGCGTTGGTGGCCCAGGTGAAGAGCGCGGGCGGCGGCTACGCTGCTCTCTATAGCGCATTTATGGGCCAGCTGGCCCGCAGCCAGGGTAAGCAACTCTTCGTGGACGACACGCCCAGGCACCTCTATCATTTACCGGCCATCTGGCAATTGTGGCCGGAGGCCCGAATCATTGGCTGCGTACGCGACCCCCGTGACTTTCTCTGCTCTTACAAGCATTATTGGCGGCGCTCCACTGAAAGTGAACGAATCAAGGCCCTTTACCACCCGATTGTCACCTCGCTCCTGTGGCGCAGCGCGGCCGGGCTGCTGTTGCGCTACGGTGGCGCAATCGAGCCGATTGCGCCCTGGCAAGCCGGCCGCCGGTTGCTCTTGGTTCATTACGAGCAATTGGTCAGCCAGCCCGACATGGAAATCGAAAGAGTTTGCCGCTTTTTGGGGCTGGCCTTCACCCCGGCGATGACCGCCGTCGAGAGCCATAACAGTTCCTTTGCCTCAGCGGCGACCGGCATTTTTACGACTTCGGTCGGCCGCTGGCACGGCGACCTGACGCTAGAGGAAGTATGGTGGCTGCAAAAGCTGGCCCGGCGGCCCATGGTCGCACTAGGCTACACACCGGACAGGGTTCAGATCGCGCCCGCTCGTTTAGCGGCGATCCTGGCGCAACTACCCTGGGCCTTCCTGCGGGCCTTATGGGCCAATCGCCAGAAACGCGGCCCGTTTTGGAGCTACCTGTGGCGGCGGCTAATGGCTCTGGTCGGCCAGTCGCTCTAAAGAGTGTCCCAATTGCGTCGCCCACGACAGCTGCTGATGATGACGGCCGTCCTATTACTGGGTGGGTTCATGCGCCTCTACGCCCTGGCTGGACAATCCTTCTGGCGTGATGAACTGGCAAGTCTCAAACAAGTTGACTACCCCACGCTAATTCAGGCATTTCGGGAAGGGGCTTACTATAGTGTTCATCCGCCGGGCTACCATCTAGTCGTCTTCACTGTCACCCGCGTCCTGGGCGATTCGGAAATCGCTGTGCGTTTCCCCTCGGCCCTGGCCGGTCTGCTAGCTATCGCCTTCATCTACCAGAGCGGGCGGCTGCTTTACGGCCGCCGCGAAGGGGTGATAGCCGCTGTTCTCCTGGCCGTTCTGTGGTGTCCTCTGTATTACAGCCAGGAGGGACGGGCTTACGCGCTCTTGCTGCAATTTTCCCTGGCCGCTACCTACTTTGCCCTGGTTATTTTACGCTCACTGGAAAAGCAAAATCGGCCGCCCGGCCCGGCCGTCGCTGGTTATATGGTGACGGCCGTCGCCACCACCTACCTCCATTACTTCGGTCTCTACCTCATCGCGTTGCAGGGATTGGCCGCCGGGCTGCTCTTCATTCACCGGCGGCGGGCCTTGCTGCGGATAGTCGCCATCTACCTGCCTATTGGCCTGGCTTATCTGCCCTGGCTGCCGGCCATGCTCTTTCAACTGAACCGGGGGGCCACCTGGATCACGGCCCCCCAAAGCAGCGCGTTTGGCGATTACTTTGCCTTCTTGTTCAACAAGTCGGCCGCCCTTCTCCTTTTGGTCGTCGCCTTTTACATCATCCTATTAGGGCGCAATCTTCAGGCTCTCTGGGCGAATCGAGCTGCTCAAAAGCCACGCGCCCTGTTGTTGTCGTCTGGTGTGCTGCTGGTCGCCTGGCTCTTGCTGCCGATGGCTGGTGTGTACGTCAAGTCCTTGACCTCCGCCCCTGTCCTGACCAACCGCAATTTGATCATCTCGCTACCGGCCGCTTACCTCCTCTTAGCCCGCGCTGTGACCCGCTTGCCGTTGCGCCGGCGGGGGCAGAACGTGGCCGCCGGATTGCTGGTCGGCCTGTTTCTCTACCACCTGCTCTTTGTATTGGGCTACTACACCCGGCCGCAAAAAGCGCAAATCCGCGAAGTGGTGGCCTACGTGGTCGAGCGCGACGCCCTCTACCCCAACGCCCTCATCGCCGCCCATAAAGGGCGCATCGCCAATTACTACTTCGAGCAACTGGGGTCCGACCGGCGCATTGACACTGCCATTGCCGGTACCTTGGAAAACATCCCCAAGATAGTGGCGCGGATGGAGCGCGAAGAGCGTGACCACTTGTGGTTGCTTTCGACGACGGCCAGGGGGCCAACGCCAGAGTTTCTAGCCGGTCTGCAAGCGGCCGGGTTCACGATCATAGACGAGCAGCCGTTCTTTCGCGGCTACGTCTGGCTCTTTGGCTATGCCAGGCGTGAAAACTGAAAAGGGAAAGATATATTTAGAACGTCTCCGCTCCATGGGGGAAGGGTGAAGGCGTGGCCGGCCGCCTCAACCTGATGTTCCTCGTCGCTGGCGTTGAGGGCGACGACGAGCGTCTCCTGTCCATCGCTGCGGCCGTAGACATAAGTGCCGGCCGCATCGTCCAGGCGAAATGTCTGTCGCCGGCCGCGCCATAGGCACGGGTGCTGGCGGCGCAGGTGAACGAGCCAGCGATAATAAGCTAACAAATCCGGGTCTTGCTCCCCGCCCCAGAGCATTGGCTGGCGCGCTTCTTCCATAATGTGGCGGCCGTCAGGCCACACAATGTCGCGGCTCTGAAACAGCCCAACCTCTGTGCCGTAATAGACAATGGGCTGGCCGCTGAGGGTGAACTGGCAGAGGGCGGCCAGTTTGAGCTTACGCTTGTCTCCCTTGACCAGCCAGAGAAAGCGGTTCACGTCGTGGTTATCGAGGAAGCTCGGCCGGCTGAAATAGGCTGGGAAGAAGGCTTCGTGCAGGTTCAAGAAGTTGTCCAGGGCAGCCACACCCATCGTGCCAAAGGCAAAAGTATCCCGGAGAGCCTGCATAAGCAGAAAGTCGAGGCAGCCATCCAGACGACCTTCGTAGCTGAGTTGGGTAGTGGGCGTCTCTACCACTTCGCCGAAAAGCCAGGCGTCCGGCCGGGCCGCCTTCACCGTCGCCCGCAACTCCGTCCAGAAATCGTGGCTTGGCCCCAGGGCATAATCCAGGCGGTAGCCGTCGAACCCCACGTCGGCCAGCCAGTAATCGGCCGCTTTGAGCAAGTAATTCCGCGCCCCAGGATAATCCACGTTGACTTTGGGCAGCTCCATGACGCCGAAGAAGGTCTCGTAGTCACGCGGCCAGTCCAGCCAGTGGTACCAGTTATAATAGTCACTGTGGCGGTCGGCCAGGGCTGCCTGAAAGGTAGTGTGCTGGCTGCTCCAATGGTTGGCGACGAAATCCAGCAAAACCCGCATCCCGCGTTGGTGGGCCTGCTTGACCAATTCGCGCACGTCGGCCAGCGTGCCTAGCCGGGGATTGACCGAGAAATAGTCAGTGGCGTGGTAGCCGTGATGGGTGTCGTCGGGGAAGAAGGGGTTGAGCCACAGGCAGTTGAAGCCCAGATCGGCTATGTAGTCCAGCTTCTCGATGATGCCGCGCAGGGTGCCGCCGTGAATCTCGCCCAGGTGATTGGCCGCACGCCAGGCCCGGCCGTCGCCTGGATAGTAGCGATCAGGCATGATCTGGTAAATAATGGCCCCGGCCGCCCACGCCGGTTCGGCCGGATCGCCCACCAGGTAAGAGAAGGTGCCCCCCTGGTCGGCCGCCACCGGCTCGCCGCCACCCGCTGGATAAGCCTGAATGGTGTAGCGGACGATGGTTCCGGCCGGGCGCGGGGGCAAGGTGGCCTGCCAGGTCTGGTAATAACACCAGTTGAGCAGGTCCCACTGTGGGCGGCCGGGCTGCAATTCGATGTCGGCCGTTTCTGGCTCGACCAGATGGCAAGTGACCCGCTCAATGGCCTGGGGCAGTTCAGTGGTGACGAAGAGGGTGGGGGTGTCGCCCGGCCGGGGAGTGTATGGCTCCAGCCGGTAATGATGCCAAACCCCCTCTTGCCGCGCCCTGGCATAAGCCACCCGCCGCTCAAGCGTGGCGAGTGTGCCGAAGATGAACTCATTCATCATGTTCATTGTTCATTGTTCATTGTGAATGAACAATGAACAATTACCCTTTCACCCCCCCAACGGTCAGGCCGCCGACCAGGAAGCGTTGGGTGAAGAAGAAGATGATCAGGACGGGAATGGAGATGAGTAACGCGCCGGCCGCGAATTGTCCCCACGGCACACTCTGACTGCCTGATAGCTTCCAGAGGGCCACTGGCAGGGTGTTCTCGCCCGACGGCACGCCGGCCATCAGGATACTGGCTAAGACGAACTCACTGAAGCCGCCCAGGAAGCCAAACCAGGCCGTCACGGCCAGGGCCGGCGTCGCCAGGGGGATGGCGATGCGGATGAAGCTCTGGATGGGGCCAGCTCCGTCAATCAGGGCCGCTTCTTCCAGTTCAATGGGCAAGGTGTCGAAGTAGCCCTTCAGATTCCAGGTGTTGAAGACCAACGCGCCCGCGCTATAGGCCAGGATGAGACCCAGGTGGGAGCCAAACAAGCCCATCGCGGTCAGTAATTGGGCGAAGGGAATGAGGGCCAGGATGCCGGGGAAGGCCTGGATCGCCAGGAAGAGGATGAGCAGCCCCTCCCGGCCGCGAAACTTGAAGCGCGACAGGGCAAAGGCGGCCGAAGTGGCAATAAACAGGGTGGCAATGGTAGTCAATCCGGCCACCTTCAGGCTGTTGAGCAGCCAGCGAAAGAAATCATACTGCTCACTGCCAGGAATAGGCGTGCCAAAGAGCATGGCCTGGTAATTGGCCCACGTCACCTGGGTCGGCCAGAACATACCGGCCAGGTCGAGGGAGACCAGGCTTTGCCCCGGCCGGATGGAGGCTAAAAACATGAACCAGATGGGGTAGACGGCGAAGATGACCGCCAACACCAGGACGAAATAGAAGATGCCCATGACGAGGCGACGTGGCTTTCTCATTCGTAAGCTCCTTTGGTGATGCGGGTCAGGCGCAGACTGAACAGCGTCGCCAGAAACAGCATGACGAAAATAATCACGGCAAAGGCGCCCATACGGCCGAAGTTCTGATCCTGGAACAGCCGGTAGGCGTGGAGCATGACGAACTCGGTGAAGCCGGGTTGACCGGCCCCTTTGATCGGGCCACCCTGCGTGACCAGCCAGACGGTGTTGAACATCTGGAAAGTGGTGATGGAGCTAAGGACAACGGCCGGTAAGACGGCCGGACGCAAAAGAGGCAGGGTAATCTGGGTCAACTTGTCCCACCAGGTCGCCCCATCCACCTCGGCCGCTTCGTATTGATCCTGGGAGATGGATTGCAAGGCCCCTAGAATGACCACCGTAAAGAAAGGATAGGTCATCCACAGGTTGATAACCACGACGGCGACAAAGGCCAGGTACGGCCGCTCCGGGTCGCCCAACCAGGTCGGGCCTTGCTCAAACAGCCCCAGAGCCTCGAGGAACTGGTTGATCGTGCCTTGCTCGCCGCGGAAGAAGAATTGCCAGACCAGGGCGGCAATATAGCTTTGGACAGCCCAGGGAATGATGAGAATAGCCCGCCAGAAACCCCGCCCCTTAATGTGTTCGTTGTTCAGAATGAGGGCCAGGGTCAGCCCCACCACGAAAAAGAGGGGGATGCAGGCGGCCACGTACAGGATGGTTCTGAAAAGGACGATGAAGAAGTCGCCCGTTTCCTGGAGGCGAGTCAAAGCGGCCTGCACGTCCAACACCTGCCACAGACCATAACTGACAGCCAGAGCCACCAGCCACAGCCACCCGTTGCGCGGGGGACTGAGCAATTTGCTCTGCCGCCGTCGCACGTACCAGACGGCCAGTAGAGGGGAAACGCCTACCAGCAGTAGTCCCGTCGAAGTGAGTGACTCACGGCTGAACAGGCTGCCAGTCATGTCGGCGTAGTTTTCACCCAGGCTTTCGGTGAGGCGGTAGAATTGGCCGCGGCCGACCACCCGGTTCTCGGCGAAGGTCGCCCAGCAGGTCGGCTCCATCCGTTGAGTCAACCAGGTCTGCCAGGCGGGCGGGGCCTCACCTTGTACAGCTTCACCCTCGCAGTTAGCGCGGGGGCGAAAGGTATTGCGATTGGTGAAGGAGGCGTAGACGTTGTAGGCGATGGGATAGACGCTGAGAGCCGAGACCGACAGGATAGTTGGGGTGATAAAGAGGAGGATAAGAAGGTATTTGCGGAAGCCGCGATAACTGACACCCATGACCACTACCTCCGGTAAAGAAAAAGGGAGATGGCGTTCACCATCTCCCTTTTTCAACAGCCGACCTTATTTCATGCCGGCTACTGTCTCTTCGGCGGCGGCCTGGGCGTCGGCTAGAGCCTGGTCAGGCGTCTGCGCGCCGCTGACGATGGCCGCCGTCGCCGCGCCAACCGGCCCCCACTGCGCGTCAATGAAGGGCGTGTTGGGCATGGCGATACCATTGGTCAGAGCGGCGCCGAAGGCGGCCGAGCTATAGACGGCCTGAACTTCGGGGCTGTTCAGGGCGGCCGTATTGGCCGGCACCGTCCCGTTGACCAGGGCCAGCTTGGCCTGGACTTCCGCGCTG
Organism: Chloroflexota bacterium; assembly: GCA_040751925.1. GTDB lineage: Bacteria > Chloroflexota > Anaerolineae > Promineifilales > Promineifilaceae > JBFMFT01. The sequence continues at coordinate 14,465 of JBFMFT010000014.1, forward strand.
CCAAAGTATTTCATAATGTCCACGACGGCCGCTTCGTTGCCGCGATCCACGGCATTGGCCCCCATCATCAGGAGCTTAACGCCCACGAACGGGCGGCCGAAAGCCGCGATACCGAAATCTACACCACCTTCGGTCAAGCCGGCGATGGCCCAGGGGCCGGTCCACCAGATGCCGTAGGTACCGTCCATCAGACCAGCGTTGCAGATCTCATGGCTAGTCTCGGCCGGGGCGACGGCGGAGAACTCGACCAGCCAGTTGGCCGCTTCCAGACGCTCAGGCGTATTCAGATAGACGTTCCCCTGGTCGTCCACGTAACCCACCTCGCTGTCACCACCGAAGGAAAAGTAGACAGGCGCGACGTGGTAGGCGTCCTGGGAAGTAGCCCCAATACCCTGATTGCACAGGAAGTATTTGTCGGGATTGGCTTCGCGGAAAGCCTGAGCCGCCGCCAGCAGACCGGCCATGTCAGTTGGGTCGGTGGGAATCATATCCTCGGTCACGACGGCCTTGTTGTAGACCAGAGCGATGCCTTCCTGGGCCTCCGGCACACCCCACACGTCGCCTTGCCAGACCATGGCGTTGGCGGCGGCCGGCTCAAAGTTCTCATTCAGATACGCTTCGTCAACCCACTCGGTGATGGGGACGATGTTGCCGACCAGGGCGTTGCGGCCGACCTGATCTTGCACCCAGGCCAGAATGTCCGGGCCTTCACCGGCGGGGACGGCTACAGCCATCGCGTCGGAGAGGTTGTCCTGGCGCACCAGTTCGATGTGAACACCGTGCATTTCCTCGTAGGCCTTGAAGACTTCCTCGATGGCGGTGAAGTAAGCCCCATCCCAACCGTGCCAGATAGTGATCGTCTGCATTTCTGGCTCGGCCGTTGGTTCTTCGACAACCGGCTCGGCCGTTGGTTCTTCCACGACCGGTTCGGGGGTGGGTTCGGCCGGTACGGCCGTCGGTTCGGCCGCTGGTTCGGTGGCCGCCGGTTCCTGGGTCGCGCCGCCGCCGCAGGCTACCAATAACAAAGCCCCAATAACCATCAGGGCCAATACAATGTAACGACTTGTTTTCATGTTTTTCTCCTCGCTTTCTAAATGTCAAGCAAAAATGGTAACGTCTTCTCGGACGGAATCAGTGTAATTAGATTCTCTGTGCTTCTCTGAATATCTATCACCTCCCACAGCTGCCGGCGGTAAGCGTGAGAGTAAGCGTAAGAAGAATTGTATCATCCTCTTACTCTCCCTCTTACTCTAACCCTAACTGGCTAAAAATGCAATCTCTCTGAAAAACATCCGACGTTTGCCAAACGTCGGATCTTTTTCAACCTTGAAGTAACCCACGCAGCCCCTCTTTCAACTTCAGCAAGCCGTCCAGCAGGTTATCTTGCTCAACCTGTTCAATGCAGTCAAATCGCTTTCGATTATAAGCGGCGTGGGCCGCCAGTACCCTGGCCCGCAGTTGTTGACCTTCGTCAGTGAGATGCAGGCGCAAGGTGCGGCCGTCCGTTTCGTGGGGGCTACGGGCGACCAGACCATCGGCCGCCAAACCCTGAATAATGCGCGTCGTATTGCTCTTGTCGCACAGCATGAGTTCGCTCAAATGGCGGAGGGACATACCCGGATGTTCGCCCAGGTGAAAGAGGGCATAGTAGCGGGCCACCGTCAGGTTGTATGATCCCAATAGGCGGCGGTCGCCATCATCCAGGATGAAGAAGATTTCTTTGAGCAGATCGTAGAGAATGGTGGCGTCGGTCATCGTTGCAATTAGTTGACAATGCAACTGTTGATAAGTCAACTATATCATATCCGGCCGGCTTGTCAAGACAAAACCTGTCAGGTTTTACAAATTGAGATGATAGGCCAACGGCGTGTAATCCCAGGGATTCACGCGGGTGTACCGTTCCAATAGGGCCGGGGTGATCGGTTCGGCCGGGCAGCAAGCCAGCCGCCAGTGGACAAAGGGATGCAGGTGCAAGCGGGCCGTGCGGAACTCCTCAATGATTAGCTGGCCGACCACCCCACATTGCTCGACGAACCGCTGCCGCGCAAACTCCTGAAACAACGGCCCAGGGTCAAAAGGTGCCGCGCGCCACCGCGGCCGCCAGCCTCTTTCGTCGCCCTCTAAGAGCATATAGGTCGCCACCCGCACCCCGTCCAAAGGCACACCCACCGTACCGGCGTTCAGGATGTGCCAACGGCCGACCCGCCGTTCCAACCGCAGGTGAGAGTGGGCGGCGATAATCACCGTCTCCTCCACCCCAGATAGCATTTGTTCAATTTCCTCGTCTCTATGAGCAGGGAAGATTGGCTCCGTGTTGCTACGTGGTGAGCCATGCACAACCCGAATGGGCGGCGCATCAGGAAAGCGCAGACTCAGGGTATCGGGCCAGGCGGCGATGACCGTGCGCCAGCGGCCGTCTAACTGCTGGTGCAGCCAGCGTGGGATAGGGAATTGGGAGGTGTCTTGCCAGGCGGCCGGGGCGCGGGGCGTGCCATAATCCAATAAGTAATACTCATTGTTGCCCCGAATAACCGCCCACCCCTCCTGGACGACCCGCTCCATTACCTGGGCCGAGAACGGCCCCCAGTTGATCACGTCGCCCGCTACGACGACGTGGTCCACCTTGAATGGTCGCAAATCCTCTAAGACGGCCGCCAGGGCCGGTAAATTGCCATGAATATCGGAAAGAACAGCCAGGGTTGTCATACAGGGATTGTACACGGCCGTTCCCAAAACGACGCGCCTCCCCCTAATGGGCTATTTCTAAAGGGCCATTGTAGGAGTGATCTGCCTCGAATAAACTGTCCAAAGGTAACTACTCAGCTAGAAACCAGGTTTTTCCCTAGACAACCATCGTGATTGCTCGTCAAAAACCTGGTTTCTACAGAGAAAGAATATCAATGGTGTATCCAGATAAGTTGGGTGAATCGGCAATGAAGGGTATGCGTTCATTTCACGGCAAATTGGTTTCACTGGCCCGTTGGCGAGCTACTTTTCTGGCGGGACTTGTCCTCATGTACATTGGGGTATTCTTTCCCATGTATTTCCGGTCGGGAGGCGATGTGCTGGCCTTGTCTATTGTGCCGGTAGCGGCGATAGGCTGGCTATTGGGGATGCGCGGGGGGGTCGCCGCTGGAATCCTCTCCTTTCTCTTGAATACCCTCCTGCTAAACCTCGCCGGCGAGCCTGGTTGGGACGTTTTGATTCGTCTGGGCGGTGGTCCCGGCAGCCTTTCGTTGGTGTTAATCGGCGTCATTTCTGGCTACATGGGCGACCTGCGGACACGATTACAGCAGGAATTAAGGGAGCGCAGATACACGGAAGCAGCCCTGACGGAAATGGTCGAGCGCTTCCACCTGGTTACTCAGGCTACGCGGGACGCCATTTACGACCTGAAATTGAGCGCTAATAGAAGCTGGCGCAATGAGAACTACCGGCGCTTGTTCGGCGGCGAGGAGGAAGTAGACGACGACCTAAACTGGTGGAGCCAACGCATCCACCCCGACGATCGCGAGCGGGTGTCGGCCGCTCTCCAAACGGCCTTCGGGAGCGGGCAGGAAGTATGGGTGGCTGAGTATCGCTTCCAGCGGGCAACAGGTGATTATGCCCACATTGAGGACCATGGCTATATCATGCGGAACGCGGCCGGCGTTCCCATTCGTCTCATTGGGGCCATGACCGATCTCAGCGAGCGGGTGCGGGCTGAGGAAGTTCTGCGCCAGGCGCAAAAGCTGGATAGCTTGGGGATCATGGCCGGTGGAATTGCCCACGACTTCAACAACTTACTGGTGGGCATGTTGGGTCAAACTTCGCTGGCCCTGGCTAAAATGCCGCCAGGAAGCCCGGCCGCTACCCATCTGGAAAAAGCGGTGAAAGCTACCGAACGGGCGGCTGACCTCATTCGCCAACTGCTGGCTTACTCCGGCCGGGGGCAATTGGAGGTTGGCCCGGTCCACCTCAATACGTTGATCCAGGAAAGCCTGCCTCTCTTAGAACTGGCCGTTCCTAAGCATATCTCTATCGGGACGACCCTGGCCCATTCACTGCCTGTTATCGAAGCGGACACGACTCAGCTTCAGCAAGTCCTTATGAATTTGATCCTAAATGCAGTGCAGGCCATTGGTGATAACCAGGGTGTGGTCAGCATCGTCACCGGCCGGCAGGAAGTGCAAACCGAAGATGAACACCTGTGGCGGCAGTACACGATTCGGCCGTTGACACCTGGCTACTACGTGACCGTCGAGGTCAGCGACAACGGTCAGGGTATGGACACTAAAACGCTGACTAGAATCTTTGATCCCTTCTTCACGACCAAACCGAACGGGCGCGGGTTGGGTCTGTCGGCCGTGTTGGGCATCGTGCGCGGCCACAAAGGCGGGCTAGAGGTCAGGAGCCAGCCTGGCCGAGGCACGATCTTTAGGCTACTCTTCCCAGCCCATCAATCTGCCTTCGTGCCGCCACCACCATCTCCTAACAGCCAGGGCCAGGCGCTAATGCCCGGCCTCATCCTGGTCATAGACGACGAGCCGCTGGTTCGGGAAGCGATCACAGACGTACTGGAGCTAGATGGCCTGGAGGTGATCACGGCCGCTGACGGGGCCAGTGGTCTAACTCTCTACCGTGAACAGCAGAATGAGATTGACCTGGTGCTGCTGGATCTGTCTATGCCGGGGATGAACGGCCAGCAAACGTTTGAGGAGCTATGTAAAGTAAATCCGGCCGTGCAGGTCATCGTGTCCTCCGGCTACGCTAAAGAGGAGGCCAGCCGTCATTTTGTCAAACCCGGGCCGGCCGCCTTCTGCCAGAAGCCTTATCGAGCCGAGGAATTGACCGCCCTGGTCCGGCAATGTCTGGCACGCAAAGTTACCGTCCCGGTCAAGTAGTAATCGTCCGAAAACAAGTTCCTGCCAGTTCCCGCAGTTCCCAGGAAACTGGCAGGAACTCAAAGCACGAAGTTTTTTTCGGCCAGTCACTTAAGGGCGTCGGCCGGTGGCCGCACAATCAGCAGCGAACAGTGAGCGTTGTGCAGAACCTTTGAGGTCACACTGCCATAGAGCCAACGTTGTAAGCCTGTCCGGCCGTGCGTCGCCATCACGATCAGGTCAATCGGGTGTTCAGCCGCGTAGTGAAGGATACGGTCGGCCGCCCGGCCATCCAGGACGACCGTTTTGATTTCTCGACCGGCCGGGCCACCGGCCGCGTAGCGGCGCGCCGTCTCTTCCAGGTAACTCTGCGCCCCATCGTGAACGCGGGCCAACGTGCCACCCGTGCGCCCTTCGACCCAGTCCAGTTGCACCGATTCGTCTGAATGAAGGGCCGGGTGGTTGACCCGCAAGAGGGTGACGTGCGCCCCCAGACGCCGGGCCACTTCCAGTCCCGGCCCCAGAGCCATCTCGGCCAGGTGCGAGCCATCCAGGGTGATCAGGATTCTGGTAATCGGTTCGGCCGAGCGAACAACCAGCACCGGGCAAGACGCACTGTGCAGCACCCTTTCGGTTACGCTGTCCAACGACCAATGGAACAACCCGCCATCGCCCTTGGGTGAAGTGACGATCAAATCTGCACCTTCCCCGGCGGCCGTGTCTACGATGAGGCTGGCCTCGTCGCCCACTTCAATCCGCCCAGATAACCGCGCTGGCGGCCGGGCCCACTCCTGCTGGATCGTTTCCAGGTAAGCCAGGGCCGCCTGGCGCTCCTCCTGCTCCGCTTTCTCGGCCCAGCCCCAGACGTACTCGCCGGCCAGGTCGGGGACGAGCATAGCCGCCGGCACCACACTTCGCAATAACAAGAGTACTGCCCCGACGGGCTGGGCCAGAGCGACGGCCGGCCCTAAGGCCCGTTCCGCCTCCTTCGAGCCATCCAGAGGAACGAGTATTTTGTCAAACATGAAACCCTCCCTTGTAGGGCGATTTTCCAAATCGCCAGGCGAATTAGGAAATTCGCCCTATGTCGTTCAGCGCGGTTCCCACTTGGCCGCATCCACCGCCAGCAGGCGGGTAAGATACGGTTCGTAGGTTAGATCGGCCAGGGACAGGTAATCTTCCCTCGTCCCCTGGAACTGATACGTGCCTAATGACACCCACCGGCCGCCATTGGCCGACTGGTCTACCAGGCGCAGGGCATAGCCCTCGGCGTGGGCAATCCAATAGCGGGCCTGGCTGGTGGTCGTGTACCGCTCTGGCACGTAGACCGAGACTTCGTAGCGGCCGGTGGCCAGGGTGGGATACCAGCGCGCCCAGTTGAAACTCGGCCGCCACGTATCGTTGTTCTTCGTCCAACACAGGTCGCCGTTGTAGCCTTCGGTCTGTCGCCGCCAACCAGTGGCCGGGCCGCCCAGGACAAAGCCGGCGTCCATGTCGTCCACGATAACCGTGCCGGTGGGGGGTGGTGGATTGGCCGTCGTCCACGACAATTGAGCCACCGCCTGGCCCTTATTCTCGTAGAACTCGACCTTGAACAGATGGCGCCCGGCCGTCAGCGTCTTATCCACCACCACCGTTCTAACCGCGTGGTCGTTCCATTCGTTGACCAGCAGATCGTTGTTGACCCACAAGCGGATGCCGTCGTCGCTGGTGACGGTGAAGCGGTAGGTAGCGGCCGCCAGGTCAACGTAGCGCGTCCAGCGGGCGGAGAATTGGTCGGCGTTGACGCCGGCCGCCGGCGAGCCATTGCCCCAATCGTGGTCGAGGGTGGGGTCTTGGGCGGTCAGGGCGGCCGAGCCAGACAAAGTGGTGTTATTCCAATAGGTCACAGTCCAGGCCGGGTCCGACTGGAGTGGCTCCGGCGGTTGGGCAGCCCAGGCCGTGATAGTTATCAACAAGCTAATTAGGAGCGTTAGGAGGGGGAGGATAGTTTTCTTGGACATAGGTCACCTCCTGTAATTCAGTCATCGGCCGGGCGGCCGGCTGAACCCAGGAACGTCTATTTACCCACCTTGTATTAAAGCAGCCGCGAGGGGAGGCCGTTAGTGTGGGTTGTCACCGTTTTCAAGTGATCTATGTCACCTGTATAATGAGGAATATGCACGTGGCTCTAAGTGCTTACTTCTGGAACCGGCCGTACACCGGCAGCGGCCAATACACCCGCCAATTGGTCTACCACCTGCACAAGCTGGTGAGCGACCTGGAAATCACGTTGGTCTGTCCCCTGGCGGCCGGGGAATCGCCTCCTGAAAACGTACCGGAGGGTGTTAAGGTCGAGGTAGTGCGGTTGCGGCCGGGCCATCTGGGCAAGGTGTGGTTCGAGCAGGTTGACTTTCCCCGCGTCTGCCGCCGCCTGGGAGCGACCGTCGCCCACGTCCCCTATTGGGGCGCGCCCTTGCGCTCACCCGTACCACTGGTCGTTACCATCCACGATTTGACCACCTTGCAGGTGCGCGAATACCGGCGCGGCTTGGGGGCGAGGCTGTATAACGCCCTGGTCAGCGCCAGCGCCAGGGGAGCGGATCGCGTCATCACCGACTCGGCCGCCAGCCAGCAGGCCATCATCCAACACCTGGGTATCCCCCAGGATAGGGTTACGGTGATTTACCTGGCGGCCGACGGCCACTACCGGCCGGCGGCCAACTCCCTGGTAGACCAGGCCGTTCTGCGGAAATACAACCTACCCGCCGAATACGTTTTGTATCTAGGCGGTTACGAGACGCACAAAAACGTGACCACCCTCCTCCTGGCCTATACTTACGTGGCCCAGGGGACGGGCGAGACGATTCCTCTGGTGCTGGCCGGCCGCCGGCCGGCCACTGTTTCCGACCATTTCCCTGATTACGACGCCTACATTCAACGGCTAGGACTGGCGGAAGTGGTGCGGTGGATTGGCTTCGTGGACGAAGCGGAAAAGCCGGTCGTCTACCGCCACGCCAGCGCATTCGTCTTTCCCAGCCGGAACGAGGGCTTTGGTCTGCCGCCGTTGGAAGCGATGGCCTCCGGCGTGCCAGTCATCGTTAGCGATGGCGATTCGCTGTCGGAAGTGGTGGGGGCGGCCGGTTTTACCGTTGACCCCGACGACGAGCGGGCGATGGCTGGGGCGATTCTGGCCGCGCTGGTGCAGGAAGAGCTGGCGGCCGATATGCGGCGGAAAGGGCTGGTCCAGGCGGCCCAATTCTCCTGGGACAAGACGGCCACCCAGACGGCCCTGTTGTATAGCCGGGTAATTGGTAATTGGTAATTACCAATTACCAATCACCAATTACCAATCGGCTCACCCATCACTGGGGGTGGTAACTGGCGAATGACCTCCCACAGGGCGACCAGGGTAGCGGCCGTCTCCCGTAGTTCATACCAGTTGGCGTCGCGGTAGGGCCGGGCGTCGGCCGCCACACCCACCACCGTCAGCCCCAACCTCTCACACGTAAACAAGGCGCGTGGCAGGTGAAAACCCTGTGTGATCAGGATAGCCGACTCCACCTGGAAGATGTGCCTGGCCCGATAGCAGGTGTCGTAGGTGCGCCGGCCGCCATAATCCGGTTGGATAGCTTCTGGCGGCACGCCACGTTCACTGGCGTAGCCCATCATCGCCCCTGGCTCGTCGTAGTCGGCCGTGCGGTTGTCGCCGCTTACCAGCAGCTTTTGCACCAGGCCAGACTCGTACAATTGGATGGCTGTGTCCATCCGGTCGCGCAAAATCGGGCTGAGGCGACCGTTCCCGTAAACGGCCGCGCCAAAAACAATAGCTACGGGGGCTGGCGGCGCGCTACTGACGGTGTAGATGCGCGGCCGGTAATACCGCTTGATCTCCTCCCGCCAGACAAAGGGGAAAGCCACCAGTCCGGTCAGGAGTAGAGCAGTGAAAAGAATCTTTCGGAGCATACTCCGAACAACAAAAAAAGCGTGACTGAGAAGGGTCACGCTTTTAGTGGCGGAGAGGGCGGGATTCGAACCCGCGACGGCTTGCGCCGTACACGATTTCCAATCGTGCGCACTAGACCAACTATGCGACCTCTCCCAAAGGGCTTACTGCGTCATGCGTATTGCGTAGCACAGATGGCAGACGGATTACGCATTACGCAACACGCATTACGCTCAAGCCAGGGCTTGCCGGGCTACGTTGGTAATGGCGGCGAAAGCGGCCGCATCGCGCACCGCAATGTCGGCCAACACCTTGCGGTCGAGAGCCACGTTCGCCTTCTTCAGACCATACTGGAACTGACTGTAATTAAGGCCGTTCAGACGAGCGGCCGCATTGATACGAGCAATCCACAAGCGGCGCAAGTCACGGCGGCGATTGCGGCGGTCACGGTAGGCATAGGCCAGCGACTTCATCATAGACTCGTTGGCCCGCCGGAAAAGCCGGCTGCGCGACCCCCACTGCCCCTGGGTTAGACTGAGAATTTTCTTATGACGACGGCGTGTGACCGTCCCACCTTTTACACGCATACTTTACCTCTTACTGTTGTGGAGAAACCAGGTTTTTTTGTGAGTAATCACGATGGTTTATTGGGGGAAAACCTGGTTTCTTGGTTAGGCAGGCGGATTGGCCTTGTATTTCTTCAGATAAGGGGCCAGGCGCATGACCCGCTTGCGGTTGGCGGCCGTCGCCACCGGCAACATGGTGTCCAGGAGGGCCTTCACCCGCTTGGCCTTACGGCGGCGCAGGTGGCTCTTGCCACCCTTCGTCTGCATCAATTTGCCGCCGCCGGTCACCCGAAACCGTTTGGCGGCCGCCTTATGGGTCTTGATCTTGTATTTCTGTGTCATAACTAAAAGTGCCTCGTGCTGAGTTCCCGTGAGTTCCTTTAGTTCCCTGGAAACTGAGGGAACTTGTAGCGACCTACTTTGGGAATAACCTACTTCTTCACCTCTATCGGATTCAACAACATGGTCATAGACCAGCCTTCCATGTTCGGCTTTTGTTCAATGGTGGCTATGTCCTGCAGTTCGGCGGCAATTGCCTCCATCGTTCGCTGGCCGATTTCTGGATAGGAGATTTCTCGCGCCTGGAAACGAAAGAGAACCTTTACCTTCTTGCCCTCCATCAGCCACTCGCGGGCCTTTCGCACGCTAATCTCGCGGTGGAAGGGGCCGGTCTTCGGCCGCAGTTGGATGGTCTTAATCTCAATCTGCTTCTGATGCTTGCGAGCTTCACGTTCCTTGCGGGTCTTCTCGTAAGAGAACTTGCCATAATTCATCACCCGCACGACGGGCGGAGAAGCATTGGGAGCTACCTCCACCAGGTCCATGTTCGCTTCGGCCGCAATGTCTCTGGCCTGCTGAATCGTAACGACACCCCGATTGACGTTGGCCTGGTCTATGAGTCGCACTTCGCGCGCTCGTATCTGATTGTTTACTCGATAATCTGTGCTGATCCGTCTACCTCTGAGAAGCAAAAGGAAGAAGTTTCTTCTTACTCTTACTTGGTCGCAAAAATAGCAACTACTCAGGCTCTCTGTAGAAACCAGGTTTTTGGCGAGCAATCACGATGGTTGTCCAGGGAAAAACCTGGTTTCTAGCTGAGTAATTACCAAGAATAACAAAAATCCCGGCCGCTTGACCGGAACAAACACAAAATGATAGCACAAGCGTCCAGGAGCGTCAAACCAGATTTCGGCCGGCGATAGTACCATTTAGGCAGATAGCGTTGTAGTGGTA
>JBFMFT010000140.1:0-10941 GCA_040751925.1 Chloroflexota bacterium
GTGCCAAAACCAAACGTTGCCCGTTCATATCTTCCCTCTCTTCATTGCATTGTTGTAGGGCCTGTTTTCAACCTGCCCTGGGCAAGCTAGAAGCGTGCCCTACATCCGCCCCATCAGGACAAAGGGCGCCCAGTAATAGGGGTGGGGATACTCTTCCTTCACGGCTAATTGGGCGGCACGCAAGGCGGCGGCCGGCCCCACACCAGACAAGAGACGCCCATACCAATTTCTCATAAAAGCCACAGTCGCCTCATCGGATACTAGCCACAGGCTGACGACGACGGCCGCCGCGCCGGCCCCCAGGAAAGCACGGGGCAACCCAATCGCTTCGTCGCCCCGCAATACCTGGCTGCGACCCGACTCACACGCGCTCAATGTGATCACAGCATCCTGGAAGCGACCTTGCAGGATGCGGGCCGCCGTCAGCCATTCGTCGTGTAGCTTGAGAGCGGAGAACATGGGGTTATCAGCGCGGAAGAAGCCATGGCAGGCCAGGTGAAGCAACTGGCGACCAGGGGCGACCCGTTCCAGGCTGGCCAGGCGCGCCTGCTCATCGAGCAAGGCGTGTATTTCGAGACCAGCCCTCCGCCACACGTCGGCTACTTCTCGCGTCTCTTGCTGCACGGCCGGGGTTAACTCGTCGGCCACTCCCACCAGCAATCCCTGTCGGATGCGCTGCGGCCAGCGTTGTTGGCCCAGGGCCAGGACGGTTACGCTGGGCGCATAGGCCATCTCAAACCGCTCCAGGAGATAGCGGCGGCCGTCGAACAGGGCGTGAAACGGGGCCTGGTGCAGCAGGCCATGAGGGATGATGACCAGTCGAAGAGGGTGGGTAGTGGTTGGGCGGTCGCCATTCAGAAAATGACCGCCGGAGGCTCGGCCGTCGCCATTCAGATAGGGTTCCAACGGCCGCACCAATTCGTCGTACAGGGCGGCTAAAACGCGGCGGGTGGAAAGCTCTAGCGTCCCCAGGTGGCGCTGGGTGAAGTCGCGGCCGGCCCGGAAGCGCTCCCACTGGATGTTCAGGTGTTGCAGCATAGCCTGAACGACTGGCACGCGGCTAAGGTGTCGCACCACACACAGGCTTTGGGAACGGCCGACGAAGGCCAGAATCTCCTCACCTAAAATGTGGTAGGCCACCAGGCAATCGCCCGGTGGCAGCCAGGAGCGCAGGGATTGAACGGCCAAGGGGGCCGATTGGCCTGTCTGGTCGGCCGCCTCTGGCCAACCAGGGGTAGCAAAAGATTCCTGCAACCGTAAGCGACTGATTTCTTGCTCTAATCTTTGCCGGCGAGCTTGCAAGGTAGCCAGGCTCTCGGCGTCGGAAACCGTCGCCGGGTCGAAAAACTCATTGTAGGTGGCGTTCAGATCAGCCTGCAAGGTAGCCAGGCGGCCGGCCGTTTGACTCTCGGCCGCCGAGCCAGCGCCGGTCGTCAAGGCGCCGGTCAACAAGTCCACCAGGCTGCGCGCTTTGGCCTGTTCGGCAACGGTAAAGGCCGCCTCTATATTGGTCGCATCGCCCCGGCTCAGGTGGAGGCGCAGGAGATCCTCGTAAGCGGCCGTTTTATCCTGCAAAAAGGAAACGCTGATCGCTTCGTGGGCCAGCGTTCCCCGCAGGGCTTCAATCTGCCCGACAGCCATTTCCAGGTGGATTTGGGCAGCGGCCGGATTGCCTTGTCGCCCATGCCAACGGCCCAAACGCTGGTGAACGCGAAAGGTGATGGCCGGTAGGGCCAGGCCACCGGCCAGCCGTTGCGCCTCCAGGAGATAATACCCGACCCTATCCAGGTCTGTTTCCAACAGATCAGCCAGGCGTAAATGAGCCAGAATTTCTGGCGCCAGCCATCCGCGCCCGGCCACCAGGTCCAAAGCGCGTTGGGCGTAATCCAGAGCCTTCTCCCAATGGTCGCGCCGGTGGTGCAAATTGGCCTGCTCCAGCAAAACCAGGGCCAACGTAGGGGTGTTGCCGGCGCTGGCAAATAGCCCGGCCGCTTCAGACAAGGCTATTTCGGCCTCTGTCAGCTGGTTCTGGGCCAGTTGAGTCGCGCCCAACCCCCACAGGGCGCGGGCGCGGTGGTCGCTCATGCCGGCTTCGCTCAGAGCGGCCAGGGCCTGCTGGTAGGTAGCCAGGGCTTCGGGATAGAGGTTGAGAGCTAGGTAAGCGTCGGCCGTTTTGCGTAGCAGGATGTGTTGATTGGCGACGGCCCCCGATTTGTCCAACAGGCGCAGGGCCTCGCCGAAAGTTTCCAGGCTGCGCGCATACTGCCCCTGAGCCAGATACGCCTCACCCAGATTATTGAGCGTCTGCGCTTGCGAAAGCGTGAGTCCGGCCGTTTCCCATATCCTCGACGCCGCCAAAAACGCGGTCAGGGCCTCGCTAAGACGCCCCAGGTGAACCAGGACAATGCCCCGGTTGTTGTTCACGTCCCCCAGCCGTTCGGTCATGCCCAGGGCGGCAAAACCAGCTTCGGCCTGGGTGTAGGCGACCAGGGCCTCGTCGTAGCGGCCGGTCGTCTCGTAACAGATCCCCTGGTTTTGGAAGGCAATGGCCCGCATGAGACTAGCCTGGGAGTGGTCGTCAGGATAAGCGGCCAGAGTGGTCAGGGTGGCCCCGGCCGTGTCCAGGGCTTCCTGGTGGCGTCCCAACTCGTTGAGAACGTGCATCAGACCCAGGTTGGTGCGTAGAGCCTCCAGGGTCGCCCCCAGGGCCATAAAGCTTCGCCTGGCAAGCTGGATGAGTTCCAGGGCATGATCAAACTGGCCGTGTAGGGCATAACTTTGGGCTTGCAGGTACGTGGCTCGTGGGGCTAAAAGGGGAGCGGCGGCCGCATCAGCCGCCGCTGCGCTGATAGCTGCCAGTTGGCGCGCCTGGTCGGGGCGGCTACGCATCCAGCCGGTTGCCACCTCCAGCAGTTCACCCAGGCCGGCGTCGGTCAGCCGGTCGGCCGCTTGCAGCCAGGCGAGTTGCTCCGCCAGCGTCGGCGCCTGGAGTAGTCGTTGCGCCCATTCATCCTTCGTCACGGTGTCTACTGAAGCAGGTCCTGCGCCGCTACAGGTAAGGACGGAATAAAGACCTCAAACTGGTCGGAGGAAACAACGAGACTGTACTCACCGGCCGGTAGGGCAGCAAAAGAAAATTCCCCCAGGTCGTCTGTGCTGGTGGCCCGCACCTCGGCCGTGTCTTGTAGGAGAGTCACAAAGAACTGGCTGACGACTGCTCCGGCCAGGGGGAATACCTGACCGCTCAAGTCGAGTTGAGGGTCTGTGCGGCGGGGCTGAACGTCAAGGGCCACATCGGCCACCCCCGAAGTGTAAACGAACTGAGTGGCGGCGGCCTGGCTGGCTCCCGCCCGCAGACCGGCCGTGACCAACTGCGTCCGGCTATCAAAGATCAGGCTAGCCAAAACGCGCTGAAAAAAGGTCGGCCGCCTGGCCTCCTCCTCCTGTGCGGCAAAGCGGTGGCGCAACTCCTGGCGCACCCGCGCTGGCGGCCGGGCCAGCTTTAGCTGGCGACTCACCAGCAGAAAGGAGCGCAGCCAGGCCACATCTGTCTGGAGGGCCTCACTGCCCATCTGCACGTCGGCCGCGACTACCTTAGCCTCCGACTCCGGCAGCCTGTTTTCCAACCAGTCAAGTAATCGGGTGAATGTAGGGGTATTGATGGTCTTCACTAAAGCAGCCTACCTCAGTAATTAGTAATCGGCAATTGGTAACCGAAAAGGCCAATTACCAATTACCACTCACCAATCACCAGCGATCATATCCTACAGGTAATTATTTTGACAATAGAAACCAGGTTTTTTGTTGCCAGTAATCATGCTCTGCCAGGGAAAAACCTGGTTTCTTGCTGAATAGTTACTCCTACAGAATAATGTCTTTCCACCTCGGCAAAAATAGGGGGTCTTCACTGCCCTTCCAGTAGCTTCTTGAGGCGTTGCAGGCAGAGGCCGCGAGTGGGGCCGATACTGCCGACAGCCAAACCAAAGCGGGCGGCCACCTCCGCGTAGGATGGCTCGTCCGGGTCAAAGTAAAGGGCCAGTAGAAGGTCCCGACAGCGCCGGTCTAGCCGGTTCAGCCCATTGTGCAACCACTCGGTGGTCTCCCAGCGTGAAGTTGGGTGGCGGAGACCCTCATCATCAGTCAGCGGCAAGTCTTCTACATCGTTCAGGTCACGGCCGCTCTGTCGCCGATGGCCGGCCAGCACACGCCAGGTGTGGCGGCGCGCAACCGTCACCAGCCAGGGACCCAGGCGCGTATCTTCCCAGAGGGTATCCAAACTTTGCAGGAGGATCGTGAAAGTAATTTGGGCTACGTCGGCCGCGTCGTCTACCGACAGCCCATATTGCAGGGGAATAGAATAGACCAGTCGTTCATAGCGATCCAACAACTGCTCCCAGGCCCCGGCGTTACCCTGGCGACAGGAATGTATAAGGTCAAGATCGGATTCAAGCATTGCCTCTCTCGCGCAAGCACGATAGACCTATTATACATGATACGGGTTGCGGGTGGGATTACATTGCTTCGGCCGGCCGTCGAACGTTCAAAACTGGCGCGAGACGTTCTAACTGCTGTCTATGCAACGTCACCAGGGTTGTGCCATAACGTTGAGCCACGGCCGCATAGACGGCGTCTGCTCCACGCAGCCGGTATTGGGCAGCGACACGGGCAGCCTCCTCGGCCAGCAACTCATCTAACAATACCCAAACCGTACCCGGCAGACGATGAACCGCCTCCGCGAAGGCTACCCCCTGACCCGCGTTATTGAAGGCACGGGCAATAGAGGCGGACAATTCGACCAGTAGGAGAGTGGGGGAGAAAACCGGCAACAGGTGGCGATAGACGTGATCCAGGAAAGCCTGGCTCTCGGCCGAGCCGGGTTCGACCGGATTCAAGGCGTTGACGTGGACGCTGGCGTCAATAGTAAACATGGTGGTTTAGCGCTGACGAATATCGTCTAACAGGGTTTGCGTCTCCAGACCAGGGGGCCACTTCTGTCGCAATTCGGCCGCCAGGCGAGCGTAGGTTTCCCAGGCCTGGGCAGTGGCCGACCGTTTGCCCGCCTGAATCATGGCCGTTTCCACAGCCGCCGTATCCACAGGCAGCAGCAGGGCAACAGGCCGGCCCTGGTAAGTAATCACGTATTCCATCTTCTGTTCGCGCACCTGGCGCAAGACGGCCGCTGTCTGCTGGCGCAACTCACGCACACCAATCAGGGTCATTACTCATCTCCTTGTGTTACCACAAATGTTCCTCAGTTGTGTCCCCATTATAAAAAGACATCCGACGTTTGGCAAACGTCGGATGTCTGGAAGTGTCACAACGGGGATTTGTCAATCCCCTTGGAGCGTCTGTAGCGTCACGTTGAAAACGTGACCTACTGAACGATGAGTTGGCTGCTGGCCGAGCGCCCCCAGGTGGTCAGGTCGTACATGGCGTAGACCTCCACCGGCATGGCAACGAACGCGCCGGTGTGGGTAGCGCGGGCGTAATAAGTGAAGGTGCGCGGCTGGCTATCCATCTCCGTGATGAAGAAGGCGACGCGGCCGGGACGGATTTCCTTCTGGTTGTAGCCGTACGCCTGCCAGTCGTAGCGCGGCTCCTCGTAGGCCACCGCTTCGTGGCTGCTGGTATTCAAGCTTTCGTTGAGGGCTTCCAGACCTCCGGGCAGGCTGTCCTCGACGATGATGAAGCTGGCCGCCTCCGGCAAGTCTACCGTCAGCCGCACCTTGACCAACTGCCCGGCCGTCACCGCCTCGACAGGCCGATTCGTGCCTGGGTCGAGGTAGACGCGGCTCACTTCGACCACCCCGGCCGCTTCGATTTCGTTCTGGGCCAGGTAGACGCGGCTATTGAGAACGTAATAGAGGCGACCCGTGCCACTGTGGGTGATACGCAGGTTGTTCTGGTCGGGTTGAAGCCGGTCGGCCGGAATCTCCAGGCTAACGGCCGGCTCACCTCGCCCCAACCGGCCGCTGGTAAACACGTCTCCGTTTAGATAGACGGTATAGCTCGAATCGGTAGCCGATTCGGAGAAGCTGGTTGCCAGCAGGTGGTCGGTCAGGCCCAGGATGGCGTAGGAGGTCTCATTGGTGCTACCCCACCCCTGCGGCTGGCGTTGGGCCATCAGCCAGCGGACAATGCCTTCTTGTAAAGCGTGGCCCGGCCGGATTTCGGCGAACGCGCTCAAGGCCAGGGCGGTGGAACGGGTGGCGGTAGACATCGTTTTGTGATGATAGTTGCCATCATAGCGGTCGCCGGGCCAATGAACCTGGCCGTCACTCTCCATGACGGCCGTCTCCGCCAGGTAATCTACGATGGCCCGCGCTCCGGCCGTATCCCCCGCTTCGTAAAGGGTCAGGGCTAATGCGGCGCGGCTGAAGGTGTCCAGCGTCTCAAGCTGTCCGGCCAGGCCTTGCGTTTCGGCCAGGTTCGGCGCGCGCGCCAGAGCCATGCTGTAGAGGGCGTAGGCGCGGGTGCGAATATCCATGCTGCCCAGGTTTTCGTTTAGCCAGGCTACCCCTCGCTCGATCACATTGGGGTCTACTTCGTAGCCGGCGTCGGCGATGACCGTCAGGCCAAAGATGACCCAGGCCGTCTGGTAGTCGTGGCTACTGTCGTCGTACCACCAGCCCCAGCCGCCGTCGTTGTGCTGGTAGCCATAGAGCCGCTGGAGGCTGGCGTTGATCATGGCCGGCAGGTCAGCCTGCAAGGTGGGATGGGTCACGCCCAACTGGAAGAGGGCGCGGCCGACGACGGCGTTAGGCAAAGCCCGGCTCATCGTCTGCTCCACGCAGCCGTAAGGGTAGCCGGTCAGGTATTCCAACCCTTGCAGGAGTGTGCCGGCGATGGAGCGGCTTAGTTCCAGGCGCACGCTGCTCATGGGCAACGTTCCGGCCGGTACGTCCACCGTCGTGTTGAGAACAGAGGTGAAATCACCAACCTGGGTGGTCACATCAGGCACAGCCAGCGGCCGGATAGCCAGGGATAACTGCACGGCGTCTTGGGTCACGCCACCCACCTCCGCCCGCACAACGATTTGGGCATCACCGGCACTGGCGGCCGTGGCCGTCCAGCCCACCACCTGCACTGTGCCGGGCGGCAACTGGATGGTTTGAGTGACAGGGTCGGTGAAAACCAGTTGACCGGGAACTGAAGGAACTGAGGGAACTGAGTTCCCTGAGTTCCCTGGGTTCCCTATCTTTATCGAAACCTCCACCGTCTGCGCCGCCTCGCTGTAGTTGTGAATGAAAGCAGACAGGTAGACCTGGTCGCCGGCCGTGAGGGTGCTGGGCAGGATCGGCCGCACCACGATTTCCTGTTGGGTCAGGACGTTGATAAAGGTCTCGCCCACCTGGGTATCGGCCGTGACCGCTTTGGCCGTCAGCCGCCAACTGGTCAGGCTGTCGGGCAGGGTCACGGTAACAGTGGCCTCACCGTTGGCGTCGGTGTGCAAGACAGGGAACCAGACGGCCGTATCGGGGAAGTCGCTGCGGGGGCCGCCCAGTTCGTCACCGCCACCGCCGCCACCGTAGCCACCGCCCAGGTAACGGATAAGGGCCAGGGCGTCGTAAGTGCGGACGAGGCGAGGCCGCTCGTGGTAGAAGGCGTCGAAAATGGGGCCAGATAATTCTTCACTCAGGGCAAACATGGCCTCGTCCACCATAGCCAGAGAGAGTTCGGCCGAGACGGGTGTCCCCTGTTGGTTGGTAACCCGCACTGTGAACGTGGCCTCCTGGCGCGGGGCGTAGATGGCCTGGTTGGGGGTGATGGTCACGTTCAGAGTCTTGTTGGTCACCGGCACCGGCAGATTGACAGTGGCTGTACGCAGACGGCTATCGGGTAGGCTCTCCCAGGTGTCCTCGGTTACGGTCGTGTCCTGTTCTTGCCAGGCGTTGACCGTCACGTAGATATTGGGGGCGTCGCCGGGCTGAATAGCTACTTCGACCAGCGTGACCGGGGCCGTCAGTTCAATCAGTTGCTCGCGGCGGGTTGTTCCCCGCTCAAAGGTCAGGAGAGCCGGGCCGCTGAACGCCGACTCAATGAGCAAGTGGGCTGTGTCGCCAGGGGCATACCTCTCGCGGTCAGCCTCAATGTATAATCCGCCTGCACGCCCGTACCAGCTTTGGTATTGGCGGCCGTAGGCAAGGACGTAGGAGGTGTAGCTCATCTCACGCCCCCCTGCATCCCGGCCGCTCACACGCAGTTGGTAGAAGCCCGCTTCCTCAATTGTGAACGAGAGACTGGCCCGGCCGTCCGCGCCGGTGGTCAGGCCGGCCGTCTGCACCGTGGTCAGATAATCCCCCCGGCCTGTATCCCAGCGACGCAGGGACAAGGTGAGCTGACGGCCGCTCACCGGCTCATCAAAGATGGTGTGCACCTGGGCGCGGACGGTGAAGGGCTGCCCAGGTTCGTGCAAATAGCCACCCTTGTCCACCTGGATCACTTCACTGGCCTCGTAGACGCGGATGACGGCAAAGCCGCTGACCGTCTGGTGGCTGCCGTCGTCCACCGTGGCCTCGATAGCCCAGATGGCTTCCCGCACCGGGTAGCTCCAGTAACGGCTAACCAGGTTGCTGTAGCCAAACTCGGCCGGCAGGGTGAAGGTGAAACGGCCGTCAGCGCCGGTGCGGCCGGTGCGCGGCGGCTGGTAAGTCTTGTACCAAACGTACTGATCCTGGCTTCGCTCGTCCCACCAGGAACGCTCGCCCAGATAGTATAGTCTCGCCTCTATCCCGGCATTAGCAACTGGCTCGCCAAAGAAGTACGACGTATCCACCATCACCTGGACGTTCTCACCACTGACGTAACGGCCGCTGTCGGTGGTAACCGTCACGCGGTAGTCTGGCTTGCGGTACTCCTCCACCTTGAATATCTGGCGGTGGCTCTCGCTATCTCCCACCACCACCTCGACCGCATACTCACCCAGCATAGCTCCTTCGGCTAACTGGAACTGGCCGTTGACCGTGCCAAAGTGGTTCGTAGTGTCCTCAAAAGTCTGCACGACGTTGTTGCGGGCGTCACGGATACGCACTGTGACAGGCGCGCCGGCCGGCAGGATGTCCAAAATGGCGTCGTCGTCCTGGCGCAGAATGGCTTTGTAGAAGATAAGTTGGCCCGGCCGGTAAATCGGCCGGTCGGTGTAGACGTAAACGGCGTAATCCTGGGCGACGGGGGCCGGCCGCCACCAGCCCCACCACTGCGCGCTACGGCTCAACCACTCGTTGCTGAGACCGCTGGCCGTCACGTCCTCCCGGTCGGCGGCGATGACGATGAGGGGCTGCGGGTCAACGCCGACTTCTGTACGGAAGATACCATATTCGTCGGCCCGGCCGCTGGCCAGCAACACATTGTCGCGGGCGTAAACGCTGACCTCGATCCCCGGCACAGGGCCTCCGTTGATGTCCGTCACCCAGACCACCAGTTGCCCCTCAGCCTGCTTGATGGTGAGCGTGTTCTGGCTGAGAAGCAGAATGAGTTGGTCGTTGACGTGGCCGGCTTTCAGGTTGAGCAGGTAGAGGCCAGGCGGAACGTCGGCCGGGATGAGGACTTCCTGGACGTTGCCATAGTCTCTGGGTCGTTCAACTGTCTCCACTGTCCACCGACGGACGCGAGGGGTACCCTCGGTGCTGATGGGGCGATTCTCCTCCCAACCGGCCGCCCCGCGAAAGCCAGAGGCGTAGCGATCCAGAAATTGGGCCAGGGTCAGGCGATATAGCTCAAAGGTGATAGCCGCCGGTTCTCGTTGGAAGAGTTGGAACTGAACGGCCCGCCGGCCGTTCACGTCCACGACCTGGGCGTTAGGGCCAGAGCCAAAGTCGGCCAGGTCGCTCAGATGAGACGTGTGAAAAGTCCAGCTAAATGGCTCATCCAGAATCGCTTCGCCCTCAGCGCCGCGGGCGGCCGGGCTGATGCTAACCGTATACTCTGTTTCTTCGGCCAGGTAGCCGATCCCTGGCGCGAAGACCAGAGTCGTCTCCTCCCAGGTTACTGTACCCGTCACAGGAGGCGAAAGCTGGAAGGCGGCGGCCGTCACTGTTTCGTCCATCGGCCGGTCAAAGGTCACGCGCACACTCGTCGCCGGGTGTACGCCCGGCCCAAGGGGAGTGCGGCCGATGATGGGCGGCGGCGAGGTAAAGCCCACCGGCTCTGGGGCCGCCAGGGGGTCGCCGTTGGCGTCGAACAACTCCCTCTCAAAACGGATGAGGTAGTCTACGTCGTTGGGTAGGGGGGCGGCCGGGATAAAAGTGCAAATCGTCTGGCTGTCGTTCCAACTGATCACCCCCTCGATGGCTGGTTCTACAACCAGGGCCCCGGCCACACTCTCGGGGTCCATCGCGTAGTTGAAGCGAATGGAAAAAGGGGATTGGCGGTCACGGGGGGCTGTCACACCATTGACGACCTTAACCGACGTGTAGCTCCAGGTATAGGCATTGGTCAGGGGCACCCCTTGCTCGTCGGCCGCCGTTGGTTCTAAAGTGAAATCGTAGCGGGTATCCGGCGGCAAGGGGTCGGCTATCTGGACGAGAAGTTTGGCCTCTTCCCAGACCAGTTCGAGAGGAATGGCTGGCTCCACACGGACGGCCGCTTCGACACTGGCCCTGTCCATAGCCCGGCTGAAGACCAGGGCGAAGGTCGGGTAACGGTCATAGGGGTTCTCACTGCGCGTACTACGGTTGGTGACGCGCGGCCGGGTGACGACCTCGACCCGCCACTCCGGTAGTTGGACGAAGGTGTGACCACTGTCGGCCGTCAGGTTTTTATCCACCACGACGGTGTAGCGGCGGCCGGGGCTAAAACCCCCGACCGGCGCAAAGGTCAACGTGGTCTGCTCCTCGTCCCACACCCAACGAGCTTCGACTTCTGGCTGGACGCGCAACGGCATGATCGCACTGGTCGTATCCATCGGCTGGTTGAAGCGCAGCACCAGTGGGTCTTGCGGCC
>JBFMFT010000141.1:0-10934 GCA_040751925.1 Chloroflexota bacterium
CGTGGCGGCGGGTGTGGTGGCTGGTGGGGTTGCTGGCGGCCGGCGTCTTTCTCATCCATTTTCGCGTCTTCCTGCTCTACGTGCCTTACGCCGGGCTAGTCTTACTCCTGGGCAAAGGTCGCCACGCCCGATGGCTGTTGGCGGCGGCCGGGCTGGCTCTCCTGCTGGTTGCTCCCCACCTGTGGCAATTGGTCGCGGCCACCGAACCGGCCGCCCTGGTCGCCACCTCTATCCCTGGCTACAACGACTTCCCGACCGGCTACCTGCTGGCCGGTTGGGAACGCTATTTTGTCTTATTGGCCGCCTTCGCCCTGCTATTGACCATACCCGCCACCTTGCGTCGCCGGCCGTGGGTAGCCTTCCCCCTCACCCTGGCCGCCTGGGTCAGCCTGCTCTTTCTCTTCCTTTCCGGCTCGCGCCTGGGCCTGCCGGAGAGTGGCCTGATTAACCTGAACAGTATGTACATCACCCTGTTCGCGCCAGAGGCGCTGCTGCTGGCGGTGGTGATCGGCCGGGTAGCGCGCTGGCGGCCGCTGACGAAGGACGAAGGGCGGAGTAGCCGTGCGGTTGAAACCGCGCCCACTCCTTACAAAGTCGGCCTGCGCCGACTCTGGGCCCAGCCCGCGCAGGCGGGCTTGGCAAATGTTGCCGCGACTTCAGTCGCCCGGCGTTTACTGCTCACTGTTTACTCCTTCAGCCTGACGGCCGCCCTCCTCTTTGGCGTTCACCAACAAGTGACCATTCTAAACCCGCAGACGATTCTGGCTGGGCCGGCCGACCTGGCTGCCCTGCAATGGGTAGGGCAAAACTTACCGGAGACAGCGTATCTGGCTGTCAATAGCTGGAAGTGGTTAGGAACAACCTGGGCCGGCAGCGACGGCGGAGCCTGGCTATTGCCCCTGACCGGCCGCCAGAGTACAACACCCCCGGCCGACTACATCTACAGCGAACCCCTGGCCCTCGCGGTGGATGCCTTTAATCAGGCGGCAACGGGGATACAGGATTGGTCAACACCAGAGGCGGCCGATTGGCTGGGCCAGCAAGGCGTAACCCACGTCTTCGCGGGAGCGCGGGGCGGCTTCTTCGACCCCTCCGCCCTGGCCCGCAACCCGGCGATGAGGTTGGTGTACGGCCGGGACGGGGTGTTCATTTTTGCGCTCAAATGATGGAAACCTTTACTCGCACCCAGGTTACCGTCTCAGAGAAAACGGATTCCAAGATGACCCATTGCGTTCGAGGGTGCCGCTGAACATATTGGCGGGCGGCCGGGTGATGCCTTTCGGACTTGACGAAGAAGGCTATCAGGGCCGATGTGTCAACCAAGACCTGCGCCATCAGTTTTCTCCGAATAAGACGGCATCTACGTGTTCAGCGTAGTTGGTAATCAGGTGGCCTTGATCATCTTGCCCAGTAACGTAATCTGGGTCGGGTTCAGCAACTTCCAGAGTACCACACAGTTGCCAGGTGCGCGTGTGGGTCATGTTGAATACGGCTCCTTGTTGTTCTGCATAGCGCGTCAAGGCTAAAGAGATCATGTTAGCCATCGTCATTCCTTTTCGCTGCGTTTCACGCGCCAGCCAGTCATGTAACTCAGGTGGTAGGTCAACCTCAACCCGGTAGGACAGAGTTTCCATTTGCATTACCTCCATAACGGATTTTGCCCCACTATAGGCTGTTTCGTCAAGTCCGGCTTAACACTATCCGTTGAGATGATGGTTACCGTAAGAAGTGATTTGCCAGGCGACCCGGAAATGAGGCCGGTGTACGGGGCCGGGATGGGGTGTTCATTTTTGCGCTTACAGCGCATAATTAGCTATACTTTGTACTGAAACAGCTGATGCAACATTGAGGCCAACCGATATTATGCTAGATTTTTCCCTGACTGAAGAACAACTGGGCGCGGCCGCCATGGTGCGCGACTTCGCCGAAAAGGAAGTCTACCCGACTATCAAGGAGTATGACCGCCGGCAGGAGATGAATCCGGCCGTCCTCCCGCGTATGGCCGAGTTAGGCATCCTGGGCATTAACATCCCCGTCCGCTACGGCGGCCAGGGCTACGACTACGTGACCCTGGGCCTGGTCTGCGAAGAATTGGAGCGGGTAGACAGCACCCTACGGGTGGTCATGTCCGTCCATACCGGCCTCAACAGCATGGCCGTCCTGCAATGGGGGACGGAGGAGCAAAAGCAGCGCTTCTTGAAACCACAGGCGCGTGGCGAGAAGTACGCCGCCTTCTGCCTGACCGAGCCCGGGGCCGGCTCCGACGTGGCCGCCATGCGCTCCACCGCTCGCCGTGAAGGGGATGGTTACGTGATCAATGGCGAGAAGATGTGGATTAGCCTGGCCACCAAAGCCCATCACTTCTTGTGGTTCGCCAAGACCAACCCCCAGGCCGACCCGCCCCACGCCGGCATCACGGCTTTCATGGTGGAGCGAGAGATGCCCGGTGTGACCACCGGCGACATTCACGGCAAGCTGGGGATGCGGGCTGGCTCGACGGGTTGGGTGAATTGCGCGGACGTGACCGTGCCGGCCGCCAATCGCCTCGGTGAGGAAGGTGAGGGCTTTAAGATTGCTATGAGTTGCCTGGACAACGGTCGCTACACGGTAGCCGCCGGAGCGACCGGCCTGATCCGCGCCTGCCTGGAAGCCTCGCTCAACTATGCCCAGGAGCGGCGCACCTTCGGCCGGCCGATTGCCAGCCACCAACTCATCCAGCAGAAGATCGCCTGGATGCAACAGTGGTACGATTGCGGCCGCTTGCTCTACCTGCGGGCCGGTTGGCTAAAGAACCAGGGCATCCGCAATACCCGCGAGACCTCCATGGCCAAGTGGTACGCGACGGATATGTCTTTCCAGGCCGCCCACGAAGCCATCCAGGTACATGGGGCTTACGGCTTCTCCGACGAATACGACGTAGAGCGTTACCTCCGCAACAGCCGTGGGGCGATCATCTACGAAGGTACCAGCGAAATCCACCAGTTGATGCAAGCCGGCTACGCCCTGGGCGAACGGGTGGATCGGCCGTTGCGCTGCGAACTGCCGGCCTACGATCCTGAATTATGGCAGAGGGAATAATCATGCTCCAAGTTGATTCGCCACTTTACAGGGATATGATGGAAATTGCTCAACAGACCAAATGGAAGAGGTAGATTCAACCAGTTCCCTTTCCTACCAGCAGCCGGAAGCATTCACAACACCACATGAAAATCCAAATTGATCCTCACACACTAGGTCGCGCTCTTGAACGCGGGACTAATCAGGTAGAGATTGAGGATGTAATCAACACGGGATATACGGAAGGTGGGTATAACATGCAAGTTCTATATAACGCTAAAACGGATCTGCTTTACCTTCGCTTGGATGACCGGCCGCAGGAAGTCGTCAACTGGCGCGTTTCCGAGGACATCGTTCTCGACCTGGGCCAAGATGACCAAATTGTGGGCATAGAGATTCTGGACGCATCCAGACACTTGAACCTGGGACAGTTGCTGCCAATCACTTACGAGATTTCACCGGTGGCGGCTTAAGAAGCTGCCTGAAAAGCCTGTCCTCTATTCAGGTGCGTCGCACTTCCGAAAGTGCAGCGCACCTTTAGGTAGTATCCCTTTTCAGACAGGCCCCAAGCATTATAGGTCACGTTTGGAACGGGACCTACATTGTGGCCAATAAGAGATGCGAATATAGGGAAACGTGAGTAAGATCAGGATATAAAGGTTACATTGTTCGCTTTACAGACGCAGGCTTTCGTGGGATAAAAGGCGTAAGACGTAATGCGTAACGGATTACGCATTACGCAATACGTTTCACGCTTCGCAATTCACTCTACAAACATTGGAGGATCTTTTATGAAGGTAGTCGTATGTACCAAACAGACCCCCAGCACGACGGCCGTTTTTACCGTGCGGGCGGGTGGCTCTGTGAGCTGGGATGACCCCGGCGGCAAGCCCAACGTGGTCAATCCCTGGGACGAATACGCCATCGAAGAGGCCATTCGTCTGACCGAAAAGCAGGGCGGCACGGCCGTCGCCCTCACCCTGGGGACGGAAGCCAGCCAGGAAGCCCTCAAGACAGCCCTGGCTATGGGCTGCCACGAAGCCATTCTCGTCTCCGACGGCGCGT
This sequence comes from Chloroflexota bacterium, assembly GCA_040751925.1. Classification (GTDB taxonomy): domain Bacteria; phylum Chloroflexota; class Anaerolineae; order Promineifilales; family Promineifilaceae; genus JBFMFT01. Next base: position 4,123 of record JBFMFT010000141.1, read on the forward strand.
TCGAGGGGGCGGATAGCCTGGGGACGGCCCGCGTGCTAGCCGCCGCCATTCGCAAGGTCGGCGGCGTGGACGTGGCCTTCTTCGGCAAGCAGGCCATTGACGGCGACACCGGCCAGACCACCGTCCAGGTGGCCCGCCAATTGGGCTGGACGCCGCTCACCTTCGTCTCGGCTATCCAGGCCATTGACCCGGCCGCCGGGACCATCACCGTGGCCCGCCTGTTAGAAGAGGGTAAGCAAATTGTCACGGCCAGGCTGCCAGTCGTGATCAGTGTGGTAAAGGAGATTAACGAACCGCGTTACCCCTCTTTTATGGGTATTCGCAAGGCCAACCGGGCCGTCATTCCCACCTGGACGGCGGCCGACCTGGGTCTGAACAGCAGCGGCAGCAAGGTAGATTGGTCCAACGTCTTCGCCCTGCCCGCCCGCGAAAGCAAGGTGGAAATGATTGAAGCCGATTCGGTAGAGGAACAGGCCCGTATCCTGGTGGATCGGCTCTTTGAGGAGAAAGTAATATGAGTGGCGTTTGGGTATGGATGGAACAACGCCAGGGCGCTATCAGCACAATCAGTCGGGAGGCGATCTCGGCCGGGCGCAACCTGGCCGCCAGCCTGGGATCCCCCTTGACGGCTCTGGTCTTTGGGCATAACGTGGGCGATGTGGCGGCGGCCGCCTTTGGCCTGGGGGCTGATGCCGTCATTGGCTGCGACGACGAGACGCTGGCCGATTTCCGCGTGGAAGCTTATGGGCCTTTAATGGCTCAACTGGCCGGGCAACGCCAGCCACAGGTGATCCTGGCCGGCGCGTCTACGCGCGGCCGCGACCTGATGGCCTGGGCGGCCGCCGACCTGGATGCTGGCCTGGTCAGCGATGGTATTGGCCTGGGCGTGGAAGGCCAGACGGTCATGGTGACGCGGCCGGTCTACGCCGGCAAGCTGCTGGCGAAGGTCTACGTCAAGGATGGCCCCCAATGCTTGAGTGTGCGTGGGCGGGCCTTCCCGGCCGCCGAACCCACCGGCGCAACGGGTAACGTGGAATGGGTGACGGCCGTCGTCGCCGAAAGCGACCTTCCGACCAAAGTCATCGGCTTCGAGAGCAGCGAAGGCACGGTTAGCCTCACCGACGCCAAAATTATCGTCAGTGGCGGCCGGGGCGTAGGCGGCCCCGAAGGGTTTGGGCCGGTGGCCGAACTCGCCAACGTCCTGGGTGGGGCGTTGGGCGCCTCTCGCGCCACCGTAGACGCCGGCTGGATACCCTACGAACACCAGGTCGGCCAAACGGGCAAGACCGTCAGCCCCGACCTGTACATTGCCTGCGGCATCAGTGGGGCGATTCAGCACCAGGCCGGGATGCGAACGTCGAAAGTCATCGTCGCCATCAACAAAGACGTGGACGCGCCTATCTTCAAGCTGGCGAACTACGGCATTGTGGGCGATCTGTTCAAGGTTGTGCCGGCGCTGACGGCCGAATTCCGCCGCCGCCTCGGTAAATAGCGCGCGCTACTGTAGGGCAAACTGGCAGTTTGCCCGCGCAAGCTGGAAGCGTGCGCTACTATTTACTATTAGGAAAGGCAAGCCATAGCATTGGCGCGACCTTTGGAGTATAATTAAGATGTAACGTATTGCGTAATGCGTAAACAGATACTATACGCATTACGCAATACGCATCAGGTGTGGAGGTGACTATTATCTGACACAGAAACGAGAAGGATTAGTTATTAAAGCGCAGAGTGGTTTCTTTACAGTGGTGACGGAGGCAGGCGACGTGCTGTGCCAGGTGAGGGGACGTCTCAAGCAGACCAAGCGGCACACTGACCTGGTGGCTGTAGGTGATTGGGTGGAGATTACGTTTCAGCAGGAGGGAAAAGGAATTATTGAAAACGTGGCTCCTCGGCGGCAAGTGCTGTCGCGGACGCGGCCGACGGCGGCTGACCGTCGTTACCTGGCGGCCGACCATGAGCAAGTATTGGTGGCGAACCCCGACCAGATGCTACTCGTCTTTTCCATCAAGCAACCAGCCCCCAGTCTGCGTAAACTCGACCGCTTCCTGGTCATTGCCGAAAAGAATAAGTTGCCAGCTATCGTCTGTGTGAATAAAATAGATTTAGGTACAGCCAGCGCAGCGCAACAACTTTTTCAACCTTACCAGGAGATTGGCTACCCGATCCTCTACACCAGCGCCGTGCGAGGTGACGGCCTGCCCGAACTATGGGCTTGCCTGCACAACAAGGTATCTGTCCTGACCGGCTCATCGGGCGTCGGCAAAACGAGCCTACTCAACAGCCTGCAACCTGGTTTGGGCCTGCGGGTCAAGCAGGTCAGTCAAGCAACGGAAAAAGGGATGCACACCACCCGCTACGCGGAACTGATCCCCTTGACTGGCGGCGGCTACGTGGCCGATACCCCAGGTATTCGCAGCCTGGCCTTGTATGACCTGGAAGCAGGTGAACTGGATGGCTATTATCGGGAGATAGCCCCTTTTGTCAGCCATTGCGCCTTTAGCGATTGCAGCCACCGTCACGAGGAACATTGCGCGGTGCGGGCGGCCGTCGCCGAAGGGCGCATCGCGCCGGCCCGCTACGACAGTTACCTGCGTCTGCGCGAAGAGCTGGAGGCCCTGGACAAAGCGGTGTACTGATGGCCCTTTCACCTAACGACGTAGCGCAATCGGCTGTGGCGCAATCGGCTCGATTGCGCGCTGGCAAGCCGGCGGCTTGCTCTACATCCTTTATTATTCTAGCCCTGGCTCTAGTGGCCTGCGTCGGTATTCGCCCAACCTGGCCGGCCGACGAAACGGCCGGCCAGCGAGAAGCGGCGATCCTCCCCGAGTTTCGGCCGTTTTACGAGCAGCATGGCGGCGCGGCCATTTTGGGTTATCCGGTCAGCGGCCGCTGCCACAATAACGAGGAACACCTCGTCCAGTTCTTCCAGAACTTCCGCCTGGAATACGACGCCGGCCGGCCGCCGGAGCAGCAAGTGGTCCTTTATCCATTGGGTGAATGGGCATTGGCCGGCGAACGAGAATTGGCCCCGGCCAACGAGTCCTCCCTCAGCCCCACCCGCTATTTCAGCCAAACCCAGCAAGCCCTGCATGGCGCGTTTCGCGCTTTCTACGAAGCCAACCAGGGTGAACGCCTGTTAGGCCCACCCATTTCGCCCCTGCTTGACGAAGGGCCGCTGCGGGTGCAATACTTCCGCAATGGCCGCTTGGAGTGGCGGCCCGATGAGCCAATTGAGTTCCGCGTGCGTTTGGGCCCGTTGGGCGCGGCCAACTATCTTCACCGGCAGGCGGCCGGTGTCACCTGTGACGTAACGGCCCAGCCGGTCATCCCCGGCCCGGTCAAATTGCTCGTCGCTGTCCGCGAGCCGATCCTCTTTATGGGCGAAAAACAGGTGGTTTACGTGACGGCCGTCAGCCCGGAAGGCCGGCCGAAACCCGGCTTGTCCGTTGTAGTCAGCCTGGATGTGGACGACGCGGGGGCAAGCCAGCGGCTTGCCCTACAGCAGCCAGTTCCTTTGGGCGTGACCGGCGACGACGGCCGTCTGCAAGGGGTTATTGACCTGAAGGATTATGCCCCAGGGCAGCAGGTCGTTTTGCGGGTGGCCGTGAACACGGCCGGCGTTCAATTGATTAACGACGCCTCGCTGGTCTTTAGAACGTGGTGGTAAAGTAGATGGGTAGCAGCCCAATGACGACGAACCAACCATCCGGCCGCACTCCCGTCCTCATCCTGGCTGCCGTAGACGAACAGGAGATCGGCCGGGCGCGAACTACGCTGGAGCAGGGCAATTATCGCGTGGCCGTTGTGGAGAAGCAGGGCGATGGCCGCCAACCCCTGCCCGAAGAGTGCGACGTGGCTCTGGTGATTGGCCCCTGGTTAAGCCAGGCCGGGAGGCGGGCCATTAGCCGGCTGACCATCCAACACAAACAGACGGCCCTGGTACTCCTGGCCCCGGCCGGGCAGGAATCAACAGTGGCCCTGGCCATGAAACTGGGCGTACACGACTACATCCTACAAGACCCGGCCGGCGCCTACCTGGCCCTGCTGCCCCACGTCGTTCAACAAGCCCTTCGCCACCGGCGGCTGGTAGCCGAAAAAGAGCAGGCGACCAGCCATTTGCAGCGGCGTGGCCGTGAACTCCTCCTGTTGAACTACGTCGGCCAATTACTCACCGCGACCCTCGATTTGCAGCGCGTGATGGAGCAATTACTACAAGCGGTCACCGAGATCATGGCCGCCGAAGGTAGCTCAGTTTGGTTGTGGGACGAGGAGAATCCCGGTTGGCTGGTGTGCCGCATGGTTTATAATCAGGGTCAGCACCGGCCGCTCACCAACTTACGCTTAGGTCCCGGCCAGGGCGTCGTCGGCTGGGTGGCCCAAAGCGGGGACAGCCTCGTTGTTCCCAGCGTAACCCAGGACGCCCGTTTCTCTCGTGAGATTGATAGCCAGAGCGGTTTTCAGACTCGTTCCCTCCTGGCCGTTCCTTTGCGCGTCCAAGACCACATCATTGGCGTCCTGGAGTTGGTTAATAAAGTGAACGGCCATTTCCACCAGGAAGACCTCTCCCTGGTGGAGACCCTGGCGGCCTCGGCGGCCATCGCCATCGAGAATGCTCGCCTGGTGGGGGCCCTCCGCCAGCAGACGGCCGACCTGCAAGCACGCAACGAAGACCTGGACGCCTACGCCCAGACAGTCGCCCACGACCTGCAATCTCCCCTGGCCCACGTCGTCGGTTTTGCCGACGCCCTCCAGCAAGAGTTACCTTACCTTTCGCCCGAAGAATTGAGCGCGCACCTGCAAACCATCGCCCGCAACGGCCGCAAGATGAGCCGTATCGTCAACGAGTTACTGCTATTAGCCAGCCTCCGCCGCGTCGAAGTAGAAATGCGCCCACTGGACATGGAGGGTATCGTGGCCGAGAGCTTACAGCGACTAGGGCCAATGATCCAGGAGTACCAGGCCCAGATAACCGTCCCTACCCACTGGCCGGCCGCCCTCGGCCACGCCCCCTGGGTGGAAGAAATGTGGGTCAACTACCTCAGCAACGCCCTGAAATATGGCGGCCCATCCCCCAAAGTAGAGTTGGGGGCGACTCAAACCGGCAACGGGGTAGTCCGCTTTTACGTCCGCGACTATGGGCCGGGCCTATCGGCCGACGACCAGGCTCAACTGTTTAAGCCCTTCACCCGTTTAGAGCAGGGGCAAACCAGGGGATACGGCCTGGGCCTTTCCATTGTCCGGCGCATCGCCACCAAGCTGGGCGGGCAGGCCAGTGTAGAAAGCCAGGTGGGTGAGGGGAGCGCGTTTAGCTTCACTTTACCGGCCGGAGCAGATGGAGCGTGACATGGCCGACCACCGCCTGAGTGTGTTGCTGATTGATCACAACGAAGCCACCCACAGGCAGGTGGCTCAACTGTTAGAAGAGGCGCGGCCGGGTTTCTACCACCTGGAACGAGCCATTGACCTTGACGAAGGGTTGCGCCTGGTGGAATTGCGCCGCCTAGACCTTTGCCTGGTAGAGTACCCCCTGGTCGCTGGCTTGCTAAAGGCGGCCGTTGCCCAATCCCCGCCACCACCCATCATCGCCTTGCTCGATCAGCAGATGGAAGGGTCTGGTGAGAAGGCCCTGCAAGAGGGGGCGGCCGATTACCTGCTCAAAGAACAGCTACAGGCCCCTCTGCTGGCCCGCTCCATCCGTTACACCATCCAACGCGGCCGCGACCTGGCCGAATTGCAGGAGCGCAACCGCGACCTGGCCCTCTTGAACCAGGTCGGCCAGCTTCTTTCGGCTACCCTGGAGCACCAGCAGGTGGTAGATCGCCTGTTGGAAGCAGCCTCCCGTATGATTGGGGCGGAGGGTAGTTCTGTCTGGCTACTCGACCCAGAGCAACCGGGTTGGTTGAGTTGCCAGGCTGTCGCCAAGCAAGGGGAGCGACAAACGCTGGTCAATCTGCGCCTCCCGCCAGGCCAGGGCATCGCCGGCTGGGTGGCCCAGAACGGCCGCAGTCTGATCGTCACCAATGCCCCGGCCGATCCCCGCCATTCTGGCGAAGTGGATGCGCTGGCTGGTTCCCACACCAGTTCATTGTTGGCCGCGCCCCTGCGCGTGCGCGACCGGACCATCGGCGTTTTGGAACTCATTAACAAGAGCAGCGGTGAGTTTAACGAGGCCGACGTCGCGTTGGTGGAGACCCTGGCCGCCTCAGCGGCCATCGCTATCGAAAACGCTCGCCTCATTGAGACGCTCCGCCGCCAGGCCCACGACTTGCAAGCCCAGAACGAGGAGCTAGACGCCTTCGCCCACACCGTCGCCCACGACTTGCAGACGCCGTTGAGCGTCCTCATTGGCTTCTCTGAATTGCTGGTTTGGGAAGGGAAGAAGCTCTCGGCCGAAGAAACCGATTCCTCCTTGCGGGCCATCGCCCACAACGGCCGCAAAATGAGCAACATCATCAACGAACTGCTGCTCCTGGCGAGTGTCCGCAAGGCCGACGTGACGGCCGTCCCCCTGAACATGGGCCACGTCGTCAAGGAGTCCCTACAACGGCTGACCCACCTGATCAGCCAACGGCAAGCCAGGCTGATTGTGCCGGATAGTTGGCCGGCCGCCCTGGGCCACGCCCCCTGGGTGGAGGAAGTTTGGACTAATTACTTGAGCAACGCCCTCAAGTACGGCGGCGCCCCCCCACTGATTGAACTGGGCGCCGCCCCCCAGGAGGATGGCCTGGTGCGTTTCTGGGTGCGTGATAACGGCCAGGGGCTAACCCCCCAGGAGCAAAGCCGCCTATTCCGCCCTTTCACCCAACTGGAAC
>JBFMFT010000142.1:0-10841 GCA_040751925.1 Chloroflexota bacterium
GGCCATGCGGCTGCGGCGGCCGGTCAAGTGGATCGAGGATCGAGCCGAAAACTTCTTCGCCACCACCCAGGAGCGGGGTCAGCTTCACGAGGCGGAGATGGCTTTGACCGAGGACGGCCGCATCCTGGGCGTCCACGACGTTTTCCTGCACGACGCCGGGGCCTACGTGCCTTACGGGTTGACTGTACCGCTCAACAGCCAGTGTACCTTGCTGGGCCCATACAACATTCCCCATTACTATAGTGAATTTACGGCCGTCTTCACCAACAAGCCCATCGTCACCCCTTATCGGGGGGCCGGCCGACAGCATGGCGTCTTCGTCGTCGAGCGGCTACTCGACCTGGCGGCCAGGGAATTGGGCCTGGACGTGAGCGAGATTCGCCGGCGCAACTTCCTCAAGCCCGACGACTTTCCCCACAACCACGAAATCATCTACCAGGATTTTGCGCCCCTGGTCTATGATAGCGGCAACTATGAGCCAGTCTTGGACAAAGCCTTGACCATGATTGATTACGAAGCGTTCAAGCGGGACGTGCAGCCAAAATTGCAGAACGAGGGGCGACACGTGGGCATCGGCGTCGTCGCCTATGTGGAGGGGACGGGTATCGGCCCCTATGAGGGGGCGCGGGTACAGGTGCAGGCCAGCGGTAAGGTGTCCGTCGTGACCGGTGTGGGGACGCAAGGGCAAGGTCACTTTACCAGCTTCGCCCAGGTCGTGGCCGACCAGTTGGGGGTAGACGTGCGTGACGTGGAAGTGGTCACAGGCGACACCGACCAGTTCTATTGGGGGGCCGGCACCTTTGCCAGCCGGGGAGCGGTGGTGGCTGGCAACGCTATTTTTGAGGCGGCTAAGGACGTGCGGAAGAAGGTTTTGCGTCTGGCGAGCGAATTGTTGGAAGCGGCCGAAGAAGACCTGGAGTTAGTAGACGGGGTGGCGCGGGTGAAAGGTGTGCCGCAACGGGCCATTCCCCTCGGCAAGCTGGCCCAGGAAGCCAACCCCCTGCGAGGAGCGGTTCGGCCTGGCACCGAGCCGGGCTTGGAGGCCACCAATTACTTTGGGCCAGAGCGGGGAGCGACGGCCAGCGGCGTCCACGCTATGATCCTGGAAGTAGACCCGGAAACGATGCTGGTGGACGTTCAGAAATACGTCGTCGTTCACGATTGCGGTACAGTGATCAACCCCCTCATTCTGGACGGGCAGATTCACGGTGGGGTAGCCCAGGGTATTGGCAACGCCTTCTACGAGCAGCTGGTTTTCGACGAAAATGGGCAACTGCTTAATGCTTCCTTCATGGATTTCCTCCTGCCAACGGCTACCGAAGTGCCGCGTGTGGACGTGGGCCACGAGGTAACACCTTCTCCCTTGAACGCCATGGGGACGAAGGGGGCGGGTGAAGCCGGGGCGATTCCGGTGGGGCCGCTTTTTGCCCAGGCGTTAGAGGATGCGCTGTATGACCGGCCGTTGGAAATCCTGGAAATCCCCCTGAATCCCAATCGTCTGTGGGAGATTGCCGGGCAGCGATGACCTCCCGCCACCACCTCACCCGTTTCGCCTGGCTTTCTATCGCTACTGCCTGCCTGACCATCAGCCTCAAAGCGGCCGCCTACTTTCTGACCGGCTCTGTTGGCTTGCTGTCGGATGCGTTGGAATCGGGGGTCAACCTGGTCGCCGCCGTTTTGGCCCTCGTTGTCCTGACGGTGGCCCTCCGGCCGCCCGACGCTGATCACGCCTACGGCCACGACAAGGCGGAGTATTTCTCGGCCGGGGCCGAAGGAACGATGATCCTGATCGCTGCCTTGACGATTGCCGCAACGGCCGTCCGCCGCCTGTTATTCCCCCACTCATTACAGCAACTTGACCTGGGGCTGCTCGTTTCCCTGGTTGCTTCCCTGTTGAACTTCGGCGTGGCCCGTGTCCTACTGCAAGCCGGCCGTCACTACCAATCCATCACCCTACAAGCCGACGCCCAACACCTGTTGACCGACGTATGGACTTCGGCCGGGGTGCTGGCTGGGGTAGCGGTAGTGGCGGTGACCGGCCGGGTCTGGCTGGACCCCCTCATCGGCCTATTGGCGGCGGCCTACATCGTGCGGGCTGGCTATCAACTGGTTCGCCAGGCTGTGCTGGGGCTGATGGACACCGCGTTACCGGCCGAAGAAGTGGCCCAGATCGAAGCGGTGCTACGCGACTACGAAGGGCGCGGCGTGCGCTACCACGCCCTCCGCACCAGGCGGTCAGGCCCCAATCGTTTTATGTCGGTACACATTCAGGTACCCGGTACGTGGACGGTACAAGCCGGACACTCGCTGTTGGAAGAGGTCGAAACAGAGTTACGCCGCTTGCTCGCGCCAGCTTCCATTCTAACCCACCTGGAATCACTGGAAGACCCCCGCTCCTGGCAGGACATAGAGTTGTTGCGCGGCGCAAAACGGGAGGCGTGAGGCGTGAGGCGAAGGGAGTCACGTTTCATGTTTCACAACCCAGTGAATAGTCAGGCCCACCCCTCCACCTAGAAGCGTTGCCAATAAGCCAGCCCAGCCCCCCAGAGTGGTGAGCCAAGCTGACCCAGGCAGACCCAGGGCCAGGTAATTGTAGGCCAGCAACGCGCCCATGAAGCCCCATAATAGCAGGCGGACCCGCCGCGTTAAAGTGATCCGGCCGTTGGCCGCAAAGGCCCAACCCACACCGCTGGTTAGCAAAAGTCCCAACGTCAGGCCCAGGAGCATTTGCCAGCGGCCGTTGGTCGCCGGCCGTCGTGGGCCACTAGCTTCTGGGGTAGTCGTTGGGCCAGGCGTGAGAGTTGGGGTGGGGGATGGGGTACTGGTTGCGGTCGGTGTGGCGGTAGCGGTAGCCGTTGACGTCGGAGCCGGCGTTGGCGTGATGCGGATGACGATCACGTTGTCGCCGACCACAATATCTACTCCGTCCGAAACGTGGGCCTCGCCGGCGGCGGCCGTAATCCGAAACTGTCCGCGTACCGCTTCTAACAGATAATCGAGTTGGGCGACGCCGCCACTGGTCGGCCGTTCGGCAATCACGTTAAAGAACCCTTCTAGGCGATCCTGGCGGATAAACTGGACGACTGTGCCATCCGGCACGGGGTGGTCGTTGCGGTCGCGGATGATGCCCGTTTGCAAGTGCAGCGTTTCGCCCACCACCACTTCCAATGGCTCCGCGCTGGGTGGCGACTCGGCTACGCCATCGTTGACCACAAACAACCCAATGACCTGATTAGGGTCTGGCTGGGTAATGGTGAATAAGTCGTAGCCAATGCCAGCCACGGACACCGGCGGCGCGCCGGCCAGGGGTGATTCCTGGAAAAGCGCGCGCACACTGGCGTCAATGAATGGCCCAACGTGACTATACACGCCGTAATAGGCGGTTAGCTTGCTGATCTCGGTCGTGTCCAGGAAGTAGGGTGCGTCGTAGGCAAAAACGACGACGCGGCTGGTGCGGGCAATGTCAGGGCGTTGGGCCAGAAACAGGCGCAAGGCGTCTGAATCGCCTTCGCTGCCCCCATTGCCCAACTTGGCGAAGATGATCCAGTCTGCCCCGGACAAAGCCTCTTGCACCAGAAAGGCTGGCGGTGGGGTAGGAGTAGGGCTGGGCGTGCTGGTTGCCTCGCTCTCGCTGGTGGCGGTGGGTGTCCCCGGGGCGGCCGTAGGCAGAAAGATAGGGCCAGGCCCGGCCGCCAAGAACGCCTTTAGGTCGCCAAAGGTGAAGCTGCTAATTTGCCCCGGCCGCACCTGGCCGCTGGCGCTAGGACCATAGAGGGCCAGCATCCGCTGTTCCAGATCACCAACGCCAATGGCCGCCTGGGCCGGGCAATCGCGGCACTGGCGGGTGTTCCGCACGTCAGTAAATATCACAATCCTGTCGTTGGCGTCAGGCGGGCTGGGCAGTCGTTCGATCAATTCGGCCGGACTGGGGGCAATGAGGGTTATGGCAGCCTGGGCCACGCCAAAGACCGCCCCTTGCTGGCGGCCGACCATCGTTTCGACCAGGGTGGAGTCAGCCAGCACATTGCTCAGGCTAAAATCCCCGTTGTAGAGGCGCAATTTCAACTGAATAACCCGCCGGGCGGCCTCGTCCACGCGCTGCTGGAAGGTTGGGTCGGTCTCGTACCGCTCCTGAAACCAGGTAATCGTATCCTTGACGTTGGCGAGGTGGCTCTGGTAGTCGCCGTCGCCGAGAGCAAAATCGGAAAGGTAAAGGAGATCATTGCCGGCCAGGAGAGCGTCTTTGGCGATGCGCCGGTGGGGAAACTCTTGGAGAGTATCATCGTAGAAACGTTCGACGGCCCGCACACCCAGTTCGTCGGAGACGATGACTCCGCCTTGCTCGCGCCAGGGAGCGAACTCTGGCAATTGCATGAGGGTACTAAGGGCCTGGGGATCGAAGCTGACCGGGGCGGTGGTGGCGCGGATGTTGCCCTGGAAGCCCTGGTAGCGGATGTGGGAGGTCAACAGGCCATCGGTCGTTCCTTCTGGTTCGTTGGCCCGGCCGGTGACGGCGAAAAAGGGAGCCAGTTCAATTTGCTTGAGTTGCTCCAGCGACTTCCGCACAGTGGCAATTTCCTCCTGGGCCGGCCGGTCGCTGCTGCCGTAGCCAGGGAAGTGCTGGGCGACGACGGCCACGCGGTTGCCGCTGCCCAGGTGAACGCCGGCCGTATAGGCCCGGCCGAACAGCCCCACCCAATAGGGATCACCGCCAAAGGTGCGTGTACCCAGGTCGCTGGGATTGCTTGGGGAAGGGTTCTCTAGTACGTCCAGCGAGGGACCTAGCAGTAGGTTGATACCAACGGCCGCTAGTTCCTGGCCGGCAATCTCACCAATCGTCTGCGCGTTCGGAGGTTGCCAGGTCGCGCCAAGAGCCATCGCGCTGGGCAACTCGGTCAGGCCATTCAGAATTTGGGTATAGGGCGGGCCATTGCCTTCGTGGGTGGTGGCGATGAGAAGCGGCACGGCCGAGGGATTGGGCGGGGCCGCCTGCGGCGGGCGGCTGTCACCTTCCTGTTCGGCGAAGCCCAGGAGGGCCCATTGCTGAAGTTGGTTGGTGAGGGTGATGGCTTGGGCGGCCGTGTTATCTGGCCCGGTAAAGTTGTCATTCTGGGCCAGCAGAACGACGCCCCCGACCCGGTAATTGGCAATGAGATCGGCAATCTCGCTTTCCGGCGGCGCGTCGCTGCCCTGGAACGTGACTAGGAACAGTTGGCCCACCCGCCCGGCCGTGTCCAGGCCGGCCAGAAGTGTCTCCGCCTGGGCGCCCCAATTGGTTTCCTGGGCGGAGGCGAAAGAGGTCAGATTAAGGGTCAGCGTAAGAGTAAGGATCAGAACGATTCTGAAGCTCATACTCTGTAGCCTGCGCCACGAACGTTTCACAACTAAAGTATAGCGATCGGCCGGACGTGGGACAAGCAACCCCGTAGGTTTGGCGCGGCCAGGATTGCCTCGTCAAACACCTGTGCTACAATCCTCGGCTGGCGACGATGGGACGCGGATTTGGCGGATGAACGCTGATTGAATAGGACGCGGTGGAGGGCGCGTTACCAGGCCTAGTTTACGTTGAGAAGGCGGTTAGTCATGTTTCAATGGAAACGGAATCTGTTAGTGGCCTCACTGGTAGTTTTGTTGGCCGGGACGGCCTTTACGGCCGGCTTCATGGCGAACGATTACCTGGAGCGGCGCGGCATCTGGTCGGCGGTGAACGGCCGCCAACCGAACCTGGCTCTCTTCACGGAGGCCTGGCGGTGGGTGGAGCGCAGCTACATTGGCGAACGGCCGCCCATGACCCTGGTGACTTATGGGGCCATTCGCGGCGCGTTGACCACCTTGAATGACCCCTATACCATCTTTGTCGAGCCGGCCGCCCGCCAGGAGGAGCGCGAATCACTCAGGGGCAATTTTGGCGGCATCGGGGCCAATCTCCAGCGCAATGAGCAGGGTGAGGTCATCCTTTCGCCCATTCCCGGCAACCCAGCCGAGACCGCCGGCCTTGTGGATGGCGACGTGCTATTGGCGGTAGACGGCCGGCCGATTACCGCCGAAATGACGGTGGAGGAGATCGCCCAACTGATACGCGGCGAGAAAGGCACAACCGTTCACTTGACCATTCGCCATCCCAACGCCACGACGCCAGTGGAGGTGACGATTGAGCGGGCCGACATTCTCATTCCCTCCGTCTCCTACCGCCTGCTCGAAACGGAGCCGGCCGCCGGCTACGTCCAACTCACCCGCTTTAGCGGGGAGAGCGCGGGCGAAGTGCAGCAAGCTATCACCAATTTGCTGGGGCAAGGGGCGCAAACGCTCATTCTGGATTTACGCCACAACGGCGGCGGTTTGCTGGACGCGGCGATTGACATTAGCGACCTGTTTCTAACCGCCGGCCCCATTCTCTACCAGCAGAGCCGGGATGAGGGTGAGCAGGAATATGCGGCCGACGCTTACACCATTGCCGACGGCTTGCCTCTGGTCGTCCTCATTGACGAAGCGACGGCCAGTTCGTCGGAGATCGTGGCCGGGGCCTTGCGCGACCATGAGCGAGCGACGCTGATCGGCCGCACCACCTTTGGCAAAGGTTCGGTGCAACTCGTTTATGATTTGAGCGACGGCTCTTCCATCCACGTCACCTCGGCTCGCTGGCTCACCCCCGATGGCTACCAAATTGACCAACAGGGGTTGCCGCCCGATATTGAAGTGATCCCCTCGCAAGAGGCCATTGACAACGGCCGCGACGAAGTGTTAGATCGAGCAATTGAATTTCTACAGAACGGGAGTTAGTTGAATGACGAATCGCACAGCAGGTTCCAACGTCCTTTTACGCCTCTTTCTAGGGCTGGTGGCCCTGGGATTGTGTGGCTTGATGACCCTGGCCGGCTTCTGGATTGGCCGCCAGACCGCCCCAACGCCGGAGAGCAGTCAGCCAGAAGTGGCCGTGCAAGTGGAAACAGTGGAAGTGACACGGGTCGTGACGGCCGTCGCTGCCCCCCAGGATGACCAGAGTGCGGCGGCCGAAAGCACACCCTCCCCTCTGCCGCCCACCCCTTCTCCGACCGAGCCACCCACGCGGCCGGCGGCCGGCGGGCCGGGCGACTTTGAGCAAAGCGACCTGGACATTTTGTGGGAAGTGTGGAACCTGATCGAAGACGAGTACGATGGTGAACTGCCCACCGACGAGGACGTGACCTATTCGGTGGTCAATGGGGCCATCGAAACGCTCAATGACCCATTTACCGCCTTCTTGCCGCCAGAGGTGGCAAACCGCGTGCGCGAGCAGTTACAAGGCTCTTTCGAGGGAATTGGCGCGTTCGTGGACTTGAACGAGGAAGGCTTTTTGGTGATTGTGCGGCCGATTGACGGCCAGCCGGCCGACCTGGCCGGTGTAAGGGCTGGGGACGTGGTGACGGCCGTAGATGGGGAATCCATCGCCGGTCAGACCTTAGACGAAATGATCTCTCGTGTGCGCGGGCCGCGTGGCACGGAAGTCACGCTAACCATTGTCCGTGAAGGGGTTGAGCAGCCATTTGACGTGACGATTGTGCGGGCGCGTATCGAAATCCCTATCGTCGAATCGGAAATGTTGCCCGACAACGTTGCCTACATTCACCTGACCAGCTTTAGCAGCAACGCTGAAGAGCAGGTGCTTCTGGCCCTGGACGACCTACTGCCGCAAAACCCACGCGGCATTATCTTTGACCTGCGCGACAACGGCGGCGGCTTCCTCGACCAATCGGTCGCGGTGGCCGACATTTTCCTGCCCGAAGGAGTAGTTTTATTCGAGCGCAACAACCGAGGCTTAGAGCAGGTTTATCGGTCGGATGACGGTGATGTGGGCGAGACCTTGCCTCTGGTTGTCCTGGTCAACGCCGGCAGCGCCAGCGCATCAGAAATCGTGGCCGGGGCCATTCAGGATCACAGCCGGGGTGTCCTTATTGGTGAAATAACCTTTGGCAAAGGGTCGGTGCAACAGCCGCATAACCTGAGCGATGGTTCGGAACTGCGCGTCACCATCGCTCGCTGGTATACGCCCAATAACCAGAGTATCAGCGGCCAGGGCATCACCCCCGACATCGAAGTTCCGACACCGGAAGACCTGGGCGGCCCGGAGGACACGCAGATCCAACGGGCGGTTGAATACATCTTGACTGGTAATTAGGACACGGATGCAGAGAATTAGCGGATCACTATCCTTGCACTTTTTGGGATGCGCCACTGTAGAGACGTTCCGCCGGAACGTCTCTACGCCAGAGGCGAATGTAATCAGCGCAAACATAATGCGGATTTTGCCCAGAGTCTGATCCGTTAATTCTGCCAATCTGTGTCCTAAACGACCCATGCCCAATCCAAAATCCAAAATCCAAAATCCAAAATCGAAAACCGTTGCCACTAACCGGCGGGCCAGCCACGATTACGAGTTGTTGGAGCGGTTTGAGGCCGGCCTGGTGTTGATGGGTACGGAAATCAAGGCTATCCGCGCCCACCAGGTCAACTTGCAGCGGAGCTTCGTGGAGAATCGGGACGGGGAACTGTGGCTGGTGGAGGCGCACATTGCCCCTTACGAACACGGCCGCCGCGACGGCCACGACCCCGACCGCCCGCGCAAATTACTCCTCCATCGGCGGGAGATCAACAAAATCATCTCCAAACTGGCTGAAAAGGGCTTGACCGTCGTCCCCACCCGGCTGTATCTCAGTGACGGCCGGGCCAAAGTAGAAATCGCCCTGGCGCGGGGCAAAAAGCAATATGATAAGCGGGCTGCCCTGGCTAAAAAGGAGGCTGACCGCCAGGTGGAGCGGGCACTCCGCAAGAAGTACGGCTATGATGAGTAAGTTTCTGCTAGAAGTATCTCACGCAACTTTTCGCGGCGGGCCGCGCCGCCCAGGGTTTCCAGGGAGCGTGTGCCTAGCGGGTCAATGACTTCGCGGAGCAGGTGGAGTTCGTCGGCCGTCGGCGGCGTGGTTTCCGGCACGGACGGCGGAATGATGAGCGGGAAGCCGGTGCGGGCCTGAACACGCTGGGGAGTGACGCCGGGATGAACGGTGAGCAGGCGCATTCGGCCGCTCACCGGCTCGAAGTCGAATTGGCCCAGGTCAGAGATGAGATAGCGGGGGCCGCGCCCGGCCGTCCGTGCCGGCTGATGGCCCAGCCCACTACAAAAGTCTAGCTTCTCCACGAAGGTGTGGCGACCGTGTCGTGGCACATATAGATAGACCTTCTCCTCAAACACGGTTACGTCGGGAATACCGCCGGCGCCGGGCAGCCGCAGTTGGGGTTGCTGGTACGTGCCGCCCATGAAAACGTTGTTGAAGTTGCCCTGGGCATCCACCTGGCCCGGCCGGAAAAACTCTTTAGGACCAAAGCGGGGTAAGAAGTCGCAAGCGGCGTTGACGAAACCCAGACTGAACACTCCTTGTTGGATCCATAGCTTCTCAATGGTCGCTACGCCTAGCGGGGCCCAATCGCGGCAGAGGGCCTGGCCGATAGCTGAGATAAAGGTCAGGTTAGGGGCGTGGGTGAGTTTGGCGAGTAAGTAGCCGGCGGCCACCAGGGGAGTAGCAATTCCTTGCGCCACCAATTCGCCGTCCTCGATTTGGCGGCTGATACAGACAGAGATCAATTCGTCAACAGTAAAACCAATCACCTTTATCACTGGACAGGATTTACAGGATTGGGTCGCTCCATCCTGTTAATCCTGTAAATCCTGTCTATTCCACGTAACCCAGGTCGCGCAAGGTAGCCAGGATACCCGCTGTTTCGGCCGCGCTCAAGGCAGTTGCCAGGCCACTGACTCCTGGCATTTTCCCATCGGCGTATTCCACCGGCCGCTCCGTGGCCAACAACTCCTGTAAGACCCGGCCGTCCAGGTCGGCCGGCACAGGCACGTTGAGCAAGTGCAGGGCGGTGGGCGTAATATCCACCAGGTCAACCGGCGCGGGACGGCCCGGCCGCACGTCTGGCCCGGCGGCCACCAGGATGCCGGGTAAGGCATGGTAGCCACTGATAGATTTCAGCCAACTAGCGGGGATGGTCGTGACAAGCTGGTGGAAGTCGGCCCCACCATCGTACTCCGGCCGCAACTGCACCAAAATATCCGGCACGTTGTCCAGGTAAGGGCCGTGATGGATGGCCTCGCGGGGGTGGACGGCCACCACTTCCGGCCGCTGGTTTAGACGCTCGATGATCGCGTCGCGTATTTTCGTGTAGTCAGGAGGATTCACAACTCCCTGGGCCTGGCGGCCGGCCAGGTTCAGGTGAATCCCCTCGATGGGGTGGCTCAACTTGACGCGATAAGCCTGAGTCTGCGCCCATTCTATGTGACTCAGGCCACTGCGGACGGCCGTCACTTGTTGCTTGAGCGGCCGGGGCAGGTGGCGCTTGACCCACTCATTGATGGGAAGTCGCTGCCTGGCCCACTCGACCATCGTTTGCCCAAATCGCCTCGAACCAGCCTGTGCTTTTCGTGTAGTCAGGAAACCCTCCTGGGCCAGCCAGGCGTTCAGGTTAAAAGCCAGGCGCGGCCGCACAATGGCTCCATGATCGGAAATGACCAGAATGTTCACGTTGGGTGGCAGGTGTTCGAGCAGTCGCCCCAACTCGGCGTCGGCCGCTATCATCAGTTCGGCCAGGAGTGAACCGTAGCGGGCGCGGTCGGCCGTCCGAACACCCGGATAATCGGGTACGACGAACTTGAAGAAGCGGTGCTGCGCTCCGTCAGTGGCTCCATTGACGAACATCAGCAAGTCCCATTGCTCGCGGCTCAAGCGCAGCAGGTTTTCGGTCATTGCCCGCATGGAGTCGTGGTAATAATTGGCCTGGGCGGGTGGGGTGGCTGCGCTGATCTG
>JBFMFT010000143.1:0-10834 GCA_040751925.1 Chloroflexota bacterium
TCTTCGTCGTCGCCGGTGATTTTGCTGTCTATTACAATGCCGTCGCCAAATTTGGCGTGGCGCACCCGCTGACCCGGCCGGAAGCGGGCCTTAACCGGCGCGGCCGCCGTTTCCTCCTCCACCTCTTGATAAGGTTTGGGCAACGGCCGATCCGTAGAGACGTTCCGCCGGAACGTCTCTACCGAAACGTCTTTTGCGGGCGATGAATCACCCCCTACGAACCGACTGGCCGGCGGCGACCAACTCCAACTGCTGGCGCGGGCGACGGCCTGCTGGTGGCGTTGCCGGTGACTGCCGCCACTCAGCAGGTCGGCCGGGATGTCATTCAAGAAGCGCGAGGGGGTATTGAGTTCAGAATCGCCAAAGAAAGTGCGGCGGAAGGCGTGGGAGAGATGCACCTGGTCTTTAGCGCGGGTCAAGCCCACGTAGAACAATCGCCGCTCCTCGGCCAATTCTTCCGGGTCATTGAGCGAACGGCTGTGGGGCAACATCCCTTCTTCCAGGCCGGTGATAAAGACGATGGGAAATTCCAATCCTTTGGCCGCGTGCAGGGTGAGCAGGGTGGGCGCGTTGGGCGTCTCCTCCAGGTTATCCACCTCGGAGACCAGGGAGACCTGCTCCAAAAATTCGCCCAGGTGGAGCGCGGGGTCGAGGGCGGCCACGTTGCGGAGCTCCATCACGTTCTCCCACCGCTCGCGCCCCTCCTCCGTGCCATCGTCGAGGTATTCCCGGTAGCGGATGGCTTCCAGGATGGTGTCGAGTAAGTCGCCCACCCCCACCATGTCACGCAGACGCAGCCAACCCTGCAACGTCTCGCCCAACTGGTAGAGGACGGTGAAGGCCCGGCCGCCCAGGGGATGCTGCAACTCTGGATCACTCGCCAGGCGCAGGAGGGCCTCGGCCGGCTGCCAGTTGTTGCGCTCCGCCCAGCTTTGCAGGGTTTGTTGGGTCTTGGCCCCGATACCACGTGGCGGGGTGTTGATGACGCGGCCGAAGCTGATGGAGTCGGCCGGGTTCTGCACGATCCGCAGGTAGGCCAGGAGGTCTTTGATTTCGCGGCGGCCGTAGAAGCGCGTCGCCCCCACCAAGCGGTAGGGCATCTTAGCCCGTACAAAGGCTTCTTCCAGGGCGCGCGATTGGGCGTTGGTGCGGTACATCACGGCGCAGTCGCCAGGGCTGACCCCCTGCACCATCAAGTTCTGGATGGCGTTAAGGACCATCTCCGCCTCTTCCGTCTCGTTATAGGCTTCGCGCACCACCAGCAGGCTGCCCCCTTCGCGGTCGGTGAACAGTTCCTTATCAATCCGGTTGCTGTTCCGGCGAATAACCGCTTTGGCCGCGTCCAGGATGACCTGGGTCGAGCGATAGTTCTGCTCTAGCAGAATGGTCTGGGCCTGGGGGAAGTCCTTGAGGAAGCGGTTGATATTGCGGAAGTCGGCCCCACGCCACTTATAGATAGACTGGTCGGCATCCCCTACCGCGAAAAGATTGCTATAAGTGGCAGACAATTGCCTGAGTAGGGCATATTGGGTTGTATTGGTATCTTGAAATTCGTCAACGAGAAGGTGCTGGTAAAGTTGCTGGTATTTTTGCAGCACGTCCGGCCGCCGCTCAAACAAGAGTACCGTGTTCATCAACAAGTCGTCGAAGTCCATGGCGTTGTTGTCTTGCAGGAGCTTCTGGTAACGTTCGTAGACACGGCGGGTGATTTCGCCAACGTAATGGGTGGCCTGGTAATTAGCCGGGGTGATGAGCTCATTCTTGGCCGCGCTGATGCCGTTGAGCATCCGGCCGGGGCTGAACTTCTTGTCGTCAATATCCAGCTCGCGCAGGGCCTGTTTGACCACCTGCTGCTGGTCGTCGGTATCAAAAATGACAAAATCGCCCCGGTATTGTTCCAGATGTTCCGTCTCGCGGCGCAGGAGGCGGGCGCAGGTGGCGTGGAAGGTGCCCATGCTCAAGCCGCGCGGCCGGCCGCCCAACAGCTTCTCGATGCGCTGCTCCATTTCACGGGCCGCCTTGTTGGTGAAGGTGACGGCCATGATGTGCCAGGGGGCTACCCCCAACTGCTCGATCAGGTAAACAATCCGCAGGGTCAAGACCCTGGTCTTACCGCTACCCGGCCCGGCCACGACGAGAATAGGGCCAGGGCTGGCAGTGACGGCCGCTATCTGGGCCGGGTTCAATCCGTGCAACAAATCCATTAGAATCGGCTCTTAGCCCTTTCGCCGCGCTCGCCATCGCTTCACCGTCGCCTCGTCCAACACCGTGCAATGCTGCTGCGGGCCATCCAGAAAGAGGGGAAGTTTGTTAAGAACATCACGGCCGAGAATGATTTCATTACCGGTGTCGTCACCAACGACGTAAAGGGCCGGTAATTGTTGGTCGCTGACCTGGATGCTGACCAAATATAGCGGAACTACTTGTCGCTCGCCAAAGTGGCTACGTAAATAAGCCTCACCGCCTTCGGCCGCATTTATTTGTTCAAGGAGGCCAGTGGGTATCAGCGAAACATCCGCACCAGAGTCCAATAGGGCCGGTAAAGGTCCTAGCCGTTCGTCGTCACTATGCAGGACAATGGTAAGGGCGGGAAACGGAGGCCTATAGGTTTGGTCGTAGGGTACACGCATCATAAAGAGGCCAGGCGCGGACTGCGAATGGTGAACTCCCGATAAGGTTGATCTTGTACCAGGGTGATTAGAACGGGCGCCCGGCCGAAGCGCTGACGAACACGCCTGACCAGAGCCATAGGGTCTGGATCGTGGTCAACAAGTTGGCCTTCATGGATAGCCACGTGCTGACCCCGATAGGTCTTCTTCAACCTGTCGTGCATAGCGTAGTAAGCCTGGTTTTCTTGCCGAATTTTGTCACGGCGCGCTTGTCGCTCAGTTTCCACCCGCTTGTACGCTTGTTCCCAAAGAGTTTCTTCCAACCAGTCATTGACCAGGTCTTCGATGCTAGTCTCCTGGCGTTCCGCCTCTCTCGACAACTGCTGGGCCAGGTCAGCGCGAAGGGCGATAGAGTTGGCTACCATCTTTCACCTCCAGAAACCAGGTTTTTCTGGAAAAACCTGGTTTCTGCATTTTACTGGACAGTCAGCGTCCCCACCATGCCTCCGGCCGCGTGGCCGGGGACGGTGCAGACGAAGGTGTACGTGCCGGCCGCCGGCGCGGTGAAGGTGATGCTCTTGCTCGTACCGGCCGCTACTTCACCCGTCGTCGCCCCACCGATGGCGTTGGCGTCCGTGGCCGTAGTGGGGTCCACGCCGGCGGCGAGCAAAGTCCAACTGTGGGCCAACGCGCCCTTGTTGTTCAGGGTAACGGTAACTTCCGCTCCGGCCGCCACCGTCGCGCTGGCCGGGGTGAACTTGAAGGTATCTTCGCCGTCGAAGCTCAGGGCGGCCGGTTCTGGGCCGCCGCCGCAAGCCGCCAGCCACACGGCCAGGATGAACAAGGAAAACAGATTAGCTAGACGTTTCACGTACTCTCCCATGACGTAGGGCAAGTTTCTAAACTTACCCTACATTATTTGTGTATACCCCCTTCGGTGAGGCCGCGCACTTCCAACAGGCGATCCACTTCTTCAGGGGTCAGATAGCCTTTTTCGACGACCACTTCCCGCACGGTGCGGTTGGTTCGCATGGCTTCCTTCGCCACTTCCGCGCCCTTCAGGTAGCCAATCACCGGATTCAGGGCGGTGACCAGGATAGCGTTCTTGGCTAACCAGCCATGCGCCTTCTTCGCATTGGCCTGGACACCCTGGACGCACTTCTCGTCGAAAGCGCGCACGGCGTTGATGATAATGTCCATGCTCTGGAAGAGGTTATAGGCGATGATGGGCATCATCACGTTCAGTTCCAATTGGCCGGCCTGGCCGGCCAGCAGAACGGTCAGGTCGTTGCCCATCACCTGGAACATCGCCATATTGAGCATCTCGGCCAGGACGGGGTTGACCTTGCCGGGCATGATGGAACTGCCGGGCTGCACGGCCGGCAGCCGCAGTTCATCCAGACCGGTGCTGGGGCCAGAGGCCAGCAGGCGAAAGTCATTGGCGATGCGGGTCAAATCCTGGGCCAGCGTCCGCAGCGCGCCGCTAAAATGGACGGCGTCGGCCATGCTCTGCATAGACTCAAACAAGTCATCGGATTCGTAGAGAATGAGGCCGCTCAAACGGCCGAGCGTCGCCACCATGCGCCGGTGGTATTCGGGGTGAGCGTTTAGCCCGGTGCCAGTGGCCGTGCCGCCAATGCCCAGACGCCGCAGCCCTTCGGCCGCCTCGGCGATTTTGGCCCGGTCGCGCTCGACGGCCCGCGCATACGCCCCAAACTCCTGACCCAAACGCACCGGCACCGCGTCTTGCAGGTGGGTACGGCCGCTCTTCACCACGTCGTCAAAGGCCACTGCCTTCTGGCGCAGGGTGGCCGCCAAGCCGTCCAACGTTTGCAGCAGTTCGTCCAGCCGCCACAGGCAACCCAGGCGAATAGCCGTCGGGATGGTGTCGTTGGTGGACTGGGCCATATTGACGTGGTCGTTGGGGTTGATCGGTTTAGCCGCTGCCGCCAACTCGTAGCCGAGTAGCTCATTGGCCCGGTTGGCGATGACCTCATTAACGTTCATGTTGTGGCTGGTGCCGGCCCCGGCCTGGATGGGGTCTACCACAAACTGGGCCGTCCAGCGGCCGGCCAGCACTTCGTCGGCCGCCTGAATGATGGCCTGGGCCATGGCCGCGCCGGTGAGGGAGCGGCCGTCCACCTGGCGATCCTGGAAGAGACCCAGACCGGCGTTGACTTCGGCCGCCGCCCGTTTGATGAGGGCCATGCCCCAGACGAAGGCTGGATAGGGCGTCAGGCCAGAGATAGGAAAATTGTGAATGGCTCGCTGGGTCTGTGCGCCCCAATAGGCCCCGGCCGGCACGCGCACTTCGCCCAGGGAGTCTTTTTCGATGCGATCATTTTGCTCGGACATGGGTGCAGATGAAAAGTGAAACGTGAAACGTGAAACGTGATAAAGAAACCTCTTCACGTTTCACGTTTCACGCCACAACTGTAGAGGCAAGGCCAGGCGGAGAGGAAGCTGCCCGGAGAAACAAAAAGCCTCCCGCCTTACCTTACCCTTACTTACCGGCCGCGCTGTAGCCCGGCCCGGAGGAATAGAAGTCGTAATTGAAGGGAATGTCTTCGGTCAAGTCGAGGACTTCACCACCCGGCAACTGTTTGGCGTTCAGCAACTTGACGTGGTGGCCCTCAACTTCGCCCTCGAAGGGAATACCATCCGGTAAGAGTTCCTTCGTGTTGCAAATCCACTGGCCCGGCCGGACTTCGTAATCGAAAGGCACTTCTTCTTCGGGGAAGATGGCTTCGTAAGGGCACTCCGGCACACAGGCCCCACAGTCGATGCAGGTGTCGGGGTCAATGTACAGCCAGGGCCATTCACTTTCGGGCTGGCCCAGCACCATGCACTCGACCGGGCAAACGTCAATGCAAGCGGTGTCACGCAAACACAAACGGGTAACAATGTGGGTCATAAAAAACTCCTTCTTTTGGAGGTGAATGATGGACGTGAAACGTAAAACGTGAAACGTGAAGGTTATCCTTTTCACGTTTCACTTTTCACGTTTCACGTATTATATCCTATTTAGCGGCCGCATAATTGGCGGCGACGGCCTCCCAGTTGACCACGTTCCACCAGGCGGCAATGTAATCGGCGCGGCGGTTCTGGTACTTGAGGTAATAGGCGTGTTCCCAAACGTCTAGCCCCAGGATGGGCGTATTACCATCCATGAGGGGGGTATCCTGGTTAGGGGTGGAACTGACGGCCAGGCCACCATTCTTGTCCACGTACAGCCAGGCCCAACCGGAGCCGAAGCGGCCCATACCGGCCTTTGTGAAGGCATCCTTGAAGCTGGCAAAGGAGCCAAAGGCGGCCGCGATAGCCGCGCCCAGGTCGCCGGCCGGTTCACCACCACCATTCCCACTCATAACCGCCCAGAACAGGTTGTGATTGGCGTAACCGCCACCGTTGTTGCGGACGGCCGGGCGAATGTCGGCCGGCACAGCCTCCAGGTTGCCCAACAACTCCTCGACGCTTTTGGCGGCTAGGTCAGGGTAAGCAGCCAGGGCGTTGTTCAGGTTGGTGGTGTAAGCGGCGTGGTGTTTATCGTGGTGGATGCTCATCGTCCGGGCGTCAATGTGCGGCTCGAGAGCGTCTTCTGCGTAAGGCAAGGGAGCGAGTTCGAAAGCCATGGTTTCCTCCTAAGGTGATTTGGGGTAGGGGCGTTTTCACCCTGCGACCCATCACATTCTAGCCAGACTAAAACGCTTTGTCAAACTTAGCCACAAGCCAGCGGCTTGTGTTACCTAAAACGCTTTGTCAAACTTAGGACTCCTTTCCTATATACCCCCCCACCGGCTTAATCTTGGCCGTAACGTGCGGGTTGAACAATAGACATTATCGGAAATAGACAGGATTCACAGGATTTACACGAGTAGATTCCATCTTGTCAATCCTGTCAATCCTGTCCAAACACTTAATTCCGATAAACTCTAATGAAGGGAGATAGGGTCGCGCTAGAAGCGGCCGAACCGCCAGGCTTTACTGGCCCACTATACGGCAAGGACAGTGAGGACTTAGCCATGAAAACTCATCTCTATCTTTTTGCGGCACTCTTGATTATCACCTCCGCGATTGCTGGCCTGGTTTACCCGGCATGGGACTTAGAAGGCCCGGCCGCCTATGTGGAGCCAGGTCTGCGCGCGGTCGGCCAGCCAACTCTGGCTGTGATCGTCACCGCCGGGGATTCCCTGGCGGCGGCGCGGGCCGTCAGGGCCGCCGGCGGCCGGGTGACGAGCGACCTGTGGCTGATTGACGCCGTAGCCGCCACCATTCCGGCCGGCCGGCTCTCGGCCCTGGCCGCCTCGGCTGGCGTCGTCTCCATTGTGGCTAACAAGAGCGTCCAAACGGCCGACGACGGCTGGGTCTCCGAGCGGCCGTTGATCTGGGATGAGTCCTACGAATTAGGCGGTTACTTCCGTTCGGCCGTGGCCAATTTGGCCGATGGTGGCCTGGTAGCCGTCGGCCTGACCGGCCGGGTGGTCATTTACAACGCCGACGGCAGCGAACGGGCCCAATTGTCGCTATCGGGTGGCCCTTTCAAGGCGAGTCCGGTGGTAGGGCCGGCCGGCAACATTTACATCGTGGGCGAAAGCAGAAGCCTGTACGCTCTCAACGCCGATGGCTCGATCCGCTGGCAGTTCAAGCCGACTGGCACAGCTAAATTTCGCAGCAACGTGGCCCTGGGGCGGGAGAACACCGCCTACGTGGCCGACGATGCCCGCACTATTTATGCCCTGGATAAAACCACCGGCCAGGAGTTGTGGCGCTACACCGCCACCAACTCTTCCATGGGCAAAACGGAGACGACGCCGAGCGTCGCCCCTGACGGCACAATTTACGTGGTGACGCGCGGTTCCGGTAATGCCGGCGGCTCGCTCCTGGCCCTGACCCCCAGCGGCGCTCTCCAGTGGACCTTCACGGCCGACCCCAATAAATCCTTCAAGATGGGGGCGCAGGTGGGTGCTGACGGTACCCTCTACATAGCCAGCGAGCGTGAAACGGTTTATGCCCTTTACCCAACTGGATTACTAAAATATCGCTTCTCGACCGCCGCCTCGATCCGAGCCCAACCGGCTCTGGCCTCAGATGGCAGCCTTTACGTGGCCGACCAGGGCGGCAATCTCTACGGCTTGAACAGCGATGGGACGCTCCGTTTTCACCTGGCCGCTCCCAACGGCCAATTCAAGACCTCACCGGTGCTTTCGGCCGACGAGGCGACCCTTTACGCGGCAGAGGAGCAGCATATTCTATATGCCATAGATACGGCCAGTGGCGCAATCCTGTGGCAGTACGCCACGCCGGAGATGATCAATGCCAGCCCCAGTTTTAATTCTGAAGGCAACATCGTCGTCGCCAGCGAAAATGAGGGCCTGCTCATTGTCGGGCCAGACGGCGCACTTATCCAGCAGTTGCCGCTGGTACTCAACGAGGAAATCGAGGCTTCTTCTATTCTAACCACGACCGGCCAGCCGGCAGTGGTGGCTGATAGAAACACCTTTCGGGTGACTACCTTCCAGCCAGCCAGTTGGGACGGCCGCCCCGACGTACTGCCCACAACCGATCCCGGTGTGTGGAAGCTGGTCAACCCAGTGACGCTGGACATCGGCGCAGACACCTTGCATAACACGCCCTGGGGCAATGCGGCCGGCATTACCGGCGAGGGTGTCACCGTGGCGGTCGTGGATAGCGGCGTGTACTATGCCACCGAACACCTGAACCAATTTGCCGCCCAGGTGGGAGAACATTTCGTGGGACAGGCGGATTGGGTAGACGACGGGACTTGCCCACCACCGGCCGGCCGCGGTGTCGCGCCCAGTGTGCAGTACGACGGCTACTGCTTCAGTGATCACTACGAGAGCCGCGATGGTTTTGGTCACGGCTCCCACGTCGGCGGCCTGGTGATCAACTCCTTCCAGGATTACCACACCGGCGCGACGATGGGGATTGCCCCCGGCGCGGATATTCTGAGCGTGCGCGTCCTGGATGATAGCGGCCTCGGCTCCTACGAGGACGTGATCGAGGGTATCCAGTACGTCGTCGCCAATAAGGACGCCTTCGGCGTGCGGGTGATGAATTTAAGCCTGAGCGCGACAGCCACGACGCCCTATTTCGTGGATCCCCTCAATCGGGCCGTCGAACAGGCCTGGGCCAGTGGGATTGTGGTGCTGGCGGCGGCCGGTAATTCCGGCCCGGCCGCCCAAACCATCACGGTGCCAGGCAACGATCCCTACGTGATCACCGTCGGCGCGGTCAACAGCAACCGCACCCCTGGCTATTGGGCCGACGACGTGCTGCCGGCCTGGGCTGCCACTGGCCCCACGCTGGATGGTTTTGCCAAGCCGGATGTGCTGGCCCCCGGGACGAACCTCGTTTCCTTTATGAGCAGCCCGGCCTTGCTCGCCCAGCAACATCCCGACTATTCGGAGACGGCCACCCTGTTCCGCATGAGCGGTACCAGCATGGCTACGGCCGTCGCCTCTGGTGTCACCGCCCTGTTGTTGCAGGCTCGGCCCGACCTGACCCCCGATCAGGTCAAGTTCCGCCTCATGTATACGGCCCGGCCGGCCATCACCGAAGCGGCCGATAACCTGGTCTACAACGTCTTCCAACAGGGCATGGGGCGTATTTGGGCCCCCGACGCCGTGCTAAGTGAGGCAGTCCCGGCCGACGGCCGGGCCAACTTCGGTCTGAATCTCCAGGACGACCTGGCCTACGGCTACGAGACACCTGAAGAACTGGCCCACCACTACCAGGGGCCAGTGCAAAGGCTATTGAGCGACGACGGCCAGGTATACCTGTACACCGTCGCCGCCAGCGACGGGGCCACCTACGCCATGGGCGCGGCCTGGGCCAACAACAACCAATGGATTAGTCAGGACGCCCTCTCCAACCTGTCTCTAACCTGGAACAACGGCCAGTATACCCTGGGCAGCGGCCTCATCTGGTCCGGTGGGCTGATTTGGTCAGGCGGACTCAGCCAGGCCAGCGGCCTCATCTGGTCGGGCGGTCTCATCTGGTCGGGTGGCCTCATCTGGTCGGGTGGCCTCATCTGGTCGGGTGGCCTCATTTGGTCAGGCGGTCTCATCTGGTCGGGTGGCCTCATCTGGTCGGGTGGTCTCATCTGGTCGGGCGGCCTCATCTGGTCGGGTACAACGACCTGGGAGCCGGTCAACACAACGGCCGCCAACATCTCCTCCACCGGCTGGATCAATGAGCAATGAACAATTGTTCATTGTCCATTGTTCATTGTTCATTGTTCAACGAGGATTACACGATGAAAAAGCAATCCCTCAAACTCTCTTTCCTCTGGTTAGCCCTGACGCTGGTTCTCTTGGCGGCGGCCCTCTCGCCCCGGCCAGCCGGCCGCCTACAGGCTGACCAACCAGCTACCTCCTTCATTGTCCAGGGCCGCGACCTGACCACCGTCGCCAACCGGGTGCGCGGGGTCGGCGGAACGATTACCCACGAACTGGGCCTCATCAACGCCGTCGGCGCGCAATTGTCGGCCGACCAACAAGCCCGGCTGGCCCGCGATCCCCGCGTCAGCTACATCTTCCCCGACCGCCAGGTTATGATGGCCGCCGGCCCTAGCCAGTCTGTCACTGCTCCGGCCGTCGCCAGTAGGTGGTTAAAACAGGCTGCGTCGAACCAGAATCTAGCCGATACGGAACTACTCGTCCAGGAGAAGTCAGGCGACTCGACTCGCGCCATCTTCCGCTTCGACCTGGCGGCCGTGCCAGCCGATGCCCTTATCACCTCCGCCACTGTTTCCTTCTGGGTGACCCAGGACAATAGTAGCCCGGTCAACGTTCACCGGATTACCGATAGTTGGAGCGAAAGCAGTGTCAATTGGGGCAACACGGCCAATGATTTTGATCCAGCCGTCGTGGCCTCCTTTACCCCAATTAGCAACGGGCAATACGTTTCGGCCCAGGTCACCAACTTGATCCAGCAGTGGGTAGGTGGCACAGTGGCGAATCATGGCCTCATGCTGGTCAGCGCGGCCAGCCAACAAGAGAGCAAGTACACCGGCCGCAACTGGCCGCAGTCCAACCAGCGGCCGTACCTGACCATCACCTACACCATGCCGCCAGACACCACCTATAGCCAACTGGTAGGAGCTAGCCAGCTCCATACTCAGGGTATCGCCGGCGATAACGTGACCGTCGCCGTGGTGGATACGGGGCTTCTATCCCATCGGGGCCTCAACACCAACCGCCATA
>JBFMFT010000144.1:0-10817 GCA_040751925.1 Chloroflexota bacterium
CCTCCGTTCCGTCTTGCTCCTGCCCGTTATGGTAACGGCCGTCATCTCGGCCGCCCTGCTCCTACAGACCCATTCATTGCAGCCGGGGTGGGGACTATCCGGCTCGCTCGCTGGGTTGCTAATAGCGACCGGCGCGGTCTTGGTAGCGGCCGGGCTAACCCTGATGGTCAAAACCATTGCCCTCTTGGCGCGAATCGGCCGGGGTACCCTCGCCCCCTGGGACCCAACGCAAAACCTGGTCGTCGTCGGCCCTTACCGCCACGTGCGGAACCCCATGATTAGCGGCGTGCTGGCGGTTCTGTTAGGAGAGTCGTTAATCCTGGGGTCAACGGCCGTTCTGTCCTGGACAGGCTTCTTTCTGCTGGCTAACCTGACTTACATACCCCTGGTGGAAGAACCCGGTCTGGCGAGGCGATTTGGGGACTCGTACCGGCTTTATAAGGCTAACGTGCCGCGCTGGTGGCCCAGGCGGAAAGCCTGGCAACCACCGGCCGCCCCAGGAGAGAACGAATGACCACACAACTCAAGGAGTTGTGGCAGTGCCCGAACTGTGGTGAGCGATTCGTCACCCCCAATATGTGGCATTCGTACGGCCGGTATAGCCTGGGCGCCCTTTTTGCCCGCTCCGAGCCACACGTGCGGGAGATTTATGATCGGCTGGTGGAATTGACACAGGCGTTAGGGCCAGTAACGATTATTCCCCAAAAGAGCCGCATCGCCTTCCAGGTGCGGGTGCGCTTCTTCGGTTGCATGCCCCGCAAGTCACACTTGCTGTGTGGCTTTTGGTTCACGTACCGCCACGACCATCCCCGCTTCCACAAAATCGAAAAGTATTCACCCCGCGCTTACGGCCACTTTATCCGTGTTCAGGCGACCGAGGAGTTCGACGAAGAATTCATGGGCTGGTTGCGGGAAGCCTATGCGATTGGGCAGCAGAAGCATTTAGGTCAGAGCGCGGACAGCCCGTTCCACGCTGTCGGTGGGGCTGACCTTGAATTGGATGTCCTCTAGCCGGCCGTCCACCCCAATCACAAAGTGGCTGCGGAGAATGCCCATGAACTTACGGCCGTACAGGCTCCGCTCACCCCACACGCCGTAGGCTTCGGCTACTTTATGGTCAGGGTCGGAAAGCAAGGTGAAGGGAAGTCGCTGCTTGATCTTCCATTTAGCCAGAGAGCGGGGTGTGTCGGGACTGACGCCAATCACCGTCGCCCCAGCCGCCTCAATGACCGGAAAGTGATCGCGCAAGCCGCAGGCCTGGGTGGTGCAGCCGGGCGTGTCCGCCTTTGGGTAGAAAAAGAGGATCACCCGCCGGCCGCGCCAATCACTCAACTTAACCGACTTGCCTTCATCCGAAAGCAGCTCAAAATCTGGGGCCATCTCACCAACGTTCAACATAAATCACCTTTCTGCGGGGATTGGGGGATTAGGGGATTTTCTCAAAATCAATCCCCCAATCCCCTAATCCCCGCCCTCTTCACCCTTCGGCTTGGGCGGCGCGGCGCTGGGCCAGTTGTTGGCGGATCTCGTCGTGGGCGCGGCGATCCAGCGGGTAGCGCCAGGCGGCCAGGATAGACAAAAACAACATCAGAGCAGGGGCGACACCGACGAAGAAACGGAGGGCATCCAGGGCGGCGGCTGGCTGCTGGATGAAAACCGTACTGCCGGCCGTACTGCTAATAAAGCCTCTAGCCGCCAGCACTTGCCCCACCACAAAAACGGCCACCGCCCCACCCAACTTGCGGAACAGCACCAGGTAGCCCGTGTACAGCCCCTCGCGCCGCTTGCCCGTTTTGAGTTCATCTTCCTCAATCACGTCAGCGACGATGGCCCAAGGAATGGCGTTGGCCGCCCCATAGCCTAGAGAAGCGAAGACGGCCGCCGCCAACAGTTGCCGTTCACCACCCGGCGGCACCTGGGCCAGGATGTACATGACTATCGCAAAGACCAACATCGCCCCCATGTAGGTATTGCGCTTACCAAAGCGGTGCATGAGCTTGACCACCAGGGGCATAGAGACAAAAGCCAGCCCCAGGACGACAGCCAGGATAACGCTGTCGAAGCCCGGCCGCACACGCATATAATAAACCAGAAACCACAGGAAAACGGCCACGATCAAATCTACAGTGGCAAAGGAAAGCAGGTAAATCGTAGCCGCCAGGCGAAACGGCCGGTTGCTAAAGACTTCCCTAAAGTTACGCCAGGGCTGGATGGGGTCTGGGTCAGGCTGGCGGGCTGGCTCGCGGATGGCCTTGAAAAGAATCAGGGGCGGTAGAATTAGCATCACACTCCACAGGGCGGCCGTCAGCGAGTAGCCCGCTTGCAAGGAATTGCCTCGGCCGCTGACCAGACCCAGGCCGGCTAGCCAGGGGCCAAAAGTGGTCTCGGCCAATAACTTAAAACTAGCTCCCGTCACCAGGGCGGCCAGGATGGAGGTCGCCATGCGCCAGCCGGCCAGGCTGCTCCGTTCGTCGTAATCTTCGGTCAGTTCCGGGGTAAGAGCCGCGTAGGGGACGTTGACCACCGTGAACAGGGTATCGAACAACAGGATAACTGTCCCATAGTAGACAGCCAATCCCGTTTGGCTGTGGACGGGTGGTACGAAGAAGAGGAAGAAGAAGGCCAGGCCAATCGGAAAAGCTCCGAACAGCAGAAACGGCCGCCGGCGTCCCCAGCGGGTCCTGACGCGGTCGCTGACCATCCCAATCAAGGGATCATTAACCGCGTCCCACACCTTGCCAACCAGGATGACCGTGCCGGCCACATTAGGGGCGATACCCACCACACTAACCAGAAAGAACAGCCAGAACAGGTTGCGGGCGGTGGTGGCGGCCGACGTCCCCCAGTCCCCCAGGCCATAAATGAATTTGCTCCGCAGGGTTAAGCGGGTCGTGGTGGGACCGGCGTGTTGGATCAAAGTTAATGAGGGTCCGCTACAATATCCCCACCTGACTATGGTCGCCCAGGGTCAGCTTATAGGCTCTGGGCTTGATGGGCGAACGTTCGATGGTGACGTAGCGGCCGATGAGACTATCCTGAATCCGCGTACTCAGGTCTTTGATCCGGCTATGCTCCAGCACCATCGAATGTTCGATTTCACTGTTCTCCACCATCACGTGGTGATAAATACTGGTAAACGGGCCAACGTAGCTATTGACGATGCGGGTCTGCTCGCCAATGATGGCCGGCCCGCGAATCACACTGTTGATAATCTCCGCCCCGCGCTCGACAACCACCCGGTGGTCAACCTGGCTATCCCGATCCACGTATCCCTCGATGCGGTATGCCAATTCCTCCAAAACCAGGTCGTTGGCTTGCAGCATGTGGTGGGGCGCGCCGGTGTCAATCCACCAGCCCCGGTGAATGTACGGGTGAACCGCGTGGCCGTTGTCCACCAGCCATTGGATCGCGTCGGTGATCTCCAGTTCGCCCCGCCAGGACGGCCGGATGGCTTTGACGGCCGCAAAGATGGACGGGTCGAACATATAAATACCGACCAGGGCCAGGTCGCTGGGCGGCACTTTCGGCTTCTCCACCAAGCGTACTATCTGACCGTCACTGCCCAGTTCGGCCACCCCATATTGCTCTGGATGGTCAATGCGGGTCAGGACAATCTGGCTATTCCAGGGACTTTGGGCAAACTCGGCGATGAGCGGGCTAATACCGCCCTGGATTACGTTGTCGCCCAGGAACATGACGAACCGCTCCTGACCTAGAAATTCCTCCGCAATCTTGACGGCGTGGGCCAGACCCAGCGGCTCGTCCTGTTGGATATAGGTCAGGTGAACTCCCCACCGGCCGCCACGCCCGGCCGCTTCCTTGATTTCGGCGGCCGTGCTGCCCACCACGATGCCAATGTCCGTAATACCCGCGTCGCGGATGCACTCGATGACGCGGAACAGGATCGGCTTATTGGCGACGGGAATCAATTGCTTGGCGCTAGTATAGGTTAGGGGAAACAGGCGCGTACCCTTCCCCCCACTCAAAATTAACCCTTTCATAAGTTACCCTCAGAATGACGTTCGCCTCAATTGTAGGCCATACTTGACCAAACCCCAAAATCGCGAATAAGGCGAATGGGCAAATGGCGCGAATAAACCCTAAACACATTCGCATTATTCGCCTATTCGCGCTATTCGCGATTCTCCTGCACCACTGCAAAGATCGAGAAATCGGCCGCTTCATAGACGGGCTGCAAGTAGGTCGCCCTACTTGGGTTGAACGCGCCCAGACTGCGCTCACGCGGGCCGTACCAGACGTAGGCCACGCCGTAACGGGCCAGCCACTCTTGCCGCCAGGCGTCGCCGGCCGTGTCGCTGTAAAACCGGGCCACCTGGGTCACTTTGGTCGCAAAATCGGCCGTCTCTGTCCAGTGACCGATCACCACCCGGTTGCCAGCGCGGGCGGCCACCAGGTTGCCCGTCTGGTAGTCGCCCAGGACAACGGCCGTGCGCGGCGTGTTTTCCCGCAGCCAGGCCACCGCTTCCACCTCGGCTTGCCGCCGGAACAGGGGGTCGGGTTGCTGAAGCGCGGCCGTGACGGAGACGCTGACCAGCACGTAGACGTTGGACAGGCTCATAAAGGCCAGAAAGGCCACGAGCAGTAGGCGCTGTAGACCGGCCGCCGAATAGCCCGGCCGTTCTGCCAGCCGCCGAAACCACCGCCTTCGTTCCAGCCAGGGTAAAGCCACGTCTAACAAACCAATAGTAGCCAGAACCGCCAGGGGTACTTGTACACCCTGGACGAACCGCCGTTGGGCGTTTACCGGCGCAAAGAGAAGAAGGGTGGCGGCGAGCAGCCAGAGCCAGAGAAGGGTTGTATCGCGTAATCCGTAATGCGTAATGCGTAATACATCGTGCGTACTGTAACGTCTGTTACGGATCACGGAATACGCATTACGCATGATGGGTAGAAGAGCCAGTAGAAGAAGCAGGCCATAGGCTACCAGGTAATGCGGCCAGGGAGGGGAGGGGGTCACAGATTGGGTCGCCCAGGCGCGGAAGATGGGGTTGTTTTGGGTCGTGAAGGCATAGTAGATGACTAGAGGAGCCGGGACGAGTAAAGAGAGGCCGATGAGGAAGCTGTCGTGGAAGATGACCGCCGCCGGCCGCCGGCCGCCTACTAGCTGGGCAATCCGAACCAGCCAAAAGAGGCCGGCCGTCAGGACTATCAGGTAAATCAGATAAGGGTAGGTGATAACCAACAGCAGATTAACCAGCCCGGCCGCCGATGCATACAACCAGCTTCCCCGGCCACTCGTTGCTGGAAAATCGTTAGCAGTGGTTGGTCGGCCGTCAGCAGTCGGCGGCCGGCGGCTGCCCAAAGCCTTCCCCATCAGCCACATACTGAGCAAAATGAGAGCCGTGCTGAACGAAGCGTGGGGGAAGGTCAGAACGGTGAAGAAGGGATGGGCTTCGGGCATCTTGAAATCCACCGGAAACTCACCCAACCAATACGGCCGCCCCACTAAAAAGAGCAGCCAGCCTAACCCCGACCCAAAGGCAGCCAGGCAGAAGGCTGTCCAGTAATGGCGTCGGCCGGGCAACCAGGTTTTCACGAAACCAAAGAGGGTCAAGTAGAGGAAGAAGCCACAGGACAGACGGGCTAATTGC
This sequence comes from Chloroflexota bacterium, assembly GCA_040751925.1. Classification (GTDB taxonomy): domain Bacteria; phylum Chloroflexota; class Anaerolineae; order Promineifilales; family Promineifilaceae; genus JBFMFT01. The sequence goes on from JBFMFT010000144.1 coordinate 5,613, forward strand.
CAGGCAGCTTCCAGCGACAGGTGCGCTGCGCGGGCCAGGTGGCCCAGGGTCAGGTAGAAGCCCCCCACAAAAGCGGGTGTGTGCGGCTCCGCCGTAAAAGGGATCGTGTAGAGCCAGCCGCCGTCATACCCCTCTAGCATCTTGGCAAAGTAGCTCTGCGAATCCTCCGGGTTCATAATCAGCCCGCTAAAGACAGTACCCGGCCGGGCCAGAGTGTAGCCTAGAACGTAAGGCAGCAGGGTTAGAAGGACGGCCGCCAGGGAGACGGCCGTAACCAGCAACCACTCCTTCGCGGCGGGGATGGGGGGATTAGGGGACTGGGTATCAGGTGGCAAGTGGCAAGTAGGCAAGTGGCAAGTAGCACAAGCTGCTGGCTTGTGTCTGCCCTTCACGGCGGGGCTGGGGGGATTAAGGGACTGGGTATCAGGTGGCAAGTGGCAAGTGGCAAGTAGGCAAGTAGCAAGTAGCACAAGCCGCTGGCTTGTGTCTGCCCGCAATCGAGCCGATTGCGCTACCGCGAGCAGGCGAAATCCAAAATCGGACTACCGTTGTTCGATAAGCCCCGTGTCATAGGCAAACACCAGGCTATCCTCGAAAACGGGTTGTTCGGGTAGGAGGGCCACGCGCCACCTCTCGGCGAGCGCGTCCGACATCTGGTTCTTATGCAAAACCAGATAGCCAATCCCCGCTTCAGCCAGAGAGGGCAAGTAGGCTTCAGCGTCGGCCGGAATCGGCGCCGGCCCGAAATCTAGCGCCCCTGCCCGCAGCAGAGGGTTATCGAGAATGAAGGAATAGACCTCCCTTGTATGCCGCGAAACAACGCCGCCGGTCATCTGGTGGCCGTGCAAGGTTTGGTAGTACATATACCGCTTGTCCTGCTGGCGGCCGGTGGGCAGCGCGGCCAGGGCTACCTCGTTTGGCACGGCCGCCAGGTACTCCGTGTAAAAGCGCGAAACAACAGCCGGGGTCGTGGGAATTTGCGGGGCGGCAAAATCGGCGTAGAGAACGGCCGCTACCAACACGGCCAACACACGGCGGCGGGCAGGGCTGGCAATTCGGCCGGCTACTACCAACCAACCATAAGCAACCAGCACGGCTAGAGCCAGCCCAACCAGGATGTTCATGCGGTACATATTCCGCAACAGAGGAGCAATCGGTAGCGACCAGGGTAGAAGCAGGTCAAGCCGATGGCCGTTGAACAGCGGCCGGGGGCCAATCGCCATCAGATAAGATCCGATCAGTAGAAGATACCACAGGCGCGTCTCCCGGCCGCGACGGTGAGCTATCAGCAAGAAGAACACGCCCAAGATGCCAAAATATAGCCCGCGAATGAGCCAGAGATGCCAGTGCGGCATGACGGGCGAAATAATGTCGCTGACAATGGACTGGTCGGGGTCAATGGCAAAGCTGCTGTCGTGGTTGACCAGCCAATCTTTGAGCAATGGGTATAGGAGAGGGAGTACCAGGGCAAGGCTGACCAGGCCAAAGACCACCAGGCCAGACCAGGGCGGTCGTCGCCGTTCGACGAGGGTCAGGTACAAGAACAAGAAACCCAGCCACAGCCCAAGAAGGTACAACAGAAGGGTGCTGGCGGCGGCCGCCAGGAAGACGAAAACGGCCGCTTTCAGAGCGAATGATGAAGGATGAAGGATGAAGGATGAATGCTTCTTCCGTTCATCATTCATCATTCCGCGTTCATCATTTTCCCAAGCCTTCAGAAAATAGAGGGTGGCCCAGGGGAGACACCACACACTGAGCAAAACCGGGTGCGCGCTCTGGAACAGAGACAGGGAGTTGAAGGCGAAGACGATGCCCGCCATGACCCCGGTCGCCGCCGAGCGGGTCAGGTAGCGGACCAGGTGGAACATAGACAAGCCGTTGAGGACATAGTTCAGCAAAATTGCCAGGTTATAAGCGGGCAGGACACCCAGCAACGGCCGCAAGGCCAGCGACACCAGCGTATTGAAGTGGCTAAAACTGTGATAGGTCAGTTCCACGCCGTTGGGGTAAAAGAGGTAATCCGTTCGCCAAAACGATACGTCTGGCTCCCGCAGGGCCTTCAGCGTCCACCAATCGGCCCAGGGGTTAATGTATAAATCAATGTCATTGCCAATGATGACTGAATCGAGGTGAGTCAAGGCGGGCCAACCGACGACGGCCGTTAGAGCCACGAAAAGCAAGACAACCAATGATGAATGATGAATGATGAATGATGAGCGTGCCCTCCGTTCATCATTCACCATTCTGCACTCATCATTCATAGTATCCCCCTAATGCACTGTCTCTGGGCGCGTTGGTCAAGGCCACTCCCACAATCCGGACTTTGGCTTTTTCTAATAGTTCTTTCGCTCGCTGGGCGTGGTCGCGGCGCGTTTTGCCGGCATTGACAACCAGCAAGACCCCATCCACCTTCGCTCCCAGAACGGCCGCGTCCGTTACGGCAATGACCGGCGGCACGTCAAAGAGAATCATGTCGGCTTGCTCTTTGAGGGTAGCAATCAGCCGGTCCACCTGGCGCGACCCCAGCAGGTCGGCCGGGTTCGGTGGCTTCGGCCCACTGGTCAACAGCCACAGGTTGTCCACCGGCGTCTTTTGCAGGGGCGGCGCGCCCTTCTCGTCGAGCAGCAAGGTGGTAAAGCCGAAGTCATTGCCCAGGTTGAACAAGGTGTGCAGGGACGGCCGGCGCAGGTCACAGTCTACCAGGATGGTGCGACGGCCGCCCTGGGCCATCGCCACGGCTAGATTAGCGATGGTCGTACTTTTACCCTCGCCCGGCGCGGGTGACGTGACCACTAGCGTTTGCAAGGGCTTGTCCAGGCTGTAAAAAGACAAATTGGTGCGTAAGGTGCGGTAGGCTTCGCTCACAGGTGAGCGCGGGTCGGTTAGGGTGATTAAGTTCATGCGAGAATCAGTTGGTAACTGGTAATTGGCAATTGGTAATTACCAGTCACCAATTACCAATTACGAATCGCCGCCGGGAATCGCGCCGATGACTGGCATATCCAGGTAGCGTTCTACGTCCTGCGGGCGGCGAACGACGCCCGATTCAATCCACTCTAGCAAGAAGACAACGATGAGACCCAGCAACGCCCCAAGAACAATTCCGGCCGCCGTGTTGATCGTCGTCTGCGGCCGGGCCAGGCTGGGCTTCGGGTCGTCAATAAACTCCACGTCAATCCGGTCTTCCTTTCGCAAAGTGGCGTTATCCTGGATGCGCCACTGAATCAACTGGTTGCCCCAGGTGCGGGCCACGTCATTCGCCAGGTTCGGGTCGGTATTCTCCACTGTCAACTGGATGATAAAGTTAGAATCGTCAGAAGCGACTGCGACCTGACCCAGTAATTCATCCGGCAGCATATCCAGTTTTAATTCGTCAATCACCTTCTGCGCCCGGTAGCCGCTATGCAGCCAAACGACGTAGCTTCGCAGAAGGGTCTTGGCCGCCTGGGCCTGCCCAAAGTCGGTGCGCGAAGGGGACACCAGCAGTTTCAAGGTGGATTCGTAGAGTGGGGTTTGCATCTTGCTGTAGCCAAAGGTGGCCCCGGCCGTCAACACGGCCATCAGCGCAATCAACCACCCTCGTTGGCGTAAGATTCGTAAGTAATCGGTCAGTTCCACAACTCACTCCGTAAGGAGTAAAGCGCGAAACGTGAAACGTGATCAATCCTCACGTTTCACGTTTCACGTTTCACTTTCTAGGTATTTCTCCCATGATTGTTAGCCCCATCGCCTCAACTTCTTCCCGGCCGCGCAACGTTGGATCGAGGTAGTCTACCAGCAGGGCTAGACCAAAGCCAGCCGCCAGGGCCAGCCCAATGCGTAAAGGTAGGTCGAGTTGGCTGCGGATGCCGGCCGGAATCGGGTTGATGATCGGTTGGTCAAGCTGCGCCAGTTCGGCCGGCTGGCCGCCCAATTGAGGCAGGGCAGAGGCGTTTTCTTCTTGCAGGACAGCAATTGCCGCCGCCACGATCCGTTCCAGGACGGTCGCGTCGCCATAGGTCACTGAGAGGGTCAGCATACTCCGCACATTGTCGGCGGCCAGCCCGGCCTGGATGGCCCCTGGCGCAACCGCTAGGCCCTCGGCTGCCAGCCGTTCGCTGACCCGGCCGGCAAAGTTCCCGCCCCGCACCCAATCGGTCAGGCCGTTGACGACGTACTCGGAGGTCGTCCAGTTGTAGTAGCGTTGTTCGTCGGAGGTCGTCGCCAGTTCTGACGGCCGCTGCCCCACCACGAAGCGCACGCCGACGTTGTACGCTGGCGCCGGCGGCCGGTAGGTCAGCAAGCCCCAGAGGAGACCGACGACGGCCGGGATCACGACCAGCGACCAGCGACGCCGGAATAGTCTTGAATAGGCTCTTAGTTCCATCTAACGATTTTGGATTTTGGATTTTGGATTTTGGATCGCACGTGCTACCTCACTGTAACGCAATCGGCCCGATTGCGGGCAGGCACAAGCCAGCGGCTTGTGCTACACCTGCTACTTGCCATTTGCTACTTGCCACTTGCCACCTGCCGCTTGCCACCGACCATCTTTTCCTCGATAAACTCTGTCAGTCGCCGCTTGAAAACACCGGTGTCGAATTTTTCGGCGTGATTGCGGATGAAGGCCGGGCTAACACTTTCGGTATCAAAGGTTTCGACCGCCTCCATAATAGCAGCAACCGACTGTTCAGCAAACAGGCGGCCGGCGCCGCGCACCACCGTTTCCAACGCGCCGCCACTGGCGTAGGCGATGACCGGCCGCCCGGCGGCCATCGCCTGAATCGGGGCAATGCCGAAATCCTCGTCGCCCGGCCACAAAAAGGCCCGGCAGTGGGCCATCCGTTCTGGCAATTCCTCGTCTGGAACGTAACCCAGGAAAGTCACGTTGGGGCCGGCCATTGCTTCCAATCGCTCGCGGTCGCGGCCGCTGCCGCCAATGAGCAACGGACGACCGAGCTTATTGAAGGCTTCGATGAGTATGTCCAAGCGGCGATAAGGTACCAGGCGGCCGACTGTCAAATAGTAATCCTTGACGCGAGCGGCCGGGAAAAAGCGGCTGGTGTCCACCGGCGGGTAAATGATAGCCGCTTCCCGACGGTAGAATTTGGCGATTCGCCGCCGAATCTCCGCCGAAATCGCCACGAAATGGTCTACCCGCTCGGCGGCCAGGCGATCCCACTGGCGTAAAAAGGTCAGCAACGGCGGCAGGGCCAGGCGAGACAG
>JBFMFT010000145.1:0-10795 GCA_040751925.1 Chloroflexota bacterium
GGGCGTCGGTCTCAATGAGTAGCCGTTCCAGGGGGACGCGGCCGGCAATCTGCCGCAGCTCATCCGCGTTCTTATAGGTAATTGGCCCGGTGAAACCCAGATAGAGACCCAGGGCCAGGGCAGCTTCGGCCGTCGGCCAATCGGCGGCGAAGGAGTGGAGGACGCCAATTCGGGGGGGAATGATGAATGATGAATGATGAATGATGATTGGTGAGGGCTGCTCGCCGACGGTCGGCGGTCGGCGGTCGGCGGTCAAGGGTGATTCGCGCAGGAGGCGCAGTACATCCTGGCCGGCCTCGCGGTTGTGGACGATGACGGGTAGGCCCAATTCGACCGCCAGAGCCAATTGGGCCTGGAAAGCCTGGTGCTGAACCGGCCGCGGTGAGCGGTCACGGTAATAATCCAGCCCAATCTCGCCAATTGCTACCACCTTTGCGTGTTGGGCCAGGTCACAGAGGGTGTCGAGCCAGTGGTCTTGCCAGGCGGCCGACGAATTGGGATGAACGCCGACGGCCGCGTAAACCCCGTCGTATTTCTCGGCCAGAGCAATGACCTGGCGGCTATTATCCAGGTCAATCGCCGGCACGATGATGCGGGTGACGCCGGCTCCGGCCGCCCGCGCCACCACCTCATCTCGATCTGTGTCAAATCCATCAAAGTCCAGGTGGCAGTGGGTGTCTATCAACATAGACCGGCAAGCCTATGAAGCGTGAAGCGTGAAGCGTGAAACGTGAAAAGATCATCACGTTTCACGTTTCACCTTTCACCTTTCACTCCACCGGAATCTCTTTGTAGACCAGGCGAATATCCACGCCCCGGCCGCGCCGGTAAGCCACCGCCCCCAGGTAGATGGCGAGGGCCAGCAGGTACATCACCCCCATAAAGATAATCGAGGTCGTGTTCTTGTATCCATTGGGATTGATACTCCAGCCGATGCCATAAAGAGCGTTGGGGTCCAAGAACCATTCGTAGAGCAGAAAGAGCAGAAAAGCCGTGAAAATCACCCCGCACACCGTGATTAATGGGACACCGGCCACCTTGTACTTAGCAATGGGCGACGCATTGTAAAGGTCGCGGCGGGTATAGGGCAGGAGGACGGCCGCTACACTAGAGCCAAGATAGGTGACGGCAATCACCAGGGTCGAGGCCAGGGTCAGGCTGGCGAAGTTCGCCACGTTGAAGGCGTACAGGTAAGAGACGATCAGGCCGGGGACGACCATGAGAACCAATGCCCAGATCGGCGTGCGGGTACGTGGCTCGACCGTCGCCACCCGTTCCGGCAGCAGGCGGTCAAAAGCGGCGGCAAAGATAACCCGCGTGGAAGATAGAAAGACCGTGCCGGCCCAGCCGAAGAACCACATGCTCATTGCCAGCAGGACGATGAATTGCAGAATGGGGCTGGTGGTCAGGAACATGGCCAAGAAGGCCGGATAGGGCCAAAAATTGAGCGGCGGAGCCTGGTCGGTGAAGCCCCAGCGATAGTTCCAGTAAGCAGCGTTGGCGTTGCGGTAGAAATCCCAGGTGATGGTCTTGTTCACCAGGATATAGAAGAGGATCGCCAGGAACGTCGTCACAATCAGCGCGGCGGCCATGGCGTTGAAGTTCCGCTTGAAGTCGTCCGCTCCCTTCACTTCACCGTAGAGGGTCGCCCCCCAGTTCGGCCACAAATTAAAGAAGACGATGTAGGGCATGACCAGGAAGACGGCCGCCAGCGAGCCACCCATCAAAGGCGTGATCCCCCCGGCCGCTTCACCGGCGGCCATCGTCGCCTCGTACACTCCTGGCGCAGCCCCAAACAGTTGGGTGGCGTTGGCTTCCAGGCCGAGCCGGAAAGCGTCATTGTTGCCAAAGAGCAGGAAAAGGCAAACGATGAGCAGGCCGGCGTTGCCGACCCAGAAGCAAAACTTCTGCACGCGGGCGTAAGTTTTCATCCCCCTGGCGATGACGTAGGTCACAAAGGCGCAGGTGAGGACGCTGACCAGAAACCAGGCTCCGGCGTCCCAGGCGAACCACAGGGCGGTGTCTTTCAGGCCAATGACGGCCGTCAACGGCACAAAGAAGATGTGGCGCAGCATATCGGCGTAAAGGGGCGTCCACAGCCAGAGGATGAACCACCAGCCGGTGACGGCCAGGACAAAGCCCACGCCGCCGCCCAGGATACGGCTCTGCCAGACGTAATCACCGCCGGCCCTGGGCATGACAGCGATCAGTCCGGCGTAGATGACCACTTCCGAGAGGATGATGATACAGCTGATGATGAGGGTGGGGATTAGTCCGCCCTCAAAGAAATACATCTGGCTGATGATGTAGAAACCCAGTGTCACCAGGTTGATGGAGAAGAAGGCATACACAAAGGCGTCGAAGACCGACCAGGAACGCACCAGGCCCGTCGCCTTCCGCAAGAATAAGGTTGACCCACTCATCGTTTCCTCCTCAAATCGGGTAATTGGTAATTGGTAACTGGTAATTACCAATCACCAGTTACCAATTACGCCTCTACCCCGTCGTCAACGTGTAGCTCTTCACCCCCTTCCGGCCGTCCAAATCCACCACTACCCCTTGCAGCACCCCCTGTTCGTAGAGGCTGCCGGGGTTAATCGAAAGGGTCTTGCCCAGGCGGGCTACCCCTTTACTCTCGTGAATGTGCCCATGCAGCGACAACACGGGCTGGTATTTGAGAATCGCGTCGCGCACGGCCGTACTGCCCACCGGCACTAAAGCCCGCCCGGCCTCTTTCACGTTCAGGTTCTCGTCCAGCAAAGGCGCTTCGTCCAGGTTGGAGCCGTAAGGTGGGCAGTGGAAGCTAAAGACAGTGCGCCGTAGATCGGCCGAGGCCGGCATCATGGCCTCGATCTTAGCGGCCATGTCTGTTTCACTGCACTCACGGTAGGTATGCCAGGGGGTGACGTTCGACCAGCCGGTACTGACCATGACAAAGCCATCGCCCAACTCCACCGTTTTACCTTCGCCCATCTGCACGTGATGGGCGCGGCCGATCACCTCGTCCACTTCCGGCGCGTCGTCGTTGCCAGGGCAGACGTAGCAGCGCAGGCTCGTTCCCCGCAACTTTTCGTCGGCCAGGGCCAGCCATTGTTCCAAGACACTGAGGGCCTGCTGGCGAAACAGGTGGTCTATTTGGCTGGGGTCGGCCTCCAATTCGGCCAGTTGGTCGGCCGTCAAGCGGATGGGGTAATAGCCCCGGCTACGCACCCGCCGCTCCATCTCCACGACTTCGGCTTCATCCTTGAGTTGGTACGCTTGTTGGAGGAGGGTCGCCAGGTACGTGCCATCGGGCTGTCTGGTAATCGGTACCAGAGCCTTACCCGTCATATCCCCCCCCAGGATCAGGACGTCGGCGCTGTAAAACTTGGCCGCATTCAGGAACTTCTTCCAACAAATATCCGAACCGTGAACGTCGGTGGCAAAGAAGAGGCGGGTCATAGGCTTGTTGGCTGGTAGGTCACGTTTCCAACGTGATCTACTGGTGGCGACTGCGACAAACTCATTGTAATAGGTAAAACCCCAAACGTCAATCAACGTTACACGTGTCCCACCCCTGCGTCTATAGATTACCTACGGCCGCTCCTGTCGGCGGGCAGCCCGCCTCGCCGCCCGCTCCGAGCCACCCTCACCCCCGGCCGTACTCGCCCGGTGTGCGCCAATCCAGGCCCGGCAGTTCTCGTCGTGGCCCATCAGCACGTCGGCCGCTAACACCGTCTGCCGAATATTCTCCTCTAAGGGATTGGTGATGGCGCAGGTCAGGCCGGCAGCAATCGCCATCGCCAGAAAAGTCGCGTTGAGGGCCGGCCGGTCGGGCAGCCCAAAGGAGATATTGGACGCTCCACAAATGGCATTGACGCCCAACTCTTCGCGGACGCGGCGAACAATGGTAAAGAGGGCGGCCCCGGCCGTCTGGACGGCTCCTACCGGCATAGCCAGGGGATCAATGATTACGTCCTGGCGGGGGATGCCGTAAGTCTCGGCCCGCTCCACGATTTTACGGGCCACCGCGAAACGCACGTCGGGGTCAAAGGAGATGCCCGTCTCGTCATTGGCGATACCCACGACGGCCGCGCCATACTGTGCTACTAGCGGTAAAACACTTTCCAATCGCTCCTCCTCCCCCGTCACCGAATTGACCAGAGGCTTGCCGCGATAAACGGTCAGCCCGGCCGCTAAAGCCGCTACAATAGACGAATCTATGCTCAGAGGCACATCCACGACCGTCTGTACTGTCTGAATCGCCTCGGCCAGCAGAGCTGGCTCGTCCACCAGGGGGATGCCCACGTTCACGTCGAGTATGTGCGCGCCGGCGGCGACCTGGACCAGCGCGTCAGCCCTGACCCGCTCCAGATTGCCGGCGGCTAACTCGGCCGCCAATAGCTTGCGGCCGGTGGGGTTGATACGCTCGCCTATGATCACAAACGGCCGCTCCGAGCCAATCCGAACGGTGCGCGTGGGGGAGGTCAATACAGTTTCCATTTTCCTTGACAGTACCCGGATGAACGCTGATTTTCGCCGATTTCTTTAGATGAATCCGCGAATATCCGCGTTCATCGGCGTCATCTGCGTTCCATTCCTCATAAGACGGCCTCTGGTCGCGGCCGGCGCGGGAGAAGGCCGGCTTCTTCAATGATTTCGGCCACCAGTTCTTCCTGCCGGTAGGCCATGACGTGAACGCCGCTCACGCCGGGGATAGTCTGGATCTCCTGGATGATCTCGACGCAGATACGTTTCCCTTCCAGGCGTTGCTTGTCGGCCGGAACACCAGCCAACCGCCGCACCACTTCGTCGGGGATAAAGACACCAGGGACGTGGTTCTGCATCCAGCCGGCCGCCCTAGCCGAGCGCAGCGGCCCCACCCCAATTAAAATGAAGGCCCGTTCGTGGAGGCCCAGATCGCCCACGCGGGCCATAAACTGGCGCAAGCGCGGCACGTCGAAACAATACTGGGTCTGGATAAATTCGGCTCCGGCCGCCACCTTCTTCCCCAGGCGTAGCGGCCGAAAATCGTGGGGTGGGGCAAAGGGATTCTCGGCCGCCCCCAGGAACAGGGGTGGCGGCGAATCCAACTTCCGGCCGCTCAAAAAACGCCCCTGGTCGCGCAGTGTTCGCGCCGTGTGCAGCAGGGTGATCGAGTCCAGGTCAAAGACCGGTTTGGCTTCGGGCTGGTCGCCGTTCTGCACCCCATCTCCGGTCAGGCACAAGACGTTCCGCACGCCCAGGGCAGCCGCCCCTACCAAATCACCCTGGATGGCGATCCGGTTGCGGTCGCGGCAGGAAACCTGCATCACCGGCTCGTAACCAGCCCGCGTCAAGAGGGCGCACATCGCCACACTGGAGATGTGGACGTTAGCTCCCGAAGCATCGGTGGTATTGATGGCATCACAGACCGAGGCCAGCACCAGGGCCCGGTCGTAGACCGCCAAGGGGTCCGCGCTATCGGGTGGGTTGAGTTCGGCCGTCACGGCAAAGCGGCCGGACCGCAGCACCCGCTCCAGACGCGAGCCAGAGCGCATTACCCCCAGCCCGGTGGGGTCTGGTGGGCCGCGCCGCTGAATTCGTTGATCCACGCTGACGTTCCTTCTAGCTGATGATTGACCGGCGGCAGAATGGCCAGAATACTTTGACCATGAACCGGCATGGCCTGGGCGCGTTCCCAGGCTTTTACCCACACGCAAGGCATATCAGGGATAACTTCACAGTGACCATCCGGCCGCACGCCGCCGCATGGCCCATTGCGTAACTGCTTGGGGCAGTTCATGGGGCAAGTCATCCCCGTTTGGTGCAACACGCACTGGCCGCACATCTGGCAGCCAAAGAGCGCGCCCTTGCTGACCTGCTCACCGTGAATAAAGATGGCCTCCATTGCTCCACCTGGTTTGAGCCGGCGGCGGAACGGCCGCAGCAAGCGGTAGGCGCCATCATAAGCCCCTTCGAGCAAGCGCAGCCAGAGACGCTTTTGGCTTGTAGTGGCGACGGTAGCCCAGGCGAGATGATGGTTCATAGCCGCAACCGCTTACCCATATCCGCTACCCCCTCTCCCTTTGAGGGAGAGGGTAAGGGTGAGGGTGGGACTGGAATGTCGCGCCAGTAGAAGATTTGGTAGGAGCAATTCATTCATTCCGGTTTGAGGAGCAAGCACCCCCAGGTGCGGCTGGTTCGACCTGAGCGGCACGTGGGCGTGCCTCACTCCTCTTTACTTGGCTGTGAATTGTCCGTTAGTAAAGCTAACAACCGCGTCTCCAAGGCCCCATAGCCCACCGGCCGGATTTCCAGGGGCAAACCCAGGCTATCGGCCGCCCACTGCGCCCGCTCGCGCAAGGCCGGATCGTCGCGCTGGGCCAGGTAGACCACGCGCGTGTAGTGGCCGAAGTAATCGTCGCGCAGTTCCGGGAAGCGATCCAGCCCTAAGCCCTCGATAACCAGGTGGTCGAACGACTGCGCTAGGAAATCGGTCAGGAAAAACGTGCCAGGGGCTTCGTCCATGAGCGCAGCAAAGTGACCGTTGGCGTACATTTCGTAACAGTGTGGGCCGGCCACGCGCTGCACGCCTTCGGCCGCCAACAGCTTATCTAACTGCCCACCCGTCCCACAATCGCCATAAACGACGATCACCCGCTCATAGCTGGCACGCGCCTCCTGGATACGGGCCAGCACGGCCGGCGGAATGTGATCCGGCCGGTTATGTAAAAGGGCCGGCACAGCCAGCACGTCGGCCGCCCAACCGTACCTATTCCTCAAAGCCAGAACCTCGCGGGCTAATGCGCCACAAGCAATCAGAGCCGTCGTCATAGCTGGTAATTGGTAAGTGATAACTGGTAATTGGTAATTGGCAATTGATGGTCAATTACCCATTACCAGTTACCCATTACCCTCTCTGCCATCGCTTGCAAATGGGCCGGCGTGCTGCCGCAGCAGCCGCCAATGATGCGCGCCCCGGCCTCACGGACGGCCGCCGCATAATCGGCCATCACCTGCGGGCCAGCCTGGTAGACAGCCCGGCCGTCTAACCACACCGGCAGCCCGACGTTAGACTTAGCCACCAGAATCGCGTGGGGAGCGACCGCGTGCATCTTCTCGATGACGCCAATGATTTCATCCGGCCCGTTGCCACAGTTGCCACCGACGGCCGCCGCGCCCCAGCCGGCCAGCGTCTTGACGGCCGTCTCCGGCTTGACCCCCATCATCGTATGCCCCCTTGTGTCAAAGGTCATGGTGGTAATGATGGGTATATCGGCCGACACCCGCCGCACCCCCTCCATCGCCGCCTGCACTTCTTCGAGGGCGGACATCGTTTCGATCCAGATCAGGTCCACGCCAGCCGCGACCAGAGCAGTAGCTTGCTCGGCAAAGCCAGCCACCGCCTCCTCGTAAGCCAGTTCGCCCAGGGGGGCCAAGATTTCGCCACTGGGGCCTATATCACCGGCGACGAGAGCCTGGCCGCCGGCCGCTTCGACTTCGGCACAGGCCAAGCGGACGGCCGCCCGGTTGAGTTCAACCACGCGGCTCTGCAAGTTGTGAAAGGCCAGGCGGAAGCGATTGCCGCCAAAGGTGTTGGTCAAAATGAGTTGCGCCCCGGCCGCTAGGTAGTCCCGGTGTACGGCCCGGATCCGCTCTGGGTAGCGCTCATTCCACAACTCCGGTGGATCGCCAAACTCCAATCCGGCGGCAAACAACATTGTCCCCATCGCTCCATCGGCCAGGATTGCTCTGTCTTGTTTAATGAGACGTTGCCATGAATTCATACCGTGTCTATCAACCTGTAGAAATGGCCGATAGCAGACAGCAGCTATGGCTTGCTGCCGGCCATCCTGTCACCTTGTCACCCCCTTACCCCATCACCATGTCGCCGAAGAGTCGGCCGCGCCGGATAGCCAGCATCTTCTTGGCCGTGTCTACGGCTACGGCCGCGTCGCGGCAGTAGGCGTCTGCTTCAATCTCCTCGGCGAAGGCAGCGTTGAGAGGCGCACCGCCCACCAGGACAATGAGCTTATCGCGGATGCCTTCTTCTTTCAGCCGCTTGATGACGACGCCCATGTAAGGCATTGTCGTCGTCAACAGCGCGCTCATGCCCACAATGTGCGGCCGGTGCTCGCGGATAGCCGCCATAAACTTTTCCACGTCGTTGTTGACGCCCAGGTTGATGACCTGGACGCCGGCCCCCTCCATCATCATGGCTACCAGGTTCTTGCCGATGTCGTGGATGTCCCCCTTGACCGTGCCAATGACCATCGTGCCAATCTGGGGCGCGCCGGTTTCGGCCAGGAGCGGGCGCAGAATAGCCATGCCTGCTTTCATGGCCTTGGCGGCCATCAGAACTTCCGGCACGAACAGGATGCCGTCGCGGAAGTCGTCACCCACGATGTCTATGCCCGCCACCAATCCCTGCGTAAGAGCTTCGTAGGGTGTCAGACCGCGCCGGAGCATTTCGTGAACACCGGCCGTAACCTCCTCGGCCAGCCCATCGTACAGGTCGTCCTGAATCTTCTCTAACAATTCCGGCATTGCCAGTTGAGTGATATCTTGTTCGTCGCTCATATTTGCTTTTTGGCGGGGATTGGGGGATTAGGAGATTTTTTTAATCCCCTAATCTCCTAATCCCCGCCCTCTTTGGCGGCGTTGGCTGGGTCGTAGGGAGGGGCCGGCCGCCGGCCGGGGCAAAATACCCTCTAAATGAGGAAAGGGATCGGCCGCGTGGGGGATAGCCATCGCCGCCACAAATTCATCTTGAAAGGTGGGTTCAGTCGCCGTCTGCACGTGTTCCACCCAACGAGCCAGACGGGCCGCCTCCAACCGCTGCCCCCGGTTGAGAAGGGCCAGACGCGCCCCGTCGCCGGCCGCATTGCCTACCGCGATGACTCTACCCAGGTCGCAGTCAGGAATTAGCCCCAGGATCATGGCATGTAAGGGGCTGATGAAGCTGCCAAAAGCCCCGGCCAGAACAATCCGCTCCACCTGGCTAACGCCCAGGTGGGCCATCAGCAGCTTGACCCCGGCGTAGAGGGCGGCCTTCGCCAGTTGGATGGCCCGCACGTCGGCCTGGGTGATAACGATGGGCCGGCCACTGGTCGTCTGGTTGGCCCCGGCCAGAACGTAGTGGGCGGCGCGGCCGTTGTAGCGCAAGCCGGCGGCTTGCGGCAAGCCAGCGGCTTGCGCTACATTGAAGCGGCCGTCCGCGCCAATGAGGCCCACCAGATATAGTTCGGCTATGGCCTCGATGATGCCACTGCCGCAGATGCCGGTAGCAAGAACGGACGCGGCCGGGCCAGGTTCGATCCACTCCTCACAGCCAATCACCTTGAAGCGAGGTTCCAGGGTCAGTGGGTCAATGCGGACCCGCTCAATGGCCCCCGGCGCGGCCCGCTGGCCGTGCGTGATTTGCGCCCCCTCGAAAGCCGGGCCGGTCGGGCTGGATGCGCACAACACCCGCTCGCGGTTGCCCAGCACGATTTCGGCGTTCGTGCCCACGTCTATCACCAGCATCAGATCCTCCTGCTGGTGGATGGCTTCAACCAACTGCACGGCCACGTTGTCCGCGCCGACGTGACCGGCGATGCAGGGGAGAACGTGGACGCGGGCGGCCGGGTGCAGTTTCAGCCCCAGGTCGCGGGCCTTCAGGTCGAGGGGAGAGGAGACGGCCAGGGCAAAGGGCGCGCCGCCCAATTCCACCGGGTCTATGTCCAAAAAGAGGTGGTGCATGACCGGATTACCCACGACCACCAGTTCGAGGATGTCTTGGGGGGTCAGGTTGGCCTCGGCCGCGGCCTTCTGCGCCAGTTCGTTCAACGCGCCAATAACCGCCCGGTGTAAACGAGCTACCCCTTGCGGCTCCATCATGGCGTAGCTGACGCGGCTCATCAGGTCTTCGCCGTAGCGCACCTGGGGATTCACCGTAGCCTGTGTCGCCAGGACTGCCCCCGTCCGCAAATCGCACAGGTGGGCGACAATCGTGGTCGAGCCGATGTCCACCGCCAGTCCATAAACCCCTTCGGCGTAGCCCGGCTGGACGCGGATGACCTCACGGTCTTGCCAGAGGGTGATGGTAAGTGGTAAGTTCTGAGTGATGAGTGATGAGTGGTGAGTGATGAGGGCTGGTTGGAGCGTGGGCAGGATAATGGGGTCAATGCTCAGGTTGGTGAGGTCCCACTGTTCGGCCAGGGCCGCCTGCAACCGCTCCCAGTCGCCTACGTTGTCGTGCAGGGCGGCCGGCCGGACCTCCACATAGACCTGGCGCACGGCCGGTTGCACGTCTATCACTCGTTCGGTGGCCGCTTTGGCGATGATTTGCTTGCGGGCCTGGCTTTCTTCCGGTATGGTGATGAGCAGATCGCCCAGGACGTGGGCGGCGCAGGCCAACCGGCGGCCGGCCGGGGGCCGGGCCACTGAGCCATTCTTCGACCAATAAGCTAGTTCACGGCCGTCTGGCTCAGTCAGATGGGCCAGGGTAGAGGTCAAGCCATGTTTGGGGAAGTGCCCTTCTTCAACGATGACCTGGCACTTGCCGCAGGTTTGCCGGCCGCCGCAGATGGATTCCAGTTCCACCCCCAGGCTGCGGGCGGCTTCCAACAAGTCGCTACCCAATGGCACGGCCCCGCGCCGGCCGGAAGGCAGGAGGACAAGCTGACCAGCAGGGCCAATGGTGTATACCATTATGCTAAAATAGCATAGAGCGGCCGTCTTGTCAAAACGTCCTCTGGAGAGGGTGCGCTAAAAAGTTGTCACAACTTACGTTGTTGATGTGTGGGGTTGATGGGGTTCGGTTTCGTTAGGGGCGATGAATGAGGGCCTCACT
>JBFMFT010000146.1:0-10783 GCA_040751925.1 Chloroflexota bacterium
CTTTCTCAAAGAGATATACCGACACTTGTTCTTTGGGAATGAAGGCCTCGCTTCGGCCGAGCAGGAACTTTTCTCGAATAGCTTCCTGGTCGGCGTGTTCGGCCGCCTTCATCAAATTTACCAGGTGATCCACGAAATAGGGACTGTGGGTAGTAACCAGAACAGGCAGCCCCGCATTAACCAGCATTACCAAGAACTCCATCATTCGGGCTTGAGCCTCTGGATGCAGGTTCATCTCCGGTTCGTCTATGACGAGCAACTCATTCGGTTCAGCCAAGTAGCGTAAGTAAATTACCAACGGAGCCAGTTCCTTCACCATTGAAGAAACAACAGGCATGTCAAGCACGTTACCCCTGTCAAGTGCAAAGATAAGCCTGCGCCAGCCTGTCAAATCCGGTTCCGAAAAATCTAGCACACCTGCCAGAATCTCGCGCTGTAGTAGTTCAGACAGGTCAATATACTGCTTAATAGCAGGCATGTTCTTCGCAGTTTCTCGTCTCACTAACAGGTCAGAATTACGGGCTTCGAGCATGAGCCATAATAAACTATTGACTGGCTCTGACAGAGGAGTCCCCTGTTCCAACCGGCCCACTCCATCGCCGTCCGGATGGCTGCGGTAAACTGGAAGAGAAACATATGTGGGGCGTTCAGTAGGGAAAATACGAATCCCCGTGAAAAGGGCTTCCCGGAGAATTGGGAGGGTGCTACTCACCAGGAAATCCCTAACAACCTGGGCCGGTATCTTGTCTAGCGGATTCAAACCTGCTACGGTGTAGAAAAAGACAGCAGGATCGTCTCGCTCTTTCAGGCATCTGAGGAATCCTTCCCCTCTTTGTTCACCAACTCCCAAGCTGCCCTCCACCTTCATGCCCATGATTTGTTGTAGAAATCTCTTCCAGACCCTATCTAGTTCAAGTTGCATTTGCACATGTTCCAGATGAGCGTATTGGGTACCCAGAAACTGAGGCAACCACGTATGAGCCAGGGCAGCTACCCTATTTATGCACGTTACACCATAGTCACGGGCAAATTGAACTAGGTCTATCCGGGCATTTCCCTCAGCTATCACTTGTTTAATCGCCTCTTCGAGAGGAGGATAAGCTTCTGGCCCATCATCGGCTATGTAGGCACTTAGATAACGCTCCCAACCATACGACCCCAAAACCGCCGCCAAAGTGTAAGCCAGCCAGCTTTTACCCGTATTATTAGGGCCAATGAATACGGTCAACGGCCGTAACTCAATCTCGGCCTCTTTGATGACGCCCAGGTTGCAGATTTTTACTTTCATGGCTAACACCTCCGGCCGGCCGGTTCTTGTGTCACTGCAACCGGCCGGCCAGAGTGTAGTATGCCGGTAACTCCCCCAAGATGCAAGGGTAGGTCACGTTTCCAACGTAACCTACTTGATTTCAGACCAAGTGTGACCGCCGTCGGCCGTCTGCCACACGTTCATTTCATTCGTACAGTCAAACGTACCGGCCGCTTTGTCGCCACGACAGGCGGTCTCGACGGTTTGCAGCCAGCCGGCCGCCGGACTGCTGAACTCGATGGTCACAACAGAAGCGTCGGGGCTGCCCACCTCAACCGTGCGCCAGGTCTGGCCGCCGTCGCTGGTCAAAGCTAGGTTGTTCGTCCCCGGCGCGGCCGCTACCCAATTCTGCCCATCTATCACGCTCACCGGAGCTTTGACCCCAGGCGCAAGGCCGCCAGTAAACGGCAGGCTGGCCGCCAGACGCCACGATTGCCCTTGATCCTGGGTGGTGTAGAACTCTACGCGGTCAGCCAGGGTGACAGGCAGGACGCCGTTTTGGGTAGTGGTGAAGGTGGGCAGGTCGTAGTAACCGGCCGCCACCTCTTGCCGTTGCCAGCTTTGTCCACCGTCGCGGCTAACGTACAGTTCATGGCCGCCTGGCCCGCCGGCCGTCCAACCTGTCTGGGCATCCACGAAGCGCACCGCTTCCCCAACGGGTATCGAAAGCTCCGTCCACGTCCGGCCGCCGTCCTCCGTCCTGAACAGTCTGCCCATACTAAAATTGCTGCTGGTCGCCAGCTTACTCACCAGCCAGCCCGTTTGCCGATCCACGAAATGCAGGTAGAGGGCGGCCGGGGCCGGGTTGTAGGGGGGCGTGGCGTTGGCTAACTGGCTGCTCGCCCAGGTCTGGCCGGCATCGGTGGTGTGTAGAATATCCACTGTCGCGCCCTGGTCTGGGCCGCCCGGCCGGGCCGCTGCCACCCACCCCGTCTGCCCATCCACGAAATGGGCCGCGTACAGCGTTCCGCCATCCGGTAAGTTGGGCGTCTTACCAGCCCAGTCGCCGCCGGCCGTCCGCCACAGCCGCCCGTCGCGCACGACCCAACCAGCCCCGGCCGCTGTCACCGACCCGCTCTGAAGGCCCGTTCCCGCTTCGTCAGGCAACGCGCCTGGAGTACGCACCCAACGGCCGGCCACGTGACCATCAGCGATATTGCTGTCAATGTTAAAGGTGACGCCGCCGTAAGTCTCGTTATGGCCGCCAGCGTATTGGTGGATGCGCTGGTGGTTGACCCACAAGGAGTCCGACACACAGACGATGCCCCACACCGTCGCATCAGGGCTATAGTAAGAATAATTCCAGTAAGCGATCCACACGTCGTCGGGTACGTTGGCTATGTAGGCCCAGCCCGTCACGTCCGAGCCGCAGGCCGAGCCATAAGCTCCACCCCGGTTACCCAATTCGCGCATCCGGCCGACCCAACCAGAAATGAAGGATTCGACGGCCGCGTTGCACGCGCTGTTCGTCGTGTCGTAGGCTTCCATGTCGTAGTAGACGATGGTGCGCCGCTGACCACGTACCAAACCAAGAGAGGTGGCTGTACTATGGGCCGCGTCCGCCTCGGCCCGCCCCTCGTTGTAAGCCGCGCCGGTATCCCAACTGATCCGATAGTAATAGCCAGAGCAGGGGGCTTGCGGCCCTACCCAGGTGGGAATGAAATTCCAACCCTGCGAACTGACGGTACTGATCCAGGATGAATTGAGGCCGCTGTTCGAGCAGGCCCGGCTGTTGCCACCAATGTAGATGTTGCTATCCCAATAGGGGCTGTCCGTCCACCAAATACTCATCTGGCTGGTCGTGCCAATTTCACACTTATCGAAGCCCTGTTTCTGGCTGATGACCACCCCCCGCGCCAGAACTTCACCAGTATCCTGTGTCGTCCGGCCGCCGGCCGCCACACTGCTCATCACGACTAACAAGGTCAAACTGAGGGCAAGGACGCCTATCAAAATGAATCGTTTGCTAACCTTAAACACTGCACTCCTCCTTACTTCTGTAGGGCAAGCCGCCGGCTTGCCAGCGTGCAATCGAGCCGATTGCGCTACGGGGCAATCGAGCCGATTGCGCTACAGGGCAACCTAGCCGATTGCCCTACAAGCTGTTGCCAGAACAGATGGCATACGGCCGATAGTATGCCGACAACTTGGGCGGCTGTCAACGAATTGACAAGATGTAGGGCGAATTTTCCAATTCGCCCTACGTGCGGCGGAGGAAGGCCAGGTGATGGGCGAGACGGCCCGGCCGGAAACCAAACAACCGCCGCACCGTATCCGGGTCGGTCACTTCTGGCACAGCCAGGCGGTCGAAGAAGAGGCCACTGATCGGTGGACGCGGCCACCAGCCAAAGCATAGACGGGCCAGGGGACGGGCAATTTGTGGACTAGGGGAAAAGGGCCAACGAGGGCGGCCGGTCGCTTCCAACACCCATTGCACAATGTCCCGATAACGCAAGCTCTCCTCGCCACCAACGTTTAAGGTCATGCCCGCCCATTCCGGCCGTTGGACAACCAACGCCAAACAGCGGGCTAGGTCTTCAACCCAGATAGGCTGGAATAGAGAATGGCCGCCCCCCGGCAGCCAGACCAACGGCCAACTCCAACGGGCCAGCCGGGCTATCACCGTGAGAAAGTGGTCCTGGCGGCCGAACACCGTACCCGACCGCACAATCGTATAGGGCAGGCCAGATCGCCTGACCAGCCGTTCCACCTCCCCTTTGGCCCGCAGCAGTGGGTAGACAAGGTTGGCGTCCGCCCCCAGCCGGCTGATCACAACCAGGTGGCTGACGCCCATTCGTTGGCCCTCTTCCAACAGCCGTTCCGTGCCTTCCACGTCTACGTGTTGGAGGAGGCGCGGCCGGCCGCGCCCCTCGGCCCCGGCCAGGTGGATAACCGTCTCCACCCCTAATAGTTCAGCTCGCAGGGTGAGTGGGTCATTGATCCGGCCGCCATAAGCTTTAACCGGCCGGTCTTGTTCTTGCAGGTGGCGGAGGACGGAGCGGCCGATGAAGCCGGTGGCACCCGTGACGAGAATCATTTCAAGAATTGTTCATTGCCAGGTATTCGGCCAACGCCTCCGGCCAGGGACGCAACCAATCCGTGAGATAGAGGGTGCTGGCGGCTTCCATCGCCGGCCGCGGAGCCAGGTTGGGAAAATAGCCAGAGGTGACCGGCCGGATGGCTACGTCCAGCCCGCGCATTCTGACAATCGTCTGGGCCAGTTCATAGCGACTAACTGGCGGCCCATTGTTGACCAGATGGTAGACGCCGGAGGGCAGCCCGGCCGTCAGCAGTCGCTCCAGCCCTTGCGCCAAGTCCTTCACGTAGGTAGGGGAGCCAGCCTTATCAGCCACCACTGGAATCGTAGACTGCTCTCCGGCCAGACGCAAAATAAGCTGGACGAACTTCTTATCCCGCTGACCGCCGCCGAAGAGCCAGCCACTGCGAATAACGTAGTACGCGAATGACGCAGATAACCGCGAATTGGTTTCGTAGCTAATAGCTGTTATTGCCTGTTCGGCCTGCCATTTGCTGCGGCCGTAGACGTTGGCCGGGTCAGGCGCGTCCGCTTCCAGATAGGGCCGCGTGTGGCGGCCGTTAAAGACAGCAATACTGCTCAGAAAGATCAGGTTGGCCCCCACTTCGCGGCAGGCGGCGGCGAGGGTGGCCGTCGCCTGAGCGTTGACCCGATAGGCCAATTCTGGCTCGCGCTGGCAACGATCTACGTCGGTGAGGGCAGCCAGGTGAATGACAACCCCCGGCCGCCACTCGCGCAGCCAACGCCAGACGGCCGCTTCATCGGTGATGTCCAGTTCGGCCCGCGTGGGCGTAATGAGTTCGTGTTGCCCAGCCAATTGGCGGCAGACGGCCGCTCCCAGCATCCCGGCCGCGCCGGTTATGAAGATACGCATAAGCCCTATTCGCTAATCGCCAGAAACACGTCCTCCAGCGTCGGCCGCAACCACTCATACCGCTCTAAAACGACGTTGTGCTGGATGACCAGGGGGAGGAGGCATTGGCGGGCGGCGGCCGGGTCGTTGACGCTCACCTGCACACTGTTGTCGTCGCCCAGGCTGGCGCTGATGACCCACGTCTGGTCGCCGAGAGCGGCCAGAAATGCAGGCGGTAAAGGCCATCCGGCCGGATTGACCTCCAGCCGGGCGACGTTGGCCGTGTAGCGGGCCAGTAACTCCTCACGGCCGGCCACCAGGCGCAACGCCCCTTCGTGGATCACGGCCACCGTGTCGCAGACCCGCTCCACGTCGGCCAGGATGTGGCTGGATAGGAAAACTGTCGTCTGGCCGCCCAAACTGGCGATGAGGTCTAACACGTCGCGGCGGCCGGCCGGGTCCAATGCGCTGGCCGGTTCGTCCAGGAACAGGACAGGCGGCCGGTGGACGAGAGCCTGGGCCAGCCCCAGGCGTTGGCGCATCCCCCGCGAGAAACCGGCGATGCGCCGTTTGGCGGCCGACTGCAAATCCACCTGTTCCAGCAATTCCTCGACCCGCCGCCGCCGTTCGCGCTCTTCCAGGCGAAAGAGGCGACCCACGTAATCCAGGTATTCACGGGGAGTCATCCAGGTATAGAAGGCGGGTTCTTCGGGCAGGTAGCCAAAGCGGGCGCGGCCGGCTCGCCCCGCTCCGGTCGTCTCGACTCCATCTACCCAGGCCCGGCCGCCGGTCGGCCGGGCCAGTCCAGTCAAGAGGCGAATGGTCGTCGTCTTGCCCGCCCCATTGCGCCCCAGGAAGCCAAAAATGGAGCCGCGTGGCACGCTCAAATCCAACGACTTGAGGGCTTCTATCTGGCCGTATCGTTTGCTCAACCCTTCACAATATATGGCGTTCATTCACGTCATGCGTAAGGCGTAATTCGTAATGAGAGATGATTACACATTACGAGTTACGAATGGTCGCAAAGCTCCGCGACGCGCTGGAGTAGCGCCTTGCGCTCAATCCTCCGGTCGGCCGATCACGAAGTAGGCAATGGGGCCAATCAGATTGACGAGGATGATAATAGCGACCCACATCCACTTGGGGCCGCGGGTGGCCGGCCGCTTCCGCAAATCTAGCAACGCCGCCACCATCAAAGCCAGTTGAATGAGAATGACCGGCACGAGCAGGGGCAATAGGTCACGTAGAGTTGATTCGGGCATGGTAGCCTCGTGTACGTTCTGAGGTAAACTAGAAACGTGAAACGTGAGGCGTGCAACGTGAGATGCCTTCACGTTGCACGATTCACGTTTCCATTGTAACACATTTCAAACGAGGTATGGATGATGCGTGGAGTAATGGCCGCTGGAGCGCCGGAAACGGCGGCGGCTGGCGCGGCTACGTTGGCGAAAGGGGGCAATGCGGTGGATGCGGCCGTCGCCGCTGCCTTCGTTTCTTTTATGGCCGAGGCCAGTATTGTTCATTTGGGCGGTAGCGGGGTCGCCCAGGTTTTCGACCCCCGCTCTGGGCAAAGCGTAGTCTACGACTTTTTCAGCGCGATGCCGGGGCTGGGGCGCACTCGGCCGGTTGACAAGATGGATTTTGGGCCAGTGGTCGTAGATTTTGGCCCAACCACTCAGGAGTTTTACCTGGGGCGGGCCTCGATGGCCGTGCCGGGCAATATCGCTGGTTTGTGCCAGATGGTCCAGGACTTCGGCCGCCTGCCCCTACCCGCCATTTTAGAACCGGCCATCTTGATGGCCCGCGACGGCTTGCCGGTCAACCCCTTCCAGGCCAACCTCTACGACCTGCTCAACCCTCTGTACATTCAGACGGAGGGGATGCGCCGGATTTTTGCTGCCAATGGACGCATTATCCGCGCCGGTGAGCGACTGTATTTCCCCGACCTGGCCGCAACCTTAACGGCGTTGGCTGAGGAAGGGGAGGCCTATGCCCGTCGCGGCCGGCTGGCCCAGGCCCTCTTGGCTGACCAGGAAAGAAACGGCGGTTTGCTGACGGCGGCCGACCTGGAGCAATACGAGGTTCGCCAGGTCGCCCCGATTCGCCTGGCTTATCGGGAGTACGAAATCCTACTGCCGCCGCCCTGTTCTAGCGGCGGGGTGTTGACCGCCTTCACGCTGAAGGTATTGGGCGCGTTAGGCACGGCCGGCTATCCGCATGGCTCGGCCGGTCACTTGTGCCTACTCTACGAAGTCATGGCGGCCACCACGCGGGCGCGGCCGTTCTGGGAACAGGCGATGGAGACGTTGCCGCCCGACGAAGCGGTGGCTTACTTCCTGTCCGACCGTTTTGTGCAGTCCTACGTCGAAGAAGTCAGAGTGGCAATGGCCGCCGCCAGGCGGTCGCCATCGGCCGCCGAACCACCTGGCCCGGCCAACACCAGCCACCTGAGCGTGATAGACGAGGAGGGCCTGGCGGTGAGTTTGACGACGACGGCTGGTGAGTCGGCCGGTTACGTCGTGCCAGGCACGGGTTACATTCCCAACAATATCCTGGGGGAAGCGGATCTACACCCCCAGGGCTTCCACCGGCGGCCGGCCGGCCAACGCATCTCTACGATGATGACCCCGGCGATTGTCTTGCAGAATAGGACGATCCGGCTAGTGGTGGGCAGCGGCGGCAGCATCCGTATCCGCAGTGCGATTTTGCAGACGCTCAACAACGTGCTGGACTACGGGATGCCGTTGGAACAGGCGGTCAATGCCCCCCGCGTCCATTTGGAAGGCGAAGTATTGCACTGTGAGGCAGGTTATGACCCCCAGGCGGTGGACGAGTTGGAAGCCAGGGGCTACCCGGTCAATCGCTGGGATCGGCGCAGCCTCTACTTTGGCGGGGCGCATAGTGTGGCGCGAACGGCCGGCGGGCAACTGGAAGCGGCCGGGGATGATCGTCGCGGCGGCGCCGTAGCTGTGGCATGACCAACTGATGTCCTTCTACGCACGAACGGCCGGCCATACCGTTCCTCTCTACTGCTTTGACGGCGCGGTACACTCCGTCTTTACTCACGCCTGCAACTTGCGCTTGGGTGGCGGCCGCCTCGTTACCCTCCTGACCGAAGACCAAAGTGACTTGCCCCAGGGCATCCGATTGGCAACGCCGGCCGGCTTCTCCTTCGGGAGCCTGGGCTTGCAAAGCGGTCAGGTAGTGAAAAGCAGAGATGGCGTGCTAACATTCGCCGGTTCTGCCCTGATGATTGATTTGGGCACCGCCCAACCCTGGCAGGTTGATCTGACACAGCGGCCGGTTGACCTGGGCGATCCGGCCGTGCGACGGGCTTTTCAGGAGGTCTGGCAGCAGTGGTCTACCTGTCGGCCGCCCGAAGGCGAACTGGTTGTACAATTACAAGGCAGGATTGGGGAACTACTCACCACCTTGCAAGAGGCCGCCGGTCGCTACGACCGGGCGCAGGCACAACAAGCGGCCGCTGGTCTGATTGGCCTGGGCGCAGGTCTCACCCCCTCTGGCGATGACGTGCTGGTAGGCTTCCTGGCCGGGCTATGGGCGACAGCCGCCGACCGTCCCGGTCGCCGAGTCTTCCTGGAGGCTTTCGCCGCAACTATCGTGGCTCTGGCGGAAAGGACGAATGAGATTAGTCGTTCTTTTCTCTGGAACGCAGCGCGGGGCGAATTCTCCAGTGCGCTGGCTAACCTGGTGCAAGCTATCGCCTATGGCGCAGATAGCCCAATGGTGGAGCAGACGACCGCCGCCGCCTTGCGCGTGGGCCATCGCTCCGGCCGGGATAGTGTCGCTGGGCTTCTGGCCGGCCTTCAGGCCTGGCCGCCAGGCGAGGAGATTGGCGATGGGTCACGGGCGCGGTCAAAGATTCGTGTCAATCAGCAATAGTCGCTCTTTTTGGCGTAAGGCATCGGCCAGTTCCGCCTTTTTCTTAGCAATGACCGCCGTCACAGCCGCCGGCCAGTTCTTCATCAGGGGATTGTCGGGGTAAGCCAGGTTCACGTACTCGTAGGGTTGCGACAACAAGAACTGCTCCAGTTCGTCCTTTGGCTCCGCGTCGCTATCGTGAATCCCCCGGAGGTAGTACATTTCGTACTGATCTTCGTAACTGCCATCAGCGCGAAAATAACGGGCAAATTTCCAATCCTTCTCTCGAATACAGCGAATACGATCGGCCGCGTTAATGGGTTCTTTGTTGGCGGCGGCCCCGGCGCGAATGTCGTCGAAGGTGAACAAGGTTGAGTCCTGCCTCTCTTTACTAAGGGAAGGGTCCTTCAATACGGCCGACATATCCACCCCCCTGATCCCTGCCGGCGGCGCAATACCCAAAAAGCCGGTCAGGGTAGGCATCATATCTATCAACGAAAACAACTGATCCGTTTCATTCCCCTTGAATAAACGAGGATTGGAAAACACCATGGGTATCCGTAAGCTTTCTTCGTAGGCGTTAAACGCTTTCTGGCGCAGGCCGCCGTGCGCCATGCCCATTTCGCCATGATCCGCGAGGCGAATAATGACGGTCTCGTCGGCCAATGCTTTCGGGGCGCGCCGATCATGGTCATCGGGAGCCTCGTAAAATAAATCAAGCAGTTCGCCAATCTCCCTATCTACCCACTTCAACAGGTTGCCATAGAAATTGAGGTATTGCCGCTTGCGATGCGGGGTGGGCACTGGGCCGAGCGTCGCAGCCATCACCTGCAAAGAGAGGTAGTGAGCGTAGGGTTTGTAGTTGGTTTGCAGGTCCTCATCTACGGTGGCGGGTAGCTCTATGTCCCCTTCCAGTATGGCTGGGTCGTAACCGCCATTTTCGTAAGTCTGCGGGTAGGAGAGAGCATCGTGGGGGTTGACCAGGGAAAGAACCAGGAAGAAGGGCTTAATGGTTTCGCCTGTTTCCCTGGCCCTCTTTTGTCGCTTCTTGTGAGCCTTGACGAAGGCAATGGCTTGTCGGACGTAGCTGGCGTCGTGGTTGGCGTAGCCACCCCCAAAGTTCTCTAGTTTCGTATCCTCGCCAGCGTCAGGCGGCGTCCAGCCATTAAAACCGTAGAGAGCTACCTCGGCCGACATGAGGGCTTTTTCGGGGTGAATTTCGTTCAAGCCGCCTTTGCTCAAATGCCATTTGCCGCGATACTGACAGTCGTAATAGGGACGCAACACGGTCGCCAGCGTGGGGAAGGTACAGTCGAGTTCGGTTTCGGCGACGGAGTACCGGCCGCCGAAAGTGAGGGTATCGGTGACACCGTGTTGAGCTGGGTATAGGCCGGTAAAGAGGGTACTTCGGCTCGGTGAACACATACAGGAGTTGCAAACAGCGTTCTTAAAGGTGAGGCCATTTTGCTTGAGCAGGGTCATATTGGGCAGGTTATTCCTTTCCCAATGGGGTGGAAAGTGCTGGGTAGCTCTTTCCTGGTCCGTAATGATCATGAGGATATTGGGATAATGCGTCACGTCACCCTCCTTCCAAACAGTCTCATGCAATTACAAAACTTCAAGGTGAACCACGCAACGGGTCCTACGTGTCAGGAGAGATTTATACCATATTTATAAGAAGAATCAAGGCAGATGTGTGGGA
>JBFMFT010000147.1:0-10772 GCA_040751925.1 Chloroflexota bacterium
AAATTCGGGTAAAATGACTCCCTTTCGCGCTTGTGCCACCAACAACTCGGTTGAACCCAGAGCTTCCTCGACTTCTGCCGGGATAAGAGCAATTTTGCGATTGTAGATACATGGCTCAATGCGGGCAAAGACAACGTCATTGCCCTTGAAAACGGTTTTGTTGGCTCGGATTTGACCCCCTAATAGACGCTGCAATCTGACTTCGGCCGTGCGGTCACTTACGTCCGACATTCCCACGTAGATGAATTCAGCATCAGGGGTATTGCTGGCTATTCTTGCCTGGTGTGACAGGTGTGCCACTTCTCGAAGTGACACCCAAGTACCGTTGGTGGATCTCATTGCATCAAACTCATTGGCGTATGGACCAATGTCAAAGCGATTGCCCTTCAAACGCGATATACTGACCGTAAAGTGTTTTTTGTCAGCCAGGGTTTCTAGTTGAATGCCCAACCTTCCCAACACAAAGTTATCAATCCCGCCTAATAATTCTTGGGCTTGGGCAAGTTTGGCCTGGCGGGTAGCGTAGGCTTCCTGCATGATTTCGGCAATCCGGTCTTGCACCGGCCGCGGCGGCACGGTAACGAGAATTTGCCCCACCTCAAGCAGGTTGAGTTCAGGCCGGGTCGTTCTGTGCCCCCACCGTTTCGCCTGAAACTCACCGAAGCGCGAATTCAAGAACAAGGCCAAATAGTGGGGATTGATGTCTTCGTGTGGCTCAATGCCGACAATATGCCCTGTGATATTACCCTCCCCCAATTCCTCCGGAAAAACGGCGGCCGTCCCGAGTCGGCCGGCAGTGGTCAATAAAACATGACCAGGGAGAACACGGCTTCTGGCTAACTCGTTGTGTTTCTCAGAGGATATGTAGGTAAGGCCATCCTGCTCGATTCCTTCGGGCAATACATCCTTCACCCGCAGGTAGGGGATGCCAGTGTCCCGATACATATCCACTTTTCTATCACTGCCAAACGGTCCACCGTATAGACGTTTGCTTATCTCTTGCAATTGTTTCAAGGGATAAGGACTCTGGCGAAGTTGAGCAAGCAGGTCTTGATATTCGGGAAGGTAGAACTCCACAAACAGCTTGAGCGTAGTGAGTTGGCTTCGCTTGATCAGGAAACGGTTCTTACTAAGGACCTGAATCTCAGTATTCACGTCGGTTACCATCCCAGGCGTCCAGCAAAATCCGCAATAGTTTCCTTTAGCTCGGGTGGCTTGGACGCCTCATCTTCCAGGACAGACAGCCGGCCGGTCGCATCATAGCCAATGTTGTCAATACGGGCCATGTAGACCTCATACTCTTCATCCGGGCCGGCATACTGCCCGAAAAGCTCCGGTTGGCCGTTCGGCGGCAGCGGGTTGGCCCGCTTTTGCAGGAAGACCAGGCTCGTCTTCACGCCTGCTCCATAGGGCGCAAACGTCTCTTGCGGCAGGCTGATGACCGCTTTCAGCCTGGCCCAGCGCAAGATCCAATCGCGCACAAACTGGAGCGAGCTGTTAGCCAGCACCCCATCCGGCAGGACAATCCCCAACCGGCCGCCTGGAGTCAGGAATTCCAGGCAGCGGTTGACAAAAGCCACCTCCTGCGGCAGGCTGCGGGCCACGCTGCCATTGTTGCGACTGACGCCATCCCGCGCCGCCAGGTCTTCCAGCACCCGTCGGTTGGTCACTTTGGAACCAAAAGGCGGATTGGTCAGGATCATCGTCAGCCCACCCGCGTAAAAGCCGAGACGGTCGGGTAGACCGTTCTGGATACCGCCCGCCAGGCTAGCCAACGGGGACAGCGTATCCATCACCTTTAAGTCCACAAAGGGCGCGCCGTTCATCAGCGTATTCACGCGGGCCACGTGCATCACGTTGCGCGAGACTTCCGCCCCAAACAGGTTATTGTCGCGGAATCGCACAAAAGCCTCTGTCGGCTCTTCCGGGTTAATCCCTTCCGCCCGGCCGCCGTTGGCCGCCACCGCCCTGGCATACTCCTGTTGGCGGACGTGTTCCAGGGCGTGGGTCAACATGCGCGCCGAGCCACAGGCCGGGTCGCCTATCACGTCGTTGACTGTCGGCTGCAAAATACCCACCATCAAATTGATGACCGGCGTGGGTGTGAAATACTGTCCCAGGTCGTCGCGGAAGGTCTTACCCAGAAAGTCCTCAAAGACGCCGCCCTTCACGTCGGCCGATGACCGCCGCAGGCTCCACGGCTGCAACCGCTTCACGATTTCCACCGTCGTGTGCGGCTTAAACATCAGCGTATCGCCCTCACTAAAGGCGGCTCGTATGGCTAAATCGGAGGCCGATTTGCGCTGGAGAATAGCTTGCTCCCACTGTTTGGCCTTCTCAAACGTCTCCCGCACCTGCACCACCAACCGCTCCGGGTCTGTCTCCCCGCTCAGGCTAAAGACGTAGGCCCGCTTTTCGCTGGTCTGCCGCACCAGGTCAATGGTGGCCTGCTCGTCGTACCACTTGGCGAACAGAAACTTGACCATAGCGTCCACCGCCTCCTGTGGTTGCAAGCCTTCGTTGTCGCGTAGAATCGAGTGGCAGCCAGAGCGGGTATCGCCCAACACCTCACGGAACCTGTCGCGAGTCAGCGGTCTAAGCCCGGTTATCACCCCATCCGGTTCATCAGGATTCAGGACGACCGTGTAAGGGCTATGCTCGGCCGCTTCCCGCGCGCTTTCATACTTGGGCAGGTCACCAATCTCGGCCAGTGTACGGGGATATTCCAGGTCACGGCGATAAACAACCGTGTGTGTCCCACTGGTCAAAACAGCGTAACGCGCCGAAGGTGACGCGCTCATATAGGCATTGAGCCGGTTCAAATGGTCAACCCACCCTTCCGCTTCCGTGCCGTCTGTTCGTTTAGCCGGCTCCATGGCCTCCACCATAATAAAGGCCACGTCCAGGTTGCCCACCGCGTCCACGTAGCGGTCATCATAGATCACCACGTCCGCCCGCCCTTGATACCGTCGTCCCCCCTGGTGCGTGCCCTCAGCAAAGTCGGCCGTCAGTTCCAGCCCCATCGCCTCCAGCGGTACACCATACTCCCTGTACAAGACATCTACTGCCCACAGGGTAACCGGGTCTTCGGCCGGGCGCACATACGTCCCATCGGCTCGGAACAGCTTACTCAAGTTGGCATGGCGACGATATGGTTCCGGCACATTGGCCGGATTCTGGTATGGGTTAGTAAAATTGCTAAATCCAGCCATACTACTCCCTTTTTCTTCCACGACAAAATACACGGTAGCGATATTGTACAGCATATCGGCCGTGCTTACAACCGCCGGCCGCCTTCACGTTTCACGCTTCACGCATGTTTCGGCCGCCAGCCTTCACAGCGTACCCACTCATCCCGTCACGTCCCATCTCACACCCCATCCCACCCTCCGCCCTCACCTCTGGTCACGCACCATCTGCCCCGTCACGTGTACCATCAGACGGTACACAAAAAACAGGCCGCTACCTCTGGAAAATCTGTACCATCACCGTCTTCGTTCCCAAAATTTACAAAAAAAGCCGAAGGGTAGCCCGGCCGTTCCATCCGCTTCCCATGCCCTCTCCCTGGCAGGGGGAGGGTTAGGGAGGGGGTAGCGGCCGCTCCTCCCTTGAAGGATCACCGCAAGCAGGTACAATAGACGCCATCCTGTGAGTCCTGTAAATCCTGTCCACCCCTCCGCGTCCTCTGCGTCTTCGCGGTGAACAAGAGGTAACACCTTGACCGACAAATACAACCCCCAAGCAATTGAAGCAAAATGGCAAGCCCGTTGGAACGAAACGGACCTCTATCGCTCGGCCGTAGATTGGGGCAAACCCAAGCACTATGCCCTGACTATGCTGCCCTATCCCTCCGGCGACCTCCACATCGGCCACTGGTACGCCATGGTCCCCAGCGACGCCCGCGCCCGCTATAGGCGGATGAAGGGCTACAACGTCCTCTTCCCCATGGGCTTCGACGCCTTTGGCCTGCCGGCCGAAAACGCCGCCATCCAGCGCAACGTCCACCCGGCCCGCTGGACCTACGCCAACATCGCCAAAATGCGCCAGCAGTTGCGGAGCATGGGGGCAATGATTGATTGGCGCCGGGAGGCCATCTCCTCTGATCCGGAGTATTATCGCTGGACGCAATGGTTCTTCAAGAAGCTGTTGGAGCAAGGGCTGGCCTATCGCAAGCTGGCGGCCGTTGACTTCTGCCCCCACTGCAACACCACCCTGGCCCGCGAGCAGGTCTGGGGCGAAGACCGCCATTGCGAGCGCTGTAAAACCCCCGTCATCAAAAAAAACCTAGAGCAATGGTTCTTCAAGACCACCGCCTACGCCGAAGAACTCCTCGACTTCAGCCACATCAACTGGCCGGAACGAGTCCAGACCATGCAAACCAACTGGATCGGCCGCTCCACCGGCGCCGAAGTCAGCTTCCCCATTACCGGCGGGGATTGGGGGAATAGAGGATTATCTGATTCTTCCATCCCCCAATCCCCTCATCCCGGCGAAAACAGTATCACCATCTTCACCACCCGGCCGGATACCCTCTGGGGCGCGACCTTCATGGTCTTAGCCCCAGAGCATCCCCTGGTGGAAAAGTTGACCACGCCAGAGCAGCGGCCGGCCGTCCAGTCCTACCGCGAGGCCGCCGACCGCCTGAGCGAGATTGACCGCGAGGCGGCCGACCGCGAAAAAACCGGCGTCTTCACCGGCGCCTACGCCGTCAACCCCGTCAACGGCCAGCGCATCCCCATCTGGGTCGCTGATTACGTGCTCATCACCTACGGCTCCGGGGCCATTATGGCCGTGCCCGCCCACGACGAACGGGACTTTGCCTTTGCCCAAAAATACAGCCTGCCCATCGTGGAGGTGATACGGATGCCCGGCCGCACCGACGCGGATGGTTCGTTGGCGGCCGCCTACACCTCCAAGACCGAAGGCTACCTGGTCAACTCTGGCCCTTTTAGCGGCGTGCCGGTAGCCGGAGCGATTGATAAGGTGAACGCCTGGCTGGCGGAGCGGGGGATCGGCAAAGCGGCCGTCGCTTACCGCCTGCGCGACTGGCTCATCAGCCGCCAACGCTACTGGGGCGCGCCCATCCCCATCGTCTACTGCCCCGATCATGGCCCGGTGGCCGTGCCAGACGAGCAGTTACCCATTTTGCTGCCAGACGACGTGGAGTTCATGCCCACCGGCGAAAGCCCGCTCAAGTTCCACGAAGGCTTTGTTCACACCGCCTGCCCTATATGTGAGCGGCCGGCCCTGCGCGAAACCGACACCATGGACACCTTCATGTGTTCGTCGTGGTATCAATACCGTTACCTGAGCCCCCACTACGACCAGGGGCCGTTCGACCCGGCCGAAGCTGCCTACTGGCTGCCGGTTGACCAATACACGGGCGGTATCGAACATGCTACCATGCACCTGATTTACACCCGCTTCTTCACCAAAGCCATGCGCGACATGGGCCTGGTGGAGATGGACGAGCCGATGCTGGCCCTTTATAACCAGGGCATGGTGTTGGGGGAGGACGGAGAGAAGATGTCCAAGTCGCGGGGCAACGTGGTCGCCCCCGACGAACTGGTGGCTCAATATGGCTCCGACACGGTGCGGACCTACCTCATGTTCTTTGCCAAGTGGGATCAGGGCGGCCCCTGGAACTACGCCAGCATCAAAGGGCCGCAGCGCTTCCTGTTCGACGTATGGGAGCTAGGCACAGCAACCTACCAGCCGGAGGCGGAGAGTGAAGCTGCCACCCGCGCCCTCCGCCGCAAGACCCACCAGACCATTGCCAGAGTGACCAATGATCTGGAGGAGTTTGCCTTCAACACGGCCGTCGCCGCCCTCATGGAACTCCGTAATGCCTTGTTAGAAGCCCAGAAGGCCCATAACGTCACTCCGGCCGCCTGGGACGAAGCTGTAACCAACCTGCTCCTGCTCCTGGCCCCGATAGCTCCCCACGTCACCGAAGAGTTATGGCAGCGGCGCGGCCGACCCTACAGCATTCATCAGCAGACCTGGCCCACCTGGGAGCCAGAGGTTGCCAAAGAGGAAACGATAACCCTGGTCGTACAGGTCAATGGCAAAGTGCGCGACCGGCTGGAAGTCCCGGCCGGGCTAACCGACGACGAAGCCCAACGACACGCCCTGGCTTCGGCGGCCGTACAGAATTGGCTCAATGGTCAAGAGCCGCGTAAGGTGGTCGTAGTCCAGGGCAAGCTGGTGAACGTCGTGGTGTGACACCACAGAGTAAAGGCTCATAGCTGCCGTTCTCGACAAGGTTGCCATAAAGAGACGAGTCTAGCCCTGGGCATGGAGGTGGAACAAAGTGCAGCGGTCATACGCTTTCCAAGTTCGGACGTGCCTGCTACTGGTCGTGCTACTTGTGTCTCTTTCATTACCCGTCACCGCCAGCATTCTGGACAACGACATCGCAGTATCATCGCCTCCCACCCAGGGGCAAGCGCGGATCATTGACCCTGTTTCTACCGTACCCTCTACCTCCCCTTTGCAAGGATTCTGGCAATTCCAACGCAACTTGAATGATAGTTCTGGCAATGGCAATCAGGGTACGGCCAATCCGCCGGGTTCGGAACTATACGGTGAGGGCAGGTTTGGCTATGCATTAATTCGCTTTGGCAACGAGTTTCCGATAACGCTAATCAACAATACTTTGACCCTTAGCACAGAAGCAACGTTAGAGGCCTGGGTTGGCAGCGCACATTACGGCTTCGGCTACCATCACATCATGGACAATTGGAACGGCTATGGACTCTCCGTGAGAGATGGTCGGCCGACTGTTTTCTTTCGCGGGCCTGATAGTTGGTGGATGCCTTTAGAAGTGCCGCCCCTAAGCGTCAACGTGTGGCATCACGTGGCCGCCACGTATGATGGCCGCCAAGAGGTGCTGTACGTTGACGGCGAACTGGCTGCCGCTCGGGAGGCTTCCGGCCCGATTGAAGCCGGCAGTGGACAGGTTGCCCTGGCTGGCCGTGGTGACGGGGCTGCCTTTTACCTGTTTAATGGTGTAATGGATAATGTACGCGTATGGAGTCGCGCCTTGAGTGAACAAGAGGTTAACCAGCACTACCTTGCCGAGCGGTTGGGGCGATCAAAAGGTTCATTCAACTGACTCTTCAGATGTATCGTCGGGATGGCTGTGGGGGTGGGCCGCTGGACCAGCGGCCGGGTCTTCGACCTGTCAGCAACCGGGTTCACCGGGATGGCCGCAACACGTCCCGGCCGTCACCACGCGAATCGAAATGTTACGGCCGAGCGCGTAGATTTTGTAGGAGAGGGGCACCGGCGCGCTCAGGTTTGTCAGGTAGTTGCGGAACGTCCGCGCCGGGTTGCGCGGAGCCTTCATTCTTCTGGTCATACCTCACCTGTGTAGCGCAATTTGTCAAATTGCACTACACAACATGATACCGTTTTGGGCCGGGTCGCGCAAGAATAGACCTTCGGCCCGTTCCTCTAACGGCCAACCAGCCTGGCGCACGCGGCCGGCCACCACCTTCAGCGCGTCCTCGTCTGGCAAGCAAATCTCAAACCAGCGCAAACCCACTGCGTCGGGTGGTGGGGGCGGCGCGCCCACTCCCGCCCAGGTATTGTAGCCGATATGGTGGTGATAGCCCCCGGCCGAAACAAAGCCGGCCTGGTGCCAGCGCAAAATCAAGTCGAAGCCCAGAACGTTGGTATAAAAGGCTTCGGCCGCCGGGATGTGGCTGACGTGCAGGTGAATGTGGCCGATGGTGGTTTGCGGGTATAGCCCAGACCAGGCTTCGTCGCGGCCGTTCAGTTCAGCCATGATCCCGTCCATGTCCAACGGATCAGAGGCCATTTGTATCCCCCCGTCCAGACGCGGCCATTCGGCGCGCGGCCGGTCGCGGTATATCTCGATGCCGTTGCCGTCGGGGTCAGCTAGATAGACAGCTTCGCTCACCAGGTGGTCGGCGAAGCCCTGTAAACGGGTGCGGGTCTCGGCCAGTCGCCGCAGCGACAAGGCCAGATGACGTCGTGAGGGGACGAGTATGGCAAAGTGATAGAGGCCGGTCACGCCACGAACCGGACGCGCTCCCGGTCGTTCGCTCAGGTGCAGCAGGTCTGGCCCGCCCGTACCCAGCGCGGCCGTCTGGTCATCGCGCCGGTGCAGTCGGAAGCCTAAAACGTCCTGGTAGAAGCCCAGGGAACGGTCAAGATTCGACACGGTCAGGTAGACCGTGCCAATCGTTGCGTCAGGGTGGATAGTTTCGGTCATAGAGACTCCTGTTATTGAAGCCGGGTAACTACCTACCCTCACCCCCTACCCCCTCTCCCTGCCAGGGTGAGGGGAGGCGCTCATCCCCTCTCCCTCTGAGGGAGAGGGCTAGGGTGAGGATGGGTCTGGCTGTATAAATACGACAGCGGTTTCAGGGTTTGCTCAATCTCGTCCCGGTGAGCTTCCAACCAGCGCGGCAGCTTCAAGTGACGGCCGAGTTCAGCCTTCTCCTCGTCTACCAGGAAGCCGGGGCCGGCCGTCGCCAGTTCGACGATGTGACCGTCGGGGTCATTGGTATAGATACTCTTGAAGTAAACCCGATCCATCACCGGCGAGACGCGAAAACCGGCGTGGAGCAATTTCTCCCGCCACTCCAACTGTGTTGCTTCATCCGGCACGGCCAGGGCGTAGTGGTGGGTCTGGCCCGCGCCCATACGGAAGCGTCGCTCCTTCTGGGGGTTACGTTCGAAGTAGGTGATGAGGGTGCCCGGCCGCCCATCGCCCACCCCCCAATACCAGTGAGCCGAATCCGGGTCATCGAAGTTGAAGGTCATCTTGACCCGCCGCATTCCCAGCAATTCGCCGAAAAAAGCGTGCGTGCGCTGGATGTCTGTGCCGATAGCTGTGATGTGGTGCATCCCCTGGTTGAGAGCCATGTCGTCGGTGATAACCGGGACGGGTTCAGACCACGTTTCCGCCTGGATGCGGGCCTCGTCGCGGTTGTTGACGATCATCTCTGGTGGCGGCTGGCGGTATTCCAGGCCCAGGCGGTCGGCCGCTTCGTCCCTTGTCCACCCAGGCCCCCTTGTCGCTATCTCGACAATTGTGCCGTCCGGGTCGCGGAAGTAGATGGAGATGAAGTAGTGGCGGTCTAGCGGGCCATCTACCTTTAGTCCCAAGTCAGTCAGCCGCCGCTTCCACTTGAGCAGGGTGGAGTAGTCGGCCGTAATCAGGGCGAAGTGGTGCGTGCCGCCAATCCCCGGATAACCTCTCGGCGCACGCGGCCACTCAAAGAAGGTGATGGCCGACCCAGGGCGGCCGATCTCATCGCCAAAGTACAGGTGGTAGCTACCAGGATCGTCAAAGTTGACGGTCTTCTTGACGAAGCGCAGCCCCAGGACGCCGGTGTAAAAATCCACCGTGCGTTGGGCGTCCGTGCAGATGAGGGTAATGTGATGCAGGCCGAGAATTGTCATGTAATCCTTATTCTACATGGATCCGTCCGATGCGACTACGATGGACGACGTAGACGCCGGCCAGGACTGCCATTCCCCCGGCAATTTGCCAACCCGATAGCTGTTCACCCAGGAGTGGGCCGGCCAGAACGGCCGTGATCACCGGCTGGCCCAATAACGTGGGCGAGACAATCGAAGCGGGCAGGTGGCCCAGGGCGTAGCTGATCGCCAGGTAGCCACAAACCTGCGTCACAACCCCCAGGGCCAAGAAGTTCAGATAAGTACGTGGAGAGTACCCCGTTAGCGGCTGGCGCAAGAGCAGGCTGATAATAAGCAGGGCGACGGCCGAACTCAACGCCGCCAGCCAGAAGTAGGTGAAGGTGTCCAGGGTCTGCCGGCCGCGTTGAGTTGTCAGAAAGTAGCCCCCATAGAATAACCCGGCCAATAGCCCCAATAATGTGCCTACGCCCAGGGAGGCCCCGCGCAGGGTGTCCAGCCCCAGGATGACTACGGCCCCGCTTATGGCTAACAGGAGGCCAAGCCAGAAGGCGGCCGACAACTTCTCCCGAAAGATCAACAAGGCCCCCAATCCGACCCACAGGGGAGCAGTGTTGGCTAACAGGGTCGGGTTGGTAGCCCCACTGAGGACGACGCCGGTTGTCCAGAAAGCCAGGTCGCCGGCAAAGAGAAGGCCACCCCAAACGGCTACCAACAGTTCCCGGCGCGGTACGCCTCTCCGGCGACGGAAGCGGCTCCAAAAGGGCGCCGCCATCAAGACGACGGCAATAGCCATACGGTAAAAACTGGTAACGGCCCCTGGCGCGTTGGCCCAACGCACAAAAATAGCCGAAAAGCCCAGGCTGATCATCCCCACCCCCAGGGCCAGATAGGCGGCGGCGGCCGACTTCAGGGAGCGCGATGTGAGTGTAGTAGAGAAAGAGTTCACAGCAATCTAAGAAAATGACATTGATCGGTGAAAAAGGTGACATCTGTCCATCTGTTTGCCAGATAGATACATTATGATTGAGCTACCATTGTACGAGAATCCTGTGCTGTCGCCTATGTGTTTTTCTGTTTCCCTCAGATTAGATATGCGGCCGCCCGCCCGGAGGTCCGCGCGGATCTCCGGGAGGCAAGCCTGTCCTTTGTAGCCCACTCCTCGTCAATACTTGATGAAATCTACTGAAGCGTTATAATCCCCTGAAGCTTCTTTAGGGGTAGCTTAAACAAGCAAGGAGGAAACCATGCGACGGGTTGTTTGGAGCCTGTTTCTATTAGGTTTGGTAGCGTTGCTCCTGGCTGCCTGTGCTGGGCCACAAGGGCCGGCTGGCCCGGCCGGTGAACCAGGACCACAG
>JBFMFT010000148.1:0-10757 GCA_040751925.1 Chloroflexota bacterium
ATCCCCACTGGTAAACCGTTTGGCCGTCCTGGCAGACGATGAGGTCGCCCGGCCGCCAGACCGCCTGGACGGTTTGTAGCCAGGAACCCCGTTCCTGCAAATGGGTCT
Organism: Chloroflexota bacterium; assembly: GCA_040751925.1. GTDB lineage: Bacteria > Chloroflexota > Anaerolineae > Promineifilales > Promineifilaceae > JBFMFT01. Next base: position 109 of record JBFMFT010000148.1, read on the forward strand.
CGACCGGCACGTGGTCGTCGCGGGTGACGGCCGCCAGAGAGACGAGGAGGCGCTGTAGCACGCCACGTTCGCTCCGGCGGCGGGTCAGGGCCACGAACAGAACGTCCAGCCGGTGTGGAGCAGCCAGATTCCAGACCTCGCGGGCCAGGTCATAAGGGGTATCGGGCGAGGCCACCAGCACCACCAGGCGGCGGGCGGCCGGCAGGGGGCGGCCGTCGGTGATGAGCAGGGAGGTTACCCGGCTATCTTGAAGGGAGTCTGTCATTAAGACCCGACTATAGCCGGGTCAAATAAAGGGGGGACAAAAAGGGGGGGCAATTTTGTAAAGAATAAATAAAGACCTATTCTGATACGGCGTATACTTTTGACTTATGCGTTTGATGGCACCATTTTCTATTTACCAAGTGACTGTCCGCAAATAACTTCGTGTTTTTCGTTCGTAGTAGGTGCTTTAGCACGCCAGGCAATGAATCGCCTACTACGAACTTGTTTGCGGACAATGCCTAACTGTGTACCCGATGCCAACAGGATGAGGGGGAAACATAGATTCCATCCTCCGACCATCGATCTCCCAGCCTCTTCGCTCATAAAATCGCCGAGCATTGCGATTCTCCTCAAGCACAAAGAGTCGGCAGGAATCGAGACCCCGATCAAGGAATCGCTGTATTGCTTCGTCGTGCAGCCGCGAGCCTACGCCCTGACGCCAGTAGTCGGGGTGTACGAAAAGCCGCTCTATCACATCACCGGTGAGGACGACAATGCCCAGAATCTGCCCTTCTCTCTCAGCGACAAGCACCTCGCTGGCTCCTGACTGAAGGTATTCACGCCAGCGCTTCCGCTCGGCTTCGTCGGGGAAGGGGAACTGATCGGGAGGAAAGATGTGATGGAATGCCGCCAGCGCTGAAGCTCGCTGAACCGCGAACAAGTCCTCCGCCTCCTCGGGGGAAGCCAATCGAATAATGAGATCTGAGTGCTTCATCGTGCGAGTTCCTGTCTGCCTAACGGCCTCGAGATGAGCCGCCCGGCCAGCTCTTCGATACTATTCTAAACTCGATTCGCCGCAGCTGGCCAGGTCGGCCCCAGCGAGTTGTTCGGCGACCGTTCAGAGAATGAGCTCGCCTCCCCACTCGGCGGGGTCCACGTCTCGCGTGGACTGAGAAAACGTCCACATGTGGCCGGCGAGGTCCTCAACCGTGTATTGTCTTTCGCCGTATGGGTAGTCGGCCGGGGGGCTGAGGACTCGGGCGCCGTGGGCCTTTGCCCGTTCGAAGTGGGCGTCCACGTCCTGAACGCGAGCCATCAGTGTGTAACGAGGACGGATCTCGCCTTCGTGGGAGGTGGCAACAATCGAGCCGTCGCCGAACGTGAGTTGCACGCGGTGGCCCCCTATTCGCAGGCGTTCCTTGAATCCAAAGGCTTGGGAGAGCCAGTGGACACCCTGGGTTACGTCAGGATAGGGGACCTCGGGGATCACGGAGCCGGGAGGCATGGACTTGTTCTGTACCATCGGATGGACCCTCGCCGCTGCCAATGGGAAAGGTGTGTTGGCACAACGATACAGGCCGCCTAACGGCCGGGTTCAGTTGCGCGCGCAGCGAAGCGGAGCGCGTCAACTACAACCCGTGTTGGGCGTGTTATTAGACCTAGAAAAGTGTAACACATGCACCATGCCAATGCTCCTCAAGCGCTCGGACTCATGCTTTTTGGGCAGTCAGGTCCTTGTCTTCCATTTCCCAGGCGTGGTCCATGGTGTGAAAGGCAGTATGCCGAATCAAGAACCGAAGTGGCCGTTTCGCCATCTTGCCGGCCAACTTGCCCTGTGAGTGGTAGTCCCGTATTGCATGGCAATAGGACTCGCGATGCGTTTTCAGTCCATTGACAGTCAGCATCGCATCGTCGGGGGTGAGCACACCGATCATCTTCGCCCAATCCTGCTCCGCGTAAAGCGTATGACGGACGATATGGTCCCGATCACGGCCCCCTCCTCGCGGACCCTTCTGCATTTCAGCTGACACTCGCCTGCACACATCATCGAAAAACGCCCAGCACGCCTGCATCAGCGTCAACTCACGTTCCAATTCGGCACTCGGCATTTCTTGCTTGTCGATGCTCGAAAACGCGAATGAGATGCCCCAGAAGTCGGTTGAGCCCGTTCCCGGATACTCTTCGACCACGTGGACGTTCTGGATGGTGTCAAACTCCACGTCCATTTCAGCCAGCTTTGCTACCTGTGAATATCGCGGAATATATGAACGTAGCCTTTCGATTGCGTCTGCCTGAGTCTTCGCCCCGCGTTCGAGTCCGGGCCAATCAGGCGCCACCGCCACCACCTTCTTGCCCTTCGGTCCAATTTCCAGCGTCACCCGAGCCTTTTTAGCCACGGTTCCTCCGATCACAATAGTCCCTGCGATTGTACACCCGAGAGGGAATGAAGTAGTTGCAATACTCTCCCATAAGCCTTCCAAGCTATCATGCTGCGACCGCCCAACTATTTATCATCCTGCAAATGTGGCCGGGTATTCTCTTCCTCGTAATGTTATCCTACATTCTCAGGAGGGCAAGAACTGGAAGATGGGTGTTTACCCTGCCATCATACGCGGGGTAATGGCCCTTTTCCGAGTGTATACTGCCCGCGCGCGGGGTTCCCTGCCGGAGACGCAGGCGTTGGCTTGGCTACTGCGCCTGCCTACTCGGCTAAAAAGCGATAACCGATGCCCGGCTCGGTGACGAGGTAGCGCGGCCGGTCGGGGTCTGGTTCCAGTTTCTTGCGTAGTTGGCGCACGTAGACGCGCAGGTATTCCACGTGGTCGGCTTCGGCCGGCCCCCAGACGTGGCTCAGAATACTCTGGTGGGTGAGGACACGGCCGGTGTTCGTCGCCAGGTAGGCCAGCAGCTTGAACTCAGTGGCCGTCAACTTCACTTCTTCGCCAGCGAGGGTGACGACGTGGCGGGGCAAGTCAATGAGTAACTCACCGGCCGTGATGACCGGCTCCGTCGCGCCTTGCGTCTGGGCGGAGTGGCGCAGGGCCACGCGGATACGGGCCAGGAGTTCTTCGATGCCAAAGGGCTTGGTCAGGTAGTCGTCGGCCCCCTGGTCGAGGGCGGCCACCTTGTCCCGCTCGCTGTCACGCACCGACAGGACAATAATGGGAACGTGCGTCCACTCGCGCAAGCGGGCGCAGACCTTAATTCCATCCACATCGGGCAGGGTCAGGTCGAGGATGACCACGTCCGGCGGGTTGGCGGCGGCCAGGGCCAGCCCCTCCTCGCCCCGTGCGGCCGTCGTCACCCGGAACTGCTTTTGGGTGAGGATGGTACGCAGGGCGCGCAAAATCTGTAGCTCGTCGTCAATGACCAGGATGTGGGGGCGGCCGTTCATGCTTCCTCTATGGGCAGTTGCGGCGACCGCCTCTGCTCCCAGACCAGGGGCAAAGTGAAATGGAAGGCGAAACCCTGGAGGAGGTTTTCGGCCCAGATACGGCCGCCGTGGGCCTCGATAATCCCTTTGCAGATGGAAAGACCCAGGCCCGTGCCTGTCACCTGGTCGGCCAGGGTGATCCGGTAGAACTTATCGAAAATGCGCTCCAGGTGTTCCTCCGGTACGGGCGGGCCCTGGTTACTGACTTGCACCTGTACCTGATCGCCCTCCACCCAGGCCGCAATGTGGATGGTCGTAGCGGGTGGAGCATATTTCAGACAATTGCTCAACAAGTTGGCGAAAACCTGGCTGATCTGGACGTGGTCTACGGGTACCAGAGGTAAATCCTCAGACACGTCAATGGTTAGGTGATGCTGCTCACTCAACCGGCGCATCCGGCCGGCCACTTCCCACACGATCTCCGCTAAAACGTCCCATTGGCGTTTGGGGTGCAGCGCGCCGGCTTCGATACGAGACATATCCAGCAGATTCCCCACCAGGAGATTGAGGTGATCCGCCTCTATATCAATGGCGACCAACAAATCTTCCCGCGCTGATGAGTCCCAAGCGGCTTCTTCTCCCAGGAGGCTGGAAGCGGCAGCCTTAATGGTCACCAGCGGCGACCGCAATTCGTGGGAGACAGAGGAGAGGATGGCCGATTTCAGGCGGTCGCTTTCCTCCAGGATCTTGGCCCGTGTTTCCACTTCAGCCAACAGGCCGTATTCCAAAGCCAGGGCGGCCTGGCTGGCGAAGGTCTGCAGGAGGCGTTCTTCGGCCGGCCGGAAGGGCTGGACGGGTCGCCATAAACGGATCTCGCCCAGATGGCCGCGAGCGGTGACCAGGGGGATGGTGTGGCTGGCTGGAGCGTTCAGGGGTAGTTCACTATTTGGTACGCGGAAGGTAACGGCCGGCTTACCGGCCGCCTCGGTCAAAGCTATCTGCACGACCTCGGCTTGGAACACCTGCCGCACGTGTTCGGCCACCTTATGAGCGATGGTTTCCTGGCGGCGTAAGCCGACCAAAGCAGTGCTTAGTTCGTACAAATGGGTTGCTTCGCGCTCCCGCGCCTGGGCTTCGGCCAGACTGGATTGGGCGCGGCCGACCAGTTGGCTGATGATGACAGCTACGACCAGGAATACCACCAGGGCCAGGAAGTCCTGCGTCTCGTGGACGACGAAGGTGTAAAAGGGGGGAATGAAGAAGAAGTTAAAAGATAGGAAGGCGCAAAAGGCGGCCACGATGCCTGCTCCCAGCCCCCACGAGCGGGTGCTGAGGACGACCGGCAGCAGATATAATAGGGCAATGATGGGTGAGGCCAGGCTACCCCGGAGGAGATACAAAACGGCCGTCGTACACCCAATAGCGGCAACCGCCTTGACGTAGGGCCAGGGCGACGAAGAGAGGTGGCGCATTTGAGGAGCAATGGGCAATGAACAATGAACAATGAATAATTGTCCATTGTTCATTGTTCATTGTTCACTTAAACATCGAGGTTGCGGACTTCGCTGGCGTGGGTGGTGATGAAGCGGCGGCGGGGGGCTACTTCGCTGCCCATCAGCATATCGAAGGTGCGGTCAGCTACCACCGCGTCCTCGATGGTCACTTGCAGGAGAGTGCGCGAAGCCGGGTTCATGGTCGTCTCCCACAACTGCTCCGGGTTCATCTCGCCCAGCCCCTTGTAGCGTTGGAGTTCGTACTTCTTGCCTTTCAGTTGTTCGAGGGCGGCCGTCAATTGCCCGTCTGTGTAAACGTACCGAAGTTCCTTGCCTTCCTTGATGCGATACAGGGGTGGTTGGGCGATGTAGAGGTGGCCTTCCTCGATGAGCGGCTGCATGTAGCGGAAAAAGAAGGTGAGAAGCAGAGTGCGGATATGACTCCCGTCCACGTCGGCGTCGCACATGGCAATGATACGGCCGTAGCGCAAATTCGACAGGTCAAAGGTCTCGCCCACACCCACGCCCAGGGCCGAAATGAGGGCCTTGACCTCATTGTTCGCCAGAATCTTATCCAGGCGCGCCCGCTCGGTGTTCAGAATCTTGCCCCGCAGCGGCAACACGGCCTGAAAGTGTCGATCACGCCCCTGTTTCGCGCTCCCCCCGGCCGAATCACCTTCCACGATATATAGCTCACTGCGGGCTGGGTCGCGTTCGGAGCAGTCGGCCAGTTTGCCGGGGAGAGTCATGCTCTCCAACGCGCTCTTCCGCATGACCAGTTCGCGGGCCTTGCGGGCCGCGTCGCGGGCGCGGGAGGAGGTCAGGCAGCGTTCGATAATCTTCTTGGCCTCACGGGGGTTCTCATCCAGGTAGGTTGTCAGGGCCTCGGCCGTCACCGACGAGACAATCCCGGCCACTTCGGCGTTCATCAGCTTGACCTTCGTCTGGCTCTCAAACTGGGGGTCAGGGTGGCGGATACTGACGACGGCCGTCACCCCTTCGCGAGTGTCTTCGGCCGAGAAGTTAACGTCCTTTTCCTTCAGGTAGCCATTCTTACGGGCATAGTTATTGACCACCCGCGTTATGGCTGCTCGCATTCCGCTCATGTGGCTGCCGCCGTCCGGGGTGTGAATGGTGTTGGCAAAGGAATACTCCGAAATCGCCACCCCATCGGTGTACTGGATACCCACTTCCACGTCAATACCATCCACTTCCTTACGGACGTAGATCACGTCGTGTAGGGTCTGGCGGTTGCGGTTGAGGTAGCGCACGAACGATTTAACACCCCCCTCGAAGTAAAAATTCATGACGCGGGTTGGCGTTACCCGCTCGTCGCGAAAAGCGATAAATACGCTGCGGGTGACAAAGGCCATCTCGCGGAAGCGGTTCATCAGCGTCTCAAAGCGGTATTCCCGTTCCTCTACGAAGATCGTTGGATCGAACTTGAAGGTCGTCGTGGTGCCGGTGTCACCCTTGTCCACCTGGCCGATTTTCTGGACGGGGGTCATGGGAATACCCCGCTCATAACGTTGGCGATAAAGTCCGCCGTCGCGCTTGACCGTGACTTCCATCCATTCGGACACCGCATTGACGGCCGCCGCACCCACGCCGTGCAAACCACCCGACACTTTGTAAGCGGCGGAATCGAACTTGCCGCCGGCGTGCAATTGGGTCATCACCACCTGTAGAGCGGAAACTTTCTCCGTGGGGTGGATGCCGACCGGAATCCCACTGCCGTTGTCGGTGACAGTGACGGACGAATCACGATGGATAGTCACTTCAATACGGTCACAGCGGCCGGCCAGAGCTTCGTCTAAACTGTTGTCCACGATCTCATTGACTAGATGGTGGAGAGCCTTGAGATCCGTGCCGCCGATGTACATGCCCGGCCGGCGGCGTACCGCCTCCAGCCCTTTCAGGACTTGAATGTTCTCAGCATCGTAATGGATAGTGTCGTTGTTTTTGGTCATGGGTCGTTGGTGATTGGTGATTGGTAATTGGTAATTGGTGATTGGTCATTGGGCGCACAACCAATCACCAATGACCAATTACTGATTCTGGGTATGGTCGCGATAGAAGATGAAGACGGCCGCCGCCAGGGCGGTGCTAATGAAGCCATGCCCCAGAATACTCGCCAGGGTCAGCCAGGAGCCATTGTCCACCAGCCGCCACAGCCAGTTGAGGGCGCCGCCCAGGGCGACGACAAGGAAAAGCAGAGAAACGGCCGGTAGGGTATATTGCCGCACCAGGCGAATGCTCTCCAGGAGGGCCGGGCCGACCGGCCGCCCACCAAGCAAGACGGCCGGCAGGCTAAAACTCAGATAGATCGTCACCCAGACCAGCATGAAAACGCCGCCCAGCAAAACAGCCCCGAACAGATTGCGGTTAAAGAGAGACATGACGGCCGCCACCGGCAGCAATGGCAGGTAGACGAGCAAGAGACAGAACAGGTAAGCGACGGCCAGCCCCAACAGTCGCAGCCAGGTCGGCCCCAGGCTGGCCCAGAACTCACCGAGTGACGCCCGGCCGTCGCGTACCGTCCGCGCCAGCAAACTGAAATAAGCGGCCGTTAGCAATAGCCCCGCCAGGCTCAGGCCAACGAACAGGAGGAGCCACTGGTTGACAGTAGTGATTTCTACCACCTGTGTCTGCACTGGCGTCAGGGCCGGCGATGGGCCGCTCATCACTGCTGGCACACCTATAAGGGGCAGGCTGAGGGCGGTAAAGAGATTCATGTGGGGGGCCAGTTGAACCATCTGGTCGGCCAACGGGCCAAGAGCCTCGCGCATACCGGGGAGATTCATTTGCTGTTCTACCAGGCGGCCGGCGCTCAGGCGCGGCCCCAACCACAAAAAAAGGTCTAGCAGCACTGGCAATAAGATGAGCCACAGGTGACTGGTCGTAAGCTCTAAGCCGGCGACAATCGAGGCCACCACCCCAGGCAGGGGGCGAACTTCAGGTGACTTCTGCATCTCCCTAATTTTACCCCATCTGTTCCAGCCAGGCGAACCACTGGAGGGCAAACTGGCAGTTTGCCCAGACAAGCCAGCGGCTTGCCCTACTCTGGATTGGAGGAGCCTGGGGTCAATGTTATAATGCTCCATCTCTGACTGAGGAAGGTATTAACTTGAAAGTATCAGTGATTATTCCCGTCTACAATGAGCGGGAGACGATTGAAAAGGTGGTGCGGGCGGTGTTGGACGTGGGCATGGCCCACGAAATTGTCATTGTGGATGACGGCTCGGCCGACGGCACACGTGACCTCTATCCAGCCATCGAAGCTCTATCACCGGCCATTCACGTCCACCTCCACCCGCAGAATCGGGGTAAGGGAGCGGCCGTGCGAACCGGTTTTGACGCAGCCACTGGCGAGATTCTGCTGGTGCAGGATGCTGACCTGGAGTATGACCCGCGTGAGTATCCAGCTTTGGTGCGGCCGATTGTGGAAGGGCGGGCGGCCGTCGTCTACGGCTCTCGTTTTCGCGGTGGCCCGACCAAGACGATGTTCTTTACCCACATGGTTGGCAACAAGCTACTAACGCTGATCGCCAATATCCTTTACAATACCATTTTGACGGACATGGAGACCGGCTATAAGGTCTTCCGCGCTGATGTGATTCGCGGTATTCGGCTGCGGGCCAGAGGTTTTGAGTTCGAGCCGGAAATCACCTCCAAAGTGTTGAAACGGGGCTACCGGATTTACGAAGTGCCTATCTCTTACAACGGCCGCGAGTTTAACGAGGGTAAGAAGCTGAACCCCTGGAAAGAGGGGCCAAAGGCCCTCTATTACCTGATCAAATACCGCTTTGTGGATTGACATTAGACCTCGGATGTCGCCGAGACATCCGAGGTCTGGTGTGAGCAGGCATGACGCAATGGGGCAAGTGGTGGTTGGTGATGCTGGTGGGGGTGGCGGCCGTGCTTCGCTTTCCTGGCCTCTTTGCCAACTCGTTTCACCCCGACGAGGCTCTCTTTGCCAGTTGGGCGCGGCTGATTGCCACCTGGCGCGACCCCCTGTTGCAGACCCAATTAGTGGACAAGCCGCCGCTCCTGTTCTACTTACAGGCAGCCTGGTATCCCCTCTTTGGGTCGGTGGAGTGGGCGGCCCGCCTGCCCAATTTCATCGCTTCCCTGGTGCTGATTCCCTTGACCGGCCGCCTGGCCTGGCAGCTTTACCAGCAGGAGCTAACAGCCGTCTTGTCGGCCGCTTTCGTAACCCTCTCACCCCTCGCCATCCAGTTCAGTTCAACCGCCTTCATTGACCCCCTCTTAACCGCATTACTCGTAGCTACTCTGGTGGCTGGCAACTTAAGCCACTCCCGGCCGTCCCCCTCCAAAATCCAAAATCCAAAATCCAAAATCCAAAATCCTGCCTGGCTTTGGTTTGGCCTGGCGGCGGCGGCTAAGTACCAGGCCTGGCTCTTCTTACCCTTAGTCGTAGGGTTAGCCGTTTTGCGGGGCTGGCGGCCGGCCGAGTGGCGACGCTGGTTCCTGGGCCTGGCTGCCATCCTGGTTTTGCTGGCCCTGTGGCAAGTGGCCCGCGCCGGCCGTCTTGACCTGTGGGCGGCTCAGATGGAGAGCTTTGGCGGGCTGCGGCCGGCCTGGTCGTGGGAGCTATGGCCGCGCCTGCAAGCCTGGGCTAGAGTGTGGCGCTACGTCTTCGCGTCACCGGCCGTTGGCTTCGGTCTCCTGCTCCTGTCACCCCTCTTTCTGGCTCTGCTCATTCACGACCGCGACCGGCCGACAGCCCTCGATCAACTCCTGGCCCTATTTCTGGCGGCCTACATCCTTCTGCACTGGCTGGTGGCCGCGCCAGCCTGGGATCGCTACGTCCTACCGGCCGTTCCTATCCTGGGCCTCCTGCTGGCCCGGCTGGCGACCCGCCTGCTCCACCTGGGGCAGTCCACGTTAGAGGGGGCGGGGATTAGGGGATTAGGGGATTTATCATGGAGTTTGTTGCTGGCCGGTTGGCTGCTGCTGCAAACGCCGGCCGCCTTACAAGCCCGCCTGGGGGCCTTTCCGGTAGGTGGGCGGCCAACGGCCGACGACGGCGCAGCCCACATTGCCGCTTTCCTCGCTGACGCGCCGTATGGCACCGTTTTGTATGATCATTGGTACTCCTGGCAGTGGCGCTACCACCTGTTTGATAGCCGGGTGTACGTCAGTTGGTTTCCCCATCCGGCCGCATTGGCCGAAGACTTGGGGGTGTTCGGCGGCAATGGACAACCGCGCTACCTGGTTTTGCCTACCTCACCGGCCGCTCTTCCAGTAGAGCAGGCGGTGGTGGCGGCCGGCTTCTCCCTGCAACCTATTCCGGTTGATCATCCGGGCAACAGGCCCCTGTCCATGCAGCTTTATCAAATCCGCCCAATGAACACGGATGGGCAGGATTGACGGATTAGCGGCGATGGTAGCTAACTCCTCACGTTTCACGTTTCACGTTTCACGTTTTAGGCATCACGCCGCTCCCCTTCTCGCTCTGGTTGGCCTCATCTTGCTCTTTTTTCATCGCCTGGCCTTTACCAATCTCATCCTGGCGCGAGGGGATACCTTTCTCTACTTCTACCCGTACTGGCAGGCGGCGGCCGAGGCCCTACGCGCGGGGCGTGTCCCCCTGTGGAATCCAGACCTTTTCATGGGCGCGCCGTTCCTGGCGAACAGCCAGGTGGGCTTCTTCTATCCGTTGAACTGGCCGCTCTGGTTGCTCCTACCAACCCCCTACGCGGTCAGTGCTTCTATCCTGCTCCATCTCTTCATCGCCGGTTGGGGAACTTACCTGGCCGGCCGGCGCGCTTTGT
>JBFMFT010000149.1:0-10659 GCA_040751925.1 Chloroflexota bacterium
GGAAGCAACGGTGGATGGGCAACCTGTTTCCATTTATCCGGCCGATGGGCTATTTCGGGGGGTGATGGTGGCGGCCGGGCGGCACGAGGTTGAGTTTTCGTTCCGGCCGGGTAGCGTCACAATCGGCCGAAACGTTACCCTCATCGGCATAATTCTATGGTTGTCCCTGGTGGTGTGGGCCAGGCGCGGCCGGGGGATGCGAAATTGGGCCGGGTTGATATATAATAGTCGCAGGAGTTGATCATGCGGCTATCTGAGATTATCTGGAAAGACCAGTTTGCTGACAAAATCGTGGATAAGCACAGAGTTGACCCAGCCGAAGTTGAGCAGGTTTTGTTTGGACGACCGTACACCCGTCGGGCAGAGAAAGGGAGAGTAAAGGGTGAAGATTTGTATGTAGCCTACGGCCGGACAAGAACAGGCCGTTATCTGACAATATTCTTTGTGCTAAAGCGGCAAACGGCCGCCCTGCCAATTTCGGCGCGTGACATGACAGCGTCCGAGCGGAGGTACTATGAGCGACAAAAGAAAGCACGTTGATCCCATTCCTGATGAGTTTACCAGCTACGAAGAAGCGGCAGAGTTTTGGGACACCCATGACACAACTGATTACCTCAACGAATTTCAGACAGTTGACTTACAACCAGACTTTCGGGCGCGGTATTTTGAGATCGAGGTAGACGAAGAGGTAATGGTTGTACTATGGGAGAGGGCACAGAAGTTAGGCACTACGGTCAACCGTCTTGCCAATGACCTGCTGCGCCAGCAAATCCTGCCCACAGCGAGCTGAGACAGGAGGGATGAAGCTGGTATTAACTCTGATCCTGTAGAGTTGGAATGAGGACTGGATGAGAACGCTGATCAAAGGTGGCACAGTGGTCACGGCCGCTGACACCTACCCGGCCGACATCTTGGTTGAAGGCGAAAAGATTGCCTTGATGGGTGTCAACCTGCCGGCCGAAGGGGTCAAAGTCATTGACGCGACGGGCAAGCTGATCCTGCCCGGTGGGATAGACGTGCATACCCACCTGGAACTACCCTTCTTCAGTACCGTTTCCTCAGATGATTTCTATACTGGGCATAAAGCGGCCGCTTTTGGCGGCACGACCAGTCACATTGACTTTGCTATCCAACGTAAGGGCGAGAGTTTGCGGCAGGCTCTGGACAACTGGCGGGCGAAGGCCCAGGGCAAGGCCGTTCTGGACTATGGCCTGCATATCGTCATTACCGACCCTACCGAAGCGGCCCTGGCCGAGATTCCCTGGCTGGTGGGGGAGGGGGTGACGACGCTCAAGCTGTTTACGGCCTATAAGGGTGTTTACCAGATAGACGATGGCTCGCTGTTCAGGATTATGCGGATCGCCGCCGAACACGGCCTTTTAGTTATGGTTCACGCCGAGAATGGCGACGTGCTGGACACGCTGATTAAGGAGAACGTGGCGAAGGGCAACCTGGCGACGGAATACCACGCCCACAGCCACCCGGCCTGGGCCGAAGCGGAGGCCACCCTGCGAATGGTGGCCCTGGCTGGCCTGGCCGGTGCTTCTCTTTACGTGGTCCATATCACTTGTGAAGAAGCGGTAGACCAGTTGAAGTACGGCCGCGCGCATGGCTTATCTGTTATGGGTGAGACCTGCCCCCAATACCTGTTCTTTACGGTAGATGAGTTAAGACGGCCGGATGGGGCTAAGTGGGTTTGCTCGCCGCCAGTGCGTAGCCATAAGGATAACGAATCCTTATGGCGGGCGTTGGCTAAGGGTGACTTGCAGGTGGTGGCTACCGACCATTGCCCTTTCCTTTACGATGGTACGCGGCCAGTCGAATATGAAGGGGAGTTGTACCAACGGCCGGGCAAGGAACTAGGCCAGGGTGATTTCAGCCAGATTCCCAACGGGATGCACGGCATCGAGGAACGGATGTTGCTCCTGTGGACTTATGGCGTGGCCGCCGGCCGTCTCTCAGCTAACCGCTTCGTGGAATTGACAGCCACCAATCCGGCCAAAATCTTCGGCCTCTACCCACGCAAAGGGGTGGTGGCGGTGGGCGCCGATGCCGACCTGCTCTTATGGGACCCCCAGGCGCAAAAGACGATGGGCGTGCGGACAGCGCACGGCCGGCTGGATCACAACGTCTACGAGGGCTGGTCGTTGACCGGCCGGCCGGAAAAGGTCTTTGTGCGCGGCCATCTGCTGGTAGACGGTGAAACCTGGTACGGCGAGCCGGGTGGAGGTAATTACCTCCATCGCCAGGCTTATGCGCCGTTTGTCTAAATCGCTTTGGCGGCTTGCCCAACATGGCTGCAATGAAGGTGCGGGACCTGATCAAACTGATAGAATCGGATGGTTGGTATCTGATTGCCACAAAGGGCAGCCACAGGCAATACAAACATCCGACCAAACCTGGTCGCGTCACCATTGCTGGCCATCCGAACCATGATGTAGCTCCCGGAACGCTAAACAGCGTTCTCAAACAGGCGCAACTCAAAAAGCCAAAGGAGGTAAATTGACCATGTACCGATTTTTAATCGTAATTGAAAAGGCCAATGGGAATTATTCAGCTTATTCGCCGGACCTGCCAGGCTGTATCGCAACGGGCAGAACTCGTGAACAAGTCACGCGGAATATGCACCAGGCTATTGAGATGCACGTGCAAGGCTTACTCGAAGATAGATTGCCTGTACCCAAAGCCCAGGCTTTTGCCGAGTATATGGTTGTGCTTTGACCGGTTCGTAGCAGGCAAAAGGGTACGGTTAGGAACTCGGCTTGAGCAGTTTTTTGGGAGAAGAAACATAAATGGTACCTGCTTTGTCGGCCGAGGAAATCATCGCCCTGACCAAGAAACACACCTTTTTCTCCTGGTCGGCGCAAAACAGGGTCAACCCCATCCCGATGGCGCGGGCGGAGGGGGTGTACTTTTGGGACGCCAACGGCAAACGCTACCTGGATTTCAACTCGCAGTTGATGTGCGTCAACGTCGGGCATAGCCATCCCCGGATCATCGAGGCGATCAAGAAGCAAGCCGACACGCTGGTCTATGCCGGGCCGAACATGGCGACGGAGGTCAGGGCGGAACTCGGCCGCCGGCTGGCCCAAATCACACCCGGCAATCTGAACGTCTTCTTCTTCACCCTGGGTGGGGCGGAGGCCAACGAAAACGCCCTCAAGCTGGCCCGCTTCTATACCGGCCGCCACAAGGTCATCACCCGTTACCGCTCCTATCACGGGGCGTCGCACGGGGCAATGATGCTGACCGGCGACCCGCGCCGGTGGGCTTCGGAACCGGGCATGGGCGGCGTGGTGCGCGTCCTCGACCCTTACCGCTATCGTTGCTCCTTTTGCCGGTCGCAGACGGCTTGCACGCTGGACTGCCTCAATCACGTGGAGGAAGTGATGATGTACGAGGGGCCACCGACAGTGGCGGCCGTCCTCATCGAGACCGTCACCGGCACCAATGGCCTGATTGTGCCACCCGACGGCTACCTTCAGGGGCTACGGGCTTTGTGCGACCGCTATGGCATCCTGCTCATTTGCGATGAGGTGATGTGTGGCCTCGGCCGTACTGGGGCCTGGTTCGCCGTTGACCACTGGCAGGTCATTCCTGACATGATTACGATGGCTAAGGGTCTGACTTCGGCCTACCTGCCATTGGGGGCGGTCGCCATGCGCGAGGAGATTGCCGCCTATTTTGGCGAGCGGGTTTACCAGGGGGGTCTGACCTATAACGCTCACCCGATGTGCCTGGCGGCGGCGATAGCCACTCTGGAGGTGCTTGAGGAGGAGGAGTTGATTGGCAACGCCCGGCGGATGGGCGCGGTGATGGCCGGCCGCCTGGCCGACCTAAAGGCCAAGCATTTGTGCGTGGGCGACGTGCGCTCCATTGGCTTGTTCGGTGTGATAGAATTGGTAGGCAATCGCCAGACCCGTGAGCCGTTGGCTCCCTTCAATGGCTCCAGTCCGGAGATGGTTCGTTTGGATGCCTTCTTGAAGGAAAACGGTCTCTTCACCTTCTTGCACTGGAACTGCGTTTCCACCAACCCGCCGCTTTGTATCACCGAAGCGGAATTAGAGGAAGGGTTTGCCATACTGGATAGAGGGCTTGACCTGGTGGATGAGATGATCACTGACAAAACCTGACAGGTCAGATAAGTTTAGGGGATTTACTCAGGCTGCCTGTAGAAACCAGGTTTTTTGCGGATAATTGCAATGGTTGCCCAGAGAAAAACCTGGTTTTTGGCTGAGTAGTTACAGTTTAGGAGTGCTGCCTATGATCGCCAGAGCCATGATTGACCCGACGGAAGTACGGTTTTTTAGTGGGAGTTCGCACCGGCAGTTGGCGGCCGACATCGCCGCCTATCTGGGTGTGCCATTAGAAGACACCTTGATCCGGCGTTTTCGCAACGACAACCTGTACATCCAACTAGGGGCCAGTGTGCGCTCGCGCCAGGTGTATATTGTGCAGTCGTTGTCGCCGCCGGTGCAGGATCACCTGATGGAACTGCTGATGATGCTAGACATTGCGCGCTCGGCCGCCGCCAAAGAAGTCCACGCCATCATTCCTTATTTCTCTTATGCGCGATCAGATAAGAAAGACGCCCCCCGCATCTCGATTACGGCCCGGCTCATCGCCGACTTGCTGCAAACGGCCGGGGCAACCCACGTGATGACCATGACCCTCCATTCGCCGCAAGTGCATGGCTTCTTCAGTATTCCGGCCGACCCCCTGACGGCGCGCATTTCTTTCGAGCGTTACTTCCAGGATAGAGACCTGTCTAATACGGTGGTGGTGGCCCCAGACGCCGGCCGGGCTGGTTCGGCCGGCCGCTTTGCCCGCAGCCTGGGGCTGCCGGTGGGGGCGGGCAATAAGGTGCGCCTTTCGGACACCGAGGTACACATCAGCGGCTTCGTCGGCCGGCAGGTCAGCGGCTACCGGCGCGCCCTCATCTACGACGACGAAATTGCCACAGGTAGTTCGGTGCGGGAATTGACCCGGCTGCTGGTCGAAACGGGCGTCGAGGAAATCTCAGCCATTTGCACGCACGGTGTCTTCGTAGACGGGGCGTTGGAAAAACTGGGGGCGATCCCGCAGATCAAGGAAATCGTGACCACCGACACAGTTTGCCTGCCAGAAGAGAACCGCCATCCTAAGCTGGTCGTTCTGTCGGTCGCGCCTATCTTTGGCGAGGCCATCCGCCGCAACTACTTCCGCCAGTCCATCGGCAAGATGTTTGCCTTTGGCGAGGACTAAAACCTAAGAAACCAGGTTTTTGGCAGAAACCTGGTTTCTGAATGGCTGGGTGTTGACCACGTTGGCGGCCGTAGCCCAACCGCGTTGGGCCGTGCCAACGCCATAGCCCATGAAGTCAAAGTGGTCGCTGTGGTGGGCGTCGGTGTTAATCGCCAGGCGGACGCCTAGTTCGACGGCCCGGCGCACGTGGCTGTCGCGCAAGTCCAAGCGGTGGGGGTTGGCGTTGATTTCCAGGATCGTGCCGGTTTGGGCAGCGGCCGCCAAGATCGCTTCCATATCCAGGTCGGCTCCCATACGGTCAGGAATCATGCGGCCGGTGGGATGCCCGATCATATCCACGTGGGGGTTGTGTATGGCGTTGAGGACACGCCGGGTGACCTGTTCGCGGGGCTGGCCCAGGCTGGTGTGCAGGCTGGCAATCACGAAGTCCAGTTCAGCCAACACCTCATCGGGGTAATCCAAAGAGCCGTCGGCCTTGATTTCCATCTCCGTCCCATGCAGGATGTGGAAACCGGGGCCAATCGCTTCGTTGGCCTGGTGGATTTCGGCCGCCTGCTGGCGCAAACGCTCGACGGTCAGCCCATTGACCACGCCCAGGCTGGCCGAGTGGTCGGTGATCGCCAGGTAGCGCCAGCCGCGGGACTGGGCGGTGCGGGCCATCTCCAGGATGCTCAGGCGGCCGTCGGACCAGGTGGTGTGCGTGTGCAAGTCACCCTGAATGTCCTGTTCGGTGACTACCCTGGGTAGCTGGCCGCGTTGGGCAGCCTCAATTTCACCCCGATCCTGGCGCAAGGGGGGCAGAATGGTGGGCAGTCCGAGCGTCTGGTAGACCTCTTCTTCAGTGGCGCATAGCTGTTCCGCTCCGCCATCGAGCGGCCGGAAGGCGTGTTCGTTCAGGCTGAGACCTTGCTTGAGAGCCAGTTCACGCAGGCGGATGTTGTGGGCCTGGCTGCCCGTGAAGTAGGCCAGGAGGGTACCCCACCGTTCGGCCGGCAGCACGCGCAGGTCGGCGTTCAGGCCATTGTGCAGGACGACGCTGCTCTTGGTGGGGCCGCGGCCGGTGACCGATTCGACCTGTTCCAGATGGGTGAACCACTCCATGATGGGGGCGGCCTCGGCCGCCGCTACCAGGAGATCGAGGTCGCCGATCGTCTCTTTCAGTCGCCGTAACGAGCCGCCGACGGCCGCCTGGGTGACGCCGGGTAAGGCGGCCAATCCTCGTAGTATCTCCTGGGCAATGGGCAGGGCGACGCCGATGGAGGTGCGGCCGTCGCCGTGCCGGGCCAGGAGGGCGACGTTGGCGATGATTTTGGCTTCGGATTTCTCGCCCATCCCCGGCAGGTGGCGCAGGCGACCCTCACGAGCGGCCGCTTCCAGTTCGGCCAGGGTGGTGAGGCCCAACGTGTCGTGGATGAGCTTGACCTTCTTGGGGCCTAATCCCTCCACGCGCAGCCATTCCACCAGGGCAGGGGGAATTTCCTGGGTCAGCCTTTCGTAGAACTGGAGGCGGCCGGTGGTCAACATCTCGCCAATCTTCTCGGCCAGAGTGGTCCCAATGCCGGGAATCTCGGTCAGCGCACCTTCGGCGTGCAGGGTGTGGAGGTCACGTCCCAGGGCGCGGATGTTCTCGGCCGCCCGCCGGTAGGCCAGGATGCGGTGTATCTGGTCCCCCCGAATGGCGAGCATATCGGCGACTTTCTCAAACAGGTCGGCTACTTCACGGTTGGTCATGGAGGAGTGATGAGTGATGAGTGAGGAGTGATAAGTAGTGGTCGGCCGTCTCCTGGAGGTACTCCCAGAAGCGGCCGGCGTTGCAGGCGGCGACATAGTCCAGGATAGCCAGGCCGTCCAGGGGGTAGAGAGGATAGCAGGAGGTGGGCCAGGCTCCGTGGGGGGCGTGGACGACGGCCGTCACCGGCAGCCCGGGTATGTCTAGCGGCCCTGGTAACTGGTCTACCACTTCCTCGGCCGTGACGATGACCGTCTGGGCGATGGTCGCCAGTTCCAGGTCAATGGTCGGGTTGCCGCCCAAGACACAATTGCCCGACTTGTCGGCGCGGAGGGCGTGAATCACGGCCACGTCGCAGGCGATGGCCGGGAAAGCGGTAAGCTTCTGTCCGGTGTAGGGGTCGGTGATGGTCTGCACGTCCGGCCGGGCCTTGAGCAGTTCCGTTCCCTGCCAGGCGCGACTAGGGATGAAGCCAACGCCGGCCATCGTAGCCCGCAGACCACAGGCAATACTGGCCTCACTCTCCTCGATGATCTCAATCCGGCCCGCGCTGGCGGCCTGGGTGAACATAGGAGCCAGGCCGAAGGATTCCAGACCGAAGTAGCAGGCGCGGGTGCGCTCGACCAGCCCCGCGCCCACCAGCAGGTCGGCTTCGAGGCCGGCCGTGAAGGCCAGCAGGGTTAGATCGTGCGGCGGGGACGGCCGTTGGAGGAGGGCGCGGACGAAGGCCAGCGGCCGGCGGTAGAGGGTCATCCCGCCCAGTCCCAGGGTCTGCTGGTCGTGGAGGAGTTCGGCCGCTGCGGATAGGGAGAGAGTCTTATCCATCGCCAAAGGTTTACCAACTAGAGGCGCGCCAGCACACCCAGCCCGGCCGCCGGCCAGGCCACTTCGCTGCCGGCCAGCCCACCACCCACGACGATCAGGGGTTGGGCCATGGGAGTATTATAACATAAATGACCGACGACGGCCGATGGTCGGGCGAGCCGGGGTTGTAATGGAGGAAGCAAATTCCACGTGATAGGATCACATCATCTTTGGCTCACAACCCACGACGAGTGGCGTGAGTATGGCGAGAAATCAGAGCGGACCACGAAGGTGACAAATGTCACGTTTTATCCATGACATCCGTTCTTTGATTCACGGCGTCTTTCTTTTACTATGGTATCTGGAGAAAAAAGGAGTTCCCATGAAGAAGCTGTTCGTTATTTTCGTCTTTCTCACCTTGTTCGTTGCCACCACCCTGCCCGTTCTGGCTGGTAGGGTGAATGCGGATAGACTGGCCGCCCCCGGCTGGCACGAACTCTTCCCTCCCGCCCCCAGTCCTTCTCCGCGCACCGACCACGCCATGGCTTATGACACAGCCCGTGGTGTGGCCGTACTCTTTGGCGGCTATGATAATGAAGCCCTGGATGATACGTGGGAATGGCAGAGCCAGAGCCAAACTTGGGTCGAACGCCAGCCGGCCACCCGGCCGCCGGCCCGCAATGGCCATATCCTGGTCTACGACGAGGCGCGCGGGGTGACAGTTCTCTTTGGTGGGAGGGCCTCCGCCTTTGAAGAATTCAATGATACCTGGCTTTGGGATGGCCTGACCTGGACGCCGCTCTCCCCCGACGAGACTCCTTCAACACGTTGGCTGGCAGCGGCAGCTTACGATCCAGAGCGGGCCGTTGTTGTGCTGTTTGGTGGTCTTCATACCGGTGTGGACCAGGATGATACGTGGGAATGGAATGGAGCAACATGGTCAGAGCAGCTGATTAGCGGTCCTATCTATCGCTGCTGCGCGGCCATGGCCTATGACCGCCGCCGCCAGGTCATGGTCCTCTTTGGCGGCGCTAACCTCTTTGACCATTTCAACGACACCTGGGAGCGGGCGGGCGATGGCGACTGGCAGGAAATCTCTACCTCCCAAAAACCTGCTCCGCGCGAACGGGCCGTGGCCGCTTACTACCCGCGCCTGCGCCAGGTTCTCTTGTTCGGCGGCCTGGGCGATACCTACTACGATGACACGGCCATCTGGAACGGCCAGACCTGGCGCAGCCGCCCCTTCAATCCGCACCCGGAGGGGCGCTGCTGCACGGCCATGGTCTATGACCCGGTCATTAGAGGCGTCCTCTTGTTCGGCGGTTCGGGCGGTGGCTGGCTCGATGACACCTGGGTCTTCAAATAAGAAAAGGAGGTGATTGCCTGCCTTGCATTGGTGTCAAGAGTTGATAGTTGCATCCTGCCTGAGTCAGCGACCCTGGCTCAAGGGAGAGTATCTAGGAGGAGAACAATGAAACTTCTACGAATTTGTGTTCCAGTCGTTATAGCCACGGTGATGATAGCCGCTATCTTGGCAGCCCCCCTGGCGCAGACACAGCAGCAGTATATTCTGTGTGCCCCTGGTGTTGTAGACACCGTGCGAGTCTCTGACGAGATATCCATCTTTCTTAGTGGCCGCGAATTGAAAGGTCGCTTCGTCTGGCCGGAATCAGACGACGGCGAGTTCGAGCCTAATTCCCTGCCGGCTATCCTCCTGGGCCACGGCTTCAACGGCGATTACACCAATATGAGCGGCCGGGCCGCCGAATTAGCTCAAATGTGCTACGTCAGTCTCGTCTTCAACTGGCGTGGCCACGGCCCCAATGAAGATGACCTGCGCTTCTTCACCTTTTACGACGACGAAGCCCGCGCCGACTTGGAAGATGTTACACTGCGTCTGATGACCCATCTGTCGCCCACGCTCGATCTGGTGGACGACGACAACCTGGGCATGATGGGGCGCAGCCAGGGCAGCCTCATCACCCTCCTGGCCACGGCCGACGAAGCCCTGCGCGGCCTCTTCCGGGCCATGGCCCCCTACGACGGCATCCAGTGGGCGGCCGATTACGCCTTGCCCAACGATTGCCTTGGGGCCAGCCTGGGTCAGCACTTCGATCCCCAGGCCGTGCGGACGCCGCAACCCAGCGGCGGCGGCCTCAACGACCCCGGTGTGGCCTGGGCCACGCCTATCTACGCTGACCTCTCCAACGCCTACCTGACCAACCCGCCGCTTCTAGCCGAGTGGGAGGAAGCCCTGGCCGAGCGCAACTTCCTGGACGAATTAGCCAACGGCTACGGTGGCCTGGACTATCCGCACGTCTATCTCTCGACCAGTTGGTACGATGCCGGCCAGCACAGCGATTACATGATTACCGCCTACGACATCCTGACCCCCACTACCAGCGCCGGTAACTACCCCTTCCACCGCATTTTCATTTCTGTGGACGGTCATAACGACGACCCCTGGAATGGCACAGCGGCCATGCGTACCTACCAGCGTCTCTCGCGCCTCGGTTGGTTCCGCCATTACATGCCCCCCGACTACGTCAACCCACCCACCGCCACCCCTGGCGATCCCCTGCCGCCCACGGCCACACCCTATCCGGTGGAGGCGGTGGTGGATTCCTTTGACCCGGACGCCGCGCCGCCCCTGGTACCCACCTTTGAGTTGGTGGGCGACACGAGCTGGCCACCCGACCACATCACGCAAATGCTTTATCTGGAAAGCGACGGCCGGCTGTCCAACACCCCACCTGGAGCGGGCGAGGGCTTCGACACCATCGGCCAGGACTATGCCGGCGGCTACAGCATCAGCGCGGCGGTAGCCGAAAATCCCCACTACATCAGTTGGACCACCTATCTAACGCCTACAACCCGGATCT
>JBFMFT010000015.1:0-24570 GCA_040751925.1 Chloroflexota bacterium
TCTGGGGGCGAATCGGCTGGGTGAACATTTCATTACCATCGCTGATCCAGATAGTCCAATGGTAGAAATCGCCCGTCGCCGCCACTTCCGCGAAACCTTCCTCGACCAACCGCGCCTACGCGGGGCTTACGCCGTGTTTTCCTTTTGGGGCTTGGTACCGGCCGCTCTCTTTGGCGTCAACCCAATAACGCTGCTGGATCGGGCGCAGACGATGGTTATCAACGCCGCCAGTTGTAACCAGGCGGACAACCTGGCAGCCAGATTAGGGGCAACCCTGGCAACCATGGCCCAAACTGGCCGCGACAGACTGACTCTGTTCACCTCGCCGGCCGTCGCCAGTTTTAACGGGTGGCTGCGGCAATTGGTCGTGGAAGAAGCAAAACTACCCTTGTCGCTGTCCGCCGGCGAAGCCCCGGCCGCCCCCGACCGCTACGGCCTGGATCGTTTGTTCGTCTACCTGCGCTTGCGGGGCGACGACCAATACGACGTAACGGTGCGCGTCCTACAAGACGCCGGCCGCCCCGTCGTCACCCTCCACCTGGAAGACCTCTACGATCTGGCTGGGCAATTCTTCCTATGGAAAATGGCCCTGACTGTCGCTGCCGCTCAGGCTTGAGCATACCAGACCAGACATATTGCCGAAGAACTGGCTTGTCTACAACATACCGCCCACCACAAGTGGATGGCCCGAAGGTGTAGCGGCCGAACCCACCCTCCCCGATGGCTCCCTACAAGGGCATGGGTGGTTAAACAGGCTGTTTAGAGAGGGAGGGGTGGGCGAGGAGGTGGGAAACGGGCGGCTGGGCGGGGTAGGGGTGGTGACTGTGGTCGGGTCGGCCGGTGGTCGTCTGGTTTTCCCCAAAACTGAAATGCTCCCATTGTTGGGGCCGTATTTTCGTTCCCTCCATTTTGCATTATAGTAGGGCCTGGAGGCGGATTGCACCTCGAAAAGCACAACCCGCCTGATTAGTGTAGAGGTAGAAGCTGTGTTTTCAACCCCATCAAACAGAATCAAGATCATCATCTTACTTAGCCTCAGTCTGGCTCTGTTGGCCGGCTTCGGCCGGGCCCTGGCGTTGGCCCGGCCGTCTGGGCCCCTGTCTGCGCCAGTGGCGCACCTGCCTATCGTCAGAGTGGATGCCACGCCCGTCGCCCCACACCCGGCCGCCCTTTTCCTACAACCCGTTGCCACCATAACCGACTTTGCCTCAGACACCGTGACCGACATTGCCAACGCTGGCGACGACCGCCTTTTCGTTGTGCTACGGGAAGGAGTCATCAAAGTCGTCGCGGCCGACGGCCAAATCTTCACCTTTCTGGACATTCAGACCCTAGCCAATATGTTGAACTGGGAGCAGGGTTTACTAGGTTTGGCCTTTCACCCCAGTTATCCAGCCACCCCCTATTTCTACGTGGTCTACACCAGCGAAAACCAAAGCTCCATTGTCCTGGCCCGCTTTACGGTCAGTCCAGGCGACCCCAACACGGCCGACCCCGACAGCCACCTGCTGCTCCTGGAAATCCCGAAACCCCTAGATCATTATGAGCCAAGTCGCGTTCACAATGGCGGCGACCTCAATTTCGGACCAGACGGCTATCTCTACATGAGCGTCGGCGATGGCGGCCCTGACCCGGTACCCGGCAGCCCCGACCCCGGCGATCCCAACAACAACAGCCAGCGGACCGGCACGCTGCTGGGAAAAATCTTGCGGATAGACGTGGATAGTGCCGGCGGCGGCGCGCCCGACTGCGGCCTGACCGGCTACACGATTCCCCCAGGCAACCCTTATCTTGGTAACCCGGCCGGGGCCTGTGACGAAATCTGGGCCACCGGTCTACGCAATCCCTGGCGCTTCAGTTTTGACGCTCTCACGGGTAATCTGCTTATTGGCGACGTGGGTGAATGGCTATTCGAGGAAGTTGATTTCCAGGCGGCGGGGACGGCCGGTGGTCTCAACTTTGGCTGGCACTGCTACGAGGGCAACCTCGATTACCAGACAGTCTATCCAGAGGTTGGTGAAGATTGCGGCGAGGCGGCCGACTACACCTTTCCCGTTTTTGACTATCCACACCCCCCGCAACCAGAAAGTGGTTGCTCCGTCATCGGCGGCTTCATCTACCGGGGAAACCAATACCTTTCCCTCAGTGGACATTACCTGTTAGCTGACTATTGTAGTCAAAACGCCTGGTTGCTATATCAAGACACGGCCGGCGATTGGCAACCCCTCTTCATGGGCAGCCTGGGTCACGCCATCAGCACTTTTGGGGAAGGGGTGGACGGGGAAATATACGTCGGTGTACGAACCAGTGATCGCGGGGCGCAGACCATCTACCACCTGACTGCCCCCTAAGTTTATCTACAAGCCCTACTGGATAACCCCAATCCTAGAAAGGCGATGCTCCGCCCCTAAGCGCGCGCCAGAAAGCGGATCATAGAGACCCACTACCAGTTCATAACGGCCGGGCGATAGTTCGCGTGGCACAGGGAATACCCGCCGGTCTACCACCACCTCCCCGGCCGCCCACCACGAGGTCGGATACCAACCGGCCAGGGGCGGGCCATCGGCCTGGGCCACCAGTTGGCCCGCCTGATCGCGCAAATGAACGAAGACCGTGTAATCGGCCGCCACCGGCTCGGCCACCCACCAGGTCAAACTCACGGGATAGGATTGCCCAACCTGCCAGGTAACGTCCGTTTGGTAAGCAGCCAGGCGAAGGGGCCCACCGCCAGCCACTTCTTCAGCAACCAGGTCGGGTCGCGTGGCGGAGGAGGCCACCAGCCGCACCTGACTGGCAAACGTCGCGGCGAGGGGCCGGCCGGCCGCGTCAACGGCCGGCAACCGTTCCCCCGTCGCCTCATCTAGCCAGGCCACTTCCAGCCGGTAAACCAGCGTTTGAGGCAGGTCGGCCGGAATGGGTAGCCGCACTTCGTCACAAAACACCTGCCCTGGCGTCCAAACACTCGTCGGGTACGCGCCCAAGCCGGGGTAAGTGTACCGGCGGGCCACCACGCTATCCTGGGGGCCAACCAGATGCAAAAGCATGGTGTAATTTTCACTGGTTTCGCTCAAGGTGCGCCAGCACACTTGTACTGGCAGAATCTCACCGGCGGCAGCCGACCGGGCGCGGGGAGCTACCGTCACCAACTCCGCCAGGTCGCTAAAACGCCAGCCAATCGGTTCGCCCAGGCTGGCAATCTGCTCTGGGTCAAGGAACGACGGCAGCGCGTAGGCTGGGCGGATTAGCCAGAAAGGAGACAGCCAGGCGAGCATGGCCGGGGCGATCCACACCATGCCCGCCAGTCGCGGCGAGATCGCCCACAGCCCATCTATCAGCAGCACCACAAAAGCTCCCAGGGCCGGGAATAGCAGACGGCCGTAAGTCGCCAACACTTGTTGTTGCCAGCCATAGAGCAGCAGCGCGCTCCCCAGAACGGCCCCGGTCAGGGCCAGGCGCAAGATGACCCCCTGGCTGATTGGACGCTTCAGCCCATACCACCGGCCGCCAGCCCGAACCAGCCCAACTAGCGACAGGAGCATGATCAGCCCAAACAAGCTGTACAGCCAATCCGGCGGCCGCACGTTGGACAGGCCAAAAGCAGCCCAAAAGGAGCGAAAGGTGTGCCACCACTCGGTCAGCAAAGGCCACTGTAGGCGCATGGGGCCGCAACTTGCCCAGGCCTGGTAACAGTGAGTATCCAGGCCGAAGGGCGCGCCATAGAGCAGCCAGTTTCGCCCAAACCACCAGCCAGCCACCAGCAAGAAGCTAAAGGCCAGCCCCAAACCAGCCAGAAAGGTCGACCTCCGCGTCGAGGGCTGCCGCCACAGCCAGCCTATAACCAATAGTAGCGGCAAGCCGAGGATCAGGGTATTCACTTTGCTCAGAGCGGCCAGCCCCAGGGCCGCTCCCACCACCATTCCCTGGCCCACCGTTGGCCCATGACGCGCCAGCCGCGCCAACTGCCACAGGGTGAAGGCACTGGTCGCCGCTGCCAGCATATCATTGGAGACGTGGCTGCTATGAAAGATGACCTGGGGCATGGAGGCCACAAATAGAGCGGCGGCCAGGGGCGCAGCCGGCCGCTCAGGAAAGATGGTCTGCGCCAGACCATAGACGGCGACGACGGTGGCTGCCCCTGCCAGTACAGACACCCCCCGCGCAAAGTAAATGGCTAACCAGGCGCCTCGCAGCGGATGGGTGTCGGCCGGATCATGGAGAGCTGAGTTCTTATTATCGGGCAACGTGGGGTCCAACTCGTAGCGGAAATGGGGATTGGGACGGAAAACGAGCGGCGGCCGCGTCCCTACCAACCGGACCGGCAAAGAAGCCAGCGCGTAATAGAGCGGGGGTTGGCTGGCCTCCTGGCGCACCGGCGTTTCCCAGGCAGCACGACCCAGCGGCGGGAGGCCCCGGCCTTCGGCCAGCCAGGCCACGTAAGCAAAGTGTTCGGTTTCGTCGGCCCCCTCCATCGGCGGGATAGACCAGACGTAGATCGCCGACAAGATCACAAAAGCAAGCAATACCCACCACAACCTGGCGCGGGCGGCGGAGAGCGGCGATTGAGAACCAGGGGGCATGATGGAAGAATGATACCCCACACCCGGCCGGCGGCCAAAACCCCGCAGGTTTCCGAAACCTGCGGGGTTTGGCCCAGTTCTCCTAATACGGAAATACAGCCTGCGCTTCTCTCCATCGTTGGGTAAAATGGACGACAACCATGACCACCTTCCACTCACGCCGGCCGCTAGTAGCCTTGCTCCTTCTGTTTGTATTCCTGGCTCTGTTCTATAACGTCTCCACTCCCTTGTTCGAGGCCCCGGACGAATATGACCACTTCCGTTACGCCAATTGGCTGGCGACGGGTCACGGCCTGCCCGACTTGGTTGCCGACCGGCCGCACGTCGGCGAAATCTGGCAACCTCCCCTCTACTATGCCCTGGTTGCCCTTCTTATTGCGCCCCTGGATACGTCTGACTTACCAGTGGTCGCCCCCTTCAATCCCCATTGGGCGCAAGGGGTCGGGCAGATAGCCCATTATCACACGGCCGCCGAAGCCTTCCCCTATCACCAGACTACGCTGGCTGTTCATCTGGCTCGCTTCCTGTCCACCCTCATGGGCGTTGTCACGATAGCCAGCACCTACCAGATCGCTCGCCAACTCCGGCCGCGTTACGCCCTCATCAGCGCGGCCCTGCTGGCCCTGAATCCGCAGTTCATCTCCCTGAGCGCGGCCGTCAACAACGATAACCTGGTCATCGCCTTGAGTAGCCTGACCCTTTGGCTGCTCGTCCGGCCGCGAGAAATCACGTCCCCGTCCTGGCGGCCGTATCTCCTGCTCGGCGGCTTGTGGGGACTGGCGACCCTTGCCAAATTGACCGGCCTGGCCCTGGGAGGCATCATCGGTTTATCTCTTGCTCTAACGGCCTGGCAAACCCGGTCGTGGCGGCCGTTCCTCTTTGGCGGCCTCGTTACCGGCCTGACGGCCGCCCTCGTCGCCGGTTGGTGGTTCGCCCGCAATTGGTTTTTATATGGTGAACCCCTGGCCTGGACCCTCTACCTGGAGATTACCCAGGGCTTGTTACGGCCGCAGCTTCTCAGTTGGCCGGCCACCCTCCGCTACGCCTCTTTCTTACACAAAAGTTATTGGGCCGTGTTTGGTTACGGCGTACTGGCCCCCGGCCTATTTTACGCTTTCACCGACCTTCTCATGGGGCTGGCCGCCCTGGGGCTCGGCCGCTGGTTGATCCAGGCCCGGCGCAAACCCGCTCTGGCGGCTTGTCTGCGCTCCAACGGCCAAACCATACTGCTGCTATCAGCCGCCTGGGGCTGCCTCGTTTTCGCCCTGTTGCTGCGTTGGATGCGCCAAATAGAAGCGACCAATCACGGCCGGCTGCTTTTTCCGGCCGCCAGCGCGTTGACCATCTGGTTGGCCGTAGGTCTTTACCACTTAGCCTCGCGCCGACGGTGGCTGGGTAAGGGAGCGGTCGCCATTCTGGGAACCTGGGCGGCGGCCATGCCTTTCCTCGTCCTCCAGCCAACCTATGCGCGGCCAAAGCCGTTGAACAGCGCGGCCGTCATCCCCCACCCCACCTCCATCATCTTTGGTGAGGGCGTTGAATTGACCGGCTACGACCTGCCAGACCCAGACGTGCGGCCGGGGGATAGGCTAGAGCTAGCCCTATACTGGCGGGCCAGCCAACCGATCCACGATGACCTCATGGTAGCTATCCGCCTTCTCGACGCCAATGAGCAGGTCGTGTCGAGTCTGGACACAGTTCCTTACCAGGCCCGCTTTCCGACCGTCACCTGGCCGGCTGGCGTCCATTTCCGCGACGTTTATCAATTACCGCCTGTGTCAGCCGCCGCCACTCCCGGTCTGGCTACCTTGCTGGTAATCCTTTATCCCATCGGCCGCCCCGACGCGCCTCTATCTGTGACCACCGGCGCCGATCCCACCGGCAGCGACGTGCGCCTGACCACCCTCAAAATAAGTCCCTCTGAACCACTCCGATATGAGCCACCGCGCCAGGTGGAGGCGGTATTCAACCGGCAATATCGGCTAATGGGTTTTGCGGTATCGGGAACGCCGGTCGCCGGCCGCCCGCTAACGATTACCCTCTATTGGGAAGGGCTACAGCCGGACGGCCGGACCTATACCGTTTTTGTCCACCTCCTGGACGCTACCGGCCAGCTCATCACCCAGGCTGACAGCCCTCCGCAAAACGGCCGTTACCCCACCTCCCTCTGGGCCGTTGGCGAACAGGTATTGGATGCCCATACGGCCGTCCTGCCGGCCGCTCTGCCGCCCGCTCCCTACTCTATTCGGGTTGGTCTCTATGACCCTGTTAGCGGCCAACGCCTGCCGGCCGTTCAAGGCAATGGCGCGCCCTGGCCCAACGATGGTGTACTTTTCACAATTCCTTGACTTTCTCTGAAAAATGCTATATGATGCACTTTGTAGTGTCTGGTTTAGCCCTATAGGAATCTACGTCGCAGTCTATAACTGAATAGCCCTTGTGGCCCCGTCCTGAAGATCGAAGCAGAGTGACCTGGCTGTCTCCACCTTTGTACACATTCTCATCCACAGAGTTAGACGGAGGACAAAATGGCAAACTATGTCTTTGGTAAGCTGACGCAAGAGGATATTGCAAGAGCATGGCACGACCACGAGTATCGTGCGACTTTGGACCAGGCGGAGGTCAACGCCTTTATGGCCCTACCAGAGGACCAGCGCATACGTCTGGTGGACGAAGCGACCGACGCCATTGGGTTGATGGAGTTGACGGACGATGAGTTGGAAGCGGTAGCTGGCGGACTTGATACGGTGGACGTGGACGTCAAGTCTTGCTGGATTGCCAGTTGCTAGACACTCTCCCGACGGCCGACCTTCTGAACTAATTTGACAGTTACGGTTGTTCTGCTTGTGATTATTCGGTTAAGGTAGATCGGGCTAACGAGGCAGTTAGCCCGTTCTTTTTTTGTCAGTGGTATTTGCTCAGGCTGCCTGTAGAAACTAGGTTTAGAGAAAAACCTGGTTTCTGGCTGAGTAGTTACTGTCAGTGAATGAATGGGCGTGAACCGGCAGGAATGGCAGGAGGACTCGCGCTGGTGGCAGGCTATTCCCCTGGCTGAACGGTTAGCCGGCCGCCGTCTACCGCCCGACGCGGCGGCCGACCCCGCCGCCGATAGCGATTTGGCCCAACGTCGCTGGCGGCGCTGGCAGACGCGCCCCCCCTTCAACGACGGGGATTACCTGGCCCGGCGGATCGCCGCGAACCACCTCACGTTGGAGGAATTTGGACAAGCGCTTGGTGATCCTCCCGAAGCCCTCCAGTCTCACCTACCCCCTCCCCCCTGGCTGCAAACCTTATTCGAAGCCTATACCCATTACACGACACCCACCTCCCTCCCCTTTCCGGCCGAGGCCCTTGCCAAACAGGCTGGTCAGGAATTTCTGGTAGCGGCCGTCCCCCTGTTCAACCTTCTACACCATCGCCTGGGTGAAGGGGTGCAAGCCATCCTGCAAAAGACGGCCGCCCCTCCCTTCAACCCCGATACCCTGGACAAGATCGTTTTTGCCCAGGTCCCGCGCCGTTTTGCCCAACTGCGAATGTTGGATCGGGTGATGGTGCTAGAACTGCGCGTCGCCCGCCAACTCGGACTCCTGCGTGGTGACACACCCGAAGAACGGTTCCAGAACTTCCTGCTGCGCCTGAGCCAGCCGGAAGTCAGCCTGGCTATCTGGCGCAAGTACCCAGCCCTGGCCCGCCAGGTGGTCATCTATCTCACCCATTGGCTAGACAGCCGGCTGGAATTTCTGGAACGGCTGGCCCACGACTGGCCGGCGATACGGGCTACCTTTGGTTTGCCAAAGGCGACCGACGAAGTGGTGGAACTGGATACCGACCTGGGCGATCCCCACCGGAACGGCCGGGCCGTCATCAAGGCCACTTTCCGCTCCGGCCTTACCATCATTTACAAGCCGAAGCCATTACAAGCTGACGTTCATTTCCAGGAGCTACTCACCTGGCTCAACGAGCGCGGCGCAGACCCAGCCCTGCGCCCTCTGCGTATCCTCGATTGCGGCCGTTATGGTTGGGTCGAATTTATACCCCACCAGGAGTGCGCCACCGTCGAAGAGGTACAACGCTTCTACGAGCGGCAAGGGGCTTACCTGGCCCTGCTCTACGTTCTGGAAGCGCCCGATTTTCACCGCGAGAACGTTGTGGCGGCCGGGGAACACCCCATGCTCGTTGACAATGAGGTAATTTTCCATCCCCGTCTAGTCAAAGCGGGGCGCGCCAACAGTCGCCTGGATGGTAAGCAACTCTCTAATAGCGTCATCCTCTCTGGGCTGCTGCCGCGCCGGGGCTGGAAGAACGAGAAATCGGCGGGCATTGACTACAGCGGTTTAGGGGCCAACGAAGGACAATGGCTACCCAATCCGGTCGGCGTATGGGACAGGCCCGGCACAGACGAAATGCGCCTGGTGTATAAACCGTCGCAATTGCCAGCCAGCCATAACTTGCCCCGGCTCAACGGCCGGGCCGTCAACTTGCTCGATTACAGCGACTCCCTCATCACTGGCTTCAACCGGATGTACCGGCTTCTCAGTGAGCAAAGGGAAGCGTTACTGGCCGAAGATGGCCCGTTGGCCCGCTTCGCCGAAGATGAGGTGCGCGTCCTCCTGCGTGGCTCGTCGCTCTACAAAATCCTGTTGCAGGATTCTTTTTATCCAGCCGCCGCTTTGTCCGACGGCCTAGAGCGAGACCTCTTTTTTGATCGCCTGTGGATCGGTATTCAGCACCAGCCGTTTATGACCAGGGCGATTCCGGCCGAACACCACGACCTGCTGCAAGGCGATTTCCCAGTCTTTCTCACTCGGCCGAACTCCCGCGATTTGTGGACGAGTGCCAACCAGCGTATCCCTGATTTCTTTGAGGAGACGAGCCTATCTCTGGCGCAACGGCGGCTGCGTGGCTTGAGCGAAACAGATCGCGCCCACCAGGTGTGGATCATCCGCGCCGCCCTGGCCACCTTGGCCCTGGAAAGCGCGCAGTCGGTCATGCCCTCTTACGTGGTGCGCGAACCGGCCGCCGGCGCGACGGCCGGGCAACTGATTGCTACCGCCGCCGCCATTGGCGATCATCTGGCAAAGCAGGCCATTGACGAAGACGGAGCCGTTTACTGGCTTGGCCTAAACCTGGTTCACGGCCGCTATTGGGAACTCAACCGCACAGCCCTCGACCTCTATGGTGGGCTACCGGGCGTCGCCCTTTTTCTGGCCTACCTGGGCCGGCTAACCGGGCAGGCGCGGCACAGCCAGTTGGCGCGGCAGGCGGCCACGACCATGCGCGGGCGGCTTGCCCGCAGCCGTCCGACCATCAAGACAGTCGGCGGCTACGATGGTTGGGGGGGCCTGATTTACGTCTTCACTCACCTGGCGGCCTTGTGGCAAGAACCGCTTTGGTTGGAGGAGGCGACTGCGCTGGCCGCCGAGGTTGCGCCGCCCCTCATCGCCCAAGACGACCACCTGGACGTAATAGCCGGGGCGGCCGGCGGCTTGCTGTGCTTGCTGGGTTTGCACCAGCAGAGTGGCTCCCCCGCTGCCCTGGACGCGGCCGTGCGCTGCGGCGAACGGTTGTTGGCAAAAGCCCAGCCCATGTCACAGGGGATTGGCTGGCTGACCCCGGCCGGAGGCGAGAAGGCCCTGGCCGGTTTTGGACATGGAGCGGCCGGCGTCGCCTACGCCCTGCTGCAATTGGCCGCCCAGACCAGCGATCCGCGCTTCCACACGGCCGCCCTGGAAGCCTTGACTTACGAGAACACCCTCTTTTCGCCAGGGGTGGGCAACTGGGCTGATTTGCGACCTGACGAGACGGCCGGGGCTGACTCCGACCAGCCGCGCTTTCGGGTCGCCTGGTGCCACGGGGCAACCGGCGTCGGGCTGGGCCGCCTGGCTTCGCTGAACTATGTGGATACCCCCCAGGCAAGGGCAGACATCGAGGTCGCCCTGCAGACGACGCTGGGCCAGGGTTTCGGCCGTAACCATTGTTTGTGTCACGGCGATTTGGGCAGCCTGGAACTGCTGCTACTAGCGAGCCAACGCCTCCCCAATGCGCTACAGGCCCAAGAATTAGATCGTCTGACGGCGGCCGTCCTGAGCAGTCTCACCCACGATGGCTGGCTGTGCGGCGTACCCTGGGGCATGGAGACGCCGGGTTTGATGACGGGTCTGGCCGGAATTGGCTATGGCCTGCTCCGGTTGGCCCGGCCGGATCGTATTCCCTCCATTCTCCTGTTGGAGCCGCCCAGAACAATGAACAATGAGCAATGAGCAATGAACAATGAACAATGGACAATGAACAATGGACAATGGACGATTGTTCGTTGTTTATGCCCATATCCGCTTAACTTAACTTATGGAAAACTTCACGTTACGCAGCCTGATCCATCCTATTGATCCTGACACCTTCGTTAGCGAGTATTGGGAGCAGAAACCCCTGGTCATCACCGGCCGCCGGCCCGACTACTACGCCAACCTCTTTTCGCGCCAGGACATTCCCTCGCTCTTATTCACAGAGAAGCACCGAGGGGGAGAAACAACCATCACCAAATTTGACAAGGCCATCCACGCTCTGCCGGTCACGGAACTGGAGGACATTGCAGAGGTGCGGCGGGCCTATGATCGGGGCTATACGCTGCGGATTGGCAACCTGGACACGAGCCACGGGCCATTGATTCAGCTTTGTAGCCAGATGCGGGAGTTTTTTCACGGCGAGACGAACGTGATTATGTTCCTGACGCCGCCCAGCGCGCAGGGTATCGGCCGCCACTTCGACGACTACGACCTCTTCCTTCTGCAAATTGACGGAGCTAAACAGTGGAACATCTACGAACCCTACGTGCCACTGGCCCTACGCGAACACATGGACAGCTACCCGACCCCGCCGAATTACCAGCTTATTAGTGAACTGCGGTTGACGGCCGGTGATCTTCTCTACCTGCCACGCGGTTACGTCCACGAAGTCTTTACCACCCCCGGCTCCTCTTCTCTACACTTGACTCTGGGTGTTTTCGGCATCTCCTGGGCCGAT
This sequence comes from Chloroflexota bacterium, assembly GCA_040751925.1. Taxonomy (GTDB): domain Bacteria; phylum Chloroflexota; class Anaerolineae; order Promineifilales; family Promineifilaceae; genus JBFMFT01. The sequence goes on from JBFMFT010000015.1 coordinate 11,598, forward strand.
TTCATTGAAGCGGCTCTCCAAGCGGCCCGCTATAACGACGCTCTGCTCCGCCGCTTTATTCCACCTGGCTCACTACGGCCGGGGGCAAGTCGCGACCGCCTGCCAGAACAATTCCAGGAGATGTTAGCTCACTTCCTATCTACCGCCAGTCCAGACGAGGCCATTGAAATCCTGCGCCACCGGAGAAAGAAGTGGATAGCCCCGGCCGTTGGCTACGACGCGCTCTTTGCCGAGGATAACGAGAGTTACCGCGTCGCGCCAGAGGCGATTGGACTGGACACCATTCTGGTCAAGAACCGTAGCTTTGCCTACAAGGTCAAGCGACAGGGTGACAAAGTTTCCCTGTCTTATGGTAAGTGGAGTGTCCAAGCCCCGGCCGACCTAGAGCCAGTGTTGCAATTCGTGGCTGAAGCAGAGGAATCTTTTCCCGTGCGGGCCCTGCCCTACCTGACCGATTCAGCCAGGCTCGTCCTGGCCCGCCGCCTGGTCGCCGAAGGGCTGTTATTCAGTGAACAATGAACAATGGCCCATTGTTCATTGTTCATTGTTCATTGGTTATGCGCTTTCTATTCTGCCCGATTTCTAGCCACGGTTACGTTTACCCGGCCGTTCGCGTCGCGCTAGAATTGCGCCAGCGCGGCCACCAGGTGGCCTTTGCCACAGGGCCGGCCTTTGCCACAACGTTGGCCCAAGCTGAGTTTGAGCGATTGCCGCGCGGCCCGGTGGACGGCGAAAGCTTCTCCCTCCGGCTGTGGAACTATCCATTAGAAGTTGTGCGGCAGGTAAAGCACGTTGAATATGCCAGTCGCCGTTTTGCGCCCGACGTGCTGGTGGCCTCTAGCCTGGCTATTGGCCCTCTGGTGGCCGCCCGCCGCCACCGCTTGCCCGTGGCCGTCCTGGGTCTGGCGACCTACATCTGGCCGCTGGCGGCGGTCGCCCCGGCCGAATTTCAGCCGCGCACCCTAGCCGAGAAACGAGCCGCCACCGCTTTTGACGAAACACTCCGGGTTTATGGGGAGGTTTGCCGGATTCTACACACGCCAGTTGAGGGCCCACCGGCCACTTATCAGAATCATCCGCTAGTGGGTGATCTCTTCTTGTTAAGAAGCGTGGCGGAATTGGAAGGAAACGTGGATGAGCTGCCGGCGCAGGTTCACCTGGTGGGGGACTGCGCCTGGGAACCGGCAACGCAAAGCGAAGACTTGGCCGTAACCACCTGGTTGGAGGAAGCGGTTGCTTCGCTGGAGCCGCTCCTCTACGTGCAGCACGATAGCGGAGGGGGCATTCCCGATTTTTGGCCGGGTTTGGTGGAAGGGTTGGGGGGTGAACCCGTTCGCATCGTTGGCACGCACCGTAAAGTAAGCCAGGCTGATGGGCTGCCGGCCAATTTTCTCATCCGGCCGCATATCCCCTACCAGATAGTCTTACCCCACGCCCAGGCGGTCATCACCGCCGGTAACTCAAGTTTGTCGCTGGCCGCCTTTACCCAGGGGCTACCGCTCCTACTCATCCCTGTTGGCAAGAATGAGGGTGAGTCTATGGTCGAGCGCTGCCAACGGGCGGGGGTGGGCATTTGCCGCCCCACGCAAGACCTGGAGCGACTATACCCAGAAAATGTGTCGGCCGATAGCTTGCGAGCGGCGGTACACGAAGTGATCGGCCGCCCCGACCTGCGCCAGAATGCCCGCCGCTTACAACGAGCCTTCCAACAGGCCGGCGGCCCCCCCCTGGCGGCCGAGCTTTTGGAGCGGTTAGCTAGAGTTCGATGAGGCGATGAGCCAGTTCAGCCACGCCTTGACTGAACGGGTGCTCTGGCTCCTGGATGCAAAAGATTTGCGAACTGGCGGTGTGGGCCACATCCATCGAAAGGGGCAACAGAGTCGCTACCTGGCAGTTGTACGCCTGCTCCACCTTGCGCTTAACGTCGGCGAAATCATAATCCGGCGGCACCTTGTTGACCACGAGCATAATTTCTGGCACCTTCAGACGCCGGGCGACCTCGACCGTCACGTGCGTCCCCTGGAAATCCTGCTGATCCGGCCGCAAAACGATAATTAGCGCGTCGGAAATAGCAATGGACAGCAACGTTTCTTCATTGAGACCCGGATGGGAGTCAATCAATAAATAATCCAGGTCATGGGCGGCGATGAGATCGCGGAAGCCGTCGTTGAGCGCATTCGGATCGTAGCGGTCACGTAAGACACGAGCGATGTCGTTGGCCTTGATGCTAGAGGGCACCAGGTAAACCTGGCCGTCGGCCGGTAAGCCGGGCAATTCGACCCGGTAAGCAGCTTCCTCGATAGCGCAGTTTCCCCACAAAAAGTCATTGAGGGTATTCTTCACCTGTTTTTCGGTCAAATTGAAGATAACGTGAATCCCCGGCGATTGAATGTCGGTGTCAATGATGCCGATCTTGTTACCCGCCTGGGCCAGCAGGTAGGCTGTATTAGCTGTCACATTCGATTTACCCGTCCCCCCGCGAAATGAGTGTAAGGCGATAATTTTGGTCACTGCGTATTACTCCTTTGTTTTGACGGCCGCCGGCGAACCATCGCGGCCGCGCACGTGTTGGCGGATACGTTCGGCGTTTGTTTCCAGGTGCTTGAAGTATTCCGTCTCCGAGATTTCACTGACTTGCTTCTGGGTACGTTTGGCGTCAATTTCAATGCGTAGCTCGGCGACGGTACGCTTCAAGCGGCGTTCCCGTTCCCACACTTTGGCGGCCATGTCGTTAAAGGCGCGGGCCAGGCTGGTCAGTTCGTGGAAAGAGTCCATCTGAATTTCGTCCGGCCGCCGTTCCTCAGAGAGTTGTTGGGCGGCCGTCGCCAACTGGGTCAACGGCCGGTGAATCTGGCGGGCCAGCACGACAGCCAGCAGGACGGCGGCGGCTAACAAGGCCAGGCTAATCAACAGGACACGGCCGCGCATGGCTACGGCCGGGGCCACCACCGCCTGCTCCGGCACCACGATACCCAGGCTCCAGCCAATGGAGGGGATGGGCGCGTAGACCAGCAGTTGATTCTCCCCTTGTTCATCGCGGAAGGAGCCCTGACCACTGCCCCCGTCAACGACCTCGGCCATCAAGGCTTGATAGTCGGGCGAACCGACCTCCAGCAAATTAACCGTCTCCTGCGTCCCTTCGGCCGCCTCGGTTGCTTCGTAGAGGGGGTGGGCAATCACCCCTCCCTCGTGGTCAACGAGGAAACCATAGCCGGCCCCGTCCAAGACGTTAATATCCAGGGCAATATCCTTGAGCGATTGGATGGTCACGTCGTGGGACATGACGCCCATAAACTCAAATTTATCGCCCAAGATGGGCGTGGACAGCGTGACCATCCAACCGGCCCCGGCAAAGTCCACGTAGGGTGGAGTCCACCGGGAGACGAGGCTGGGGTTATTCAGGCGGTCGGCGACGGTATAGAATACAACTTCTCGCGGGTCCCAGCCATCTGGATAGTTATCGTTGCTGGCCCAAGGATACAAGCGCATCATCCCCTCAGGCGTAGTCAGGTAAATCCACTGGGTTTCGGGGCTAACCGCCTTGATGCTCTCGAAAGTGGCATCCATGCCCTCTGTGACCACAATATCGCGCCGGACTTTATCAGAAAGGGGGGTATTGTTGTTCCAATAGACGTTGGATAGTTTGTTGCCCACAGTAGTCTCGCCGCCCGCCTCCTGGTAGTAAACGTCCAGTCCGAGGATGTTGCGGCCGTCCGGCCGGTAGCGGGCCATCCGGCTGTCTACGTCCTCAGAACTGACCTCACGCTGCATATCAAACGCGGCCTGGCGGGCGGCAATCTGCGTGGCATCCAAAACCTGATTGAGCTTCAGGTTGATTTCCTCCGCTTTCGATTGAGCCAGCATTTGCAGGTTGGCTTCCATCTGGGCGGTCAGGGCGGCCGTACTCTGGTTAATGAACAGAGTGGAGATTAAAGCAATGGGAACAATGGAAATGATCAAGAGAGCCAGGAGGATAGCCCTGGCGAATGAACCCTGGAGCCACTTTTTCATCTTTCCCTCCGGCGATAAGTGATGGGTGATGAACATTCAGCGACCAGTGCCTCGTCGCCTGTAACTCAGGACGCATCACTTTTGACTCGTCGCTCTTTCTAAACCAGGATCAGTTGGTTATCTACGTCAAGGGCGACCGCTTCCTGCTTCATCTCTTTCTTCAGGCCGGTAGCAAACTTGATGACATCGTCCAAATGCTGATCCAGGGCCTTCTTGGAGACGAAGGTTCGCACAATTGTCACCCGTTCCACAACGAGGCCGCTGTCCTCACTCTGCCAGACACCTTCGGCGTCGCTACTGGTGGCTCCGCCGAACAGGGAGCCAAAGAATGAAAGGGCGGCTTGAACCTGGGCCTCGTTGCTGACCGATTGGTCGACGTCTAGGGTGGATGGCACAAAAACGGCTACGGTGTGATTGAGGGAGAGGCGGCGATAGGTTTCGTGGAAGGCCTGGGCCAGCGGCCGGCCGGCCGCCGCTTCGATGATGGGTTGTCCGGCCGCCGCCGCCAAAGCGGAACTATCTGGGTCGTAAGGCAAAATGAGGTGAAAGGCGGCGTCGGGGACAACCCCATTGCTTTGCGAACGATTGTAAGCCAGCAGCCGCTTTTGGGCCGGCCGGGCGTAAGGTTGCAACTGGCTCCAACGAGCGCGGCCGTTCTCTACCCCATCCGCCTGCCGCGTCAGAGTGATCAGCCGTTCGGCCTGGCCGCGCAGGCGCAAAATCATTTCATCGTCGGTACGGCAGCCGCTATCGCAAATGATGGTGTCAAAGCGGCTCTGTAGCTCCGTCAAGAATATATCCAGTTGGGCTTGAGGTGGATAGTTAGGCTGGGCGGCTTTCAACAGGATTTGTAAGCCGCCAGGGTGTTCCAAATAGGTGTTCTGACCCGGCAGGGCAGCGGCGGCCGCCCGTGTGTCCATGCCCAACATCCGCAGCATAGCCTGGCCGTCGTCGTGCAGGTTACAGAGAACAACGCGGTTGCGCTGGCCGTTGCTTCCGCCGTTGCGGGAGACCAGGAGGGCCAGGTTGACGGCAAAGGTGGTGGCTCCAGCTTGCGCCTCAACGGCTTCTACGACCCACAGACGGCCGGCCCCATGGACGCGCTGGTTCTGGCACTGGTGCAGTTGCTGGCTCAGGAGGCGGTTAAGAGCCAGACTAAGACGGGAGGATTGGCGCAGAAAATTGGTGAACTCCTCCACCGGCCAGACCAAAATCTCGCTTTCGGTGACGGCCGTGTAGGTGTCCAGGGCTGGATACTCACTCAGGGTCTCACCCAGGCCAAACCAATCGGCCCGGCGGAGATACTCGGTAGCCTGGCCTGCCTGACCTTTTTGCAAGCGGGATTGCTTCAAGAGGCCCATTCTGACCAGCCCCATCTGCTTGAAGCGGTCGCCTTGCCAGATGACAACTTCATTGGGCATCAGTTGGCGGGCGACGCTTTTGTCCAGCAACGTTTCCCGTTCGTCTGGGGTGAGGAGGGCGGTGAGTGGGGCTTCGGCCAGGAAGGTGTCGGGTTTTTCGTCCAGAATAGCCAGGACGTTGGCCGGCACGTGGCGTAAGCCGCCTCGCAGCCGGCTAAAACGGACGGAGAAGGTGCGCCGGCCGTCTGTCAACTGCTCGACTACCTGGGAGCGCTCGACCATTTGGCGCAGGGCTGGCTCCACCTCCTCGACGGGCATCTTGGTTGCCGTAGCAATCTCAGCCACCGTCAGGCCCGGCCGCCTGTTCAGGCAACGCAGAACGTACTGCTCCGCGTCGGGCAAGTCCAACATATCAAGGGGGGATAAAGTCGAGGACGCCATACCTGACCTTTATTGCACTTGAGACGGCTTGTGAGGACACACAAAGATACGCTTCGTATTATACAGATTGTCAGAACCCGTGTAAAGCAAAACCCCGTAAACCTATGGGGTATTCGAGTCGTCAAATAGCGACCGGTAATCAGGCAGGAGCTCCGGCCGCTGGCGGAAGCCGGCTTCGTTTAGAGCCAGGGCCTCATTCAGAGTGGTGTCTAGCTGTTCGAACAAGACCTGGGCCAGACCGGCCGCCTGTTCCTGGCCGGCTTCCCAGGCATGGCCGTTGTGCAGAAAACCGGGTGGTACCGAGTGGCGCCAGGGTTCGTAGTGGCGGGCCAGGGCCTCAAACGCGCTGGCGATCAGCTGTCCCCAGCTTAGACTGTGGACGCCAAAGGTCAGGTGGAGCGAGTGGGTGTCGGGGCCAGTGTGGGCCATGTGGACGAAACCACGCGGCAAATACAGGCAGTCGCCCGGCTTTAACCAAAATTCTTGCTGTAGTGGCGGCTGTGCTTCGGGGAGAGGTTGGCCGTACTCGGCCGGTAGCACCTTGCTATAGCCCTTGCCAGGTAGGAGCGGTGTGCAATGATCAAAGACATACCATTTCTTCGTGCCGTCAATCTGCAAAACGATGACGTCGTGTTCGTCGTAATGGGCCTTGAAGCCGCGCGAGTTCCTGGGGGTCAAGTATAGGTTGGCCCCAACGGTGCAATGAAACGAGTCTTCGAGGCTACGGCAGAAGAGGGACAGCTTTTCGTGGCGGCGGAAGACGTAGTTGAGGACGATGGAATAACCGGCGTGGTAGAGTTGGCGGACTTTGAGGGGATCAAACGGTTGTAAGGGGGGCAGGCGTTCGTGGTCTTTCGCCAACTGCAAATCCTCACCTGGCTGGCCACGAAAGAGGAGTGGCCCAACTTCGCTCATGGTAAAGAGATTGGCATAGTAGTCAGGCTCACGGCCGGTGATGAGCAGGGGTTGTTTCTCCCAATACTTGTCGAAAAAAGTAGTCGCCGTGAGCGGGGCAATTAAGTCGGCAAAAGCAAATTCTTGTTCGATTTTGGATTTTGGATTTTGGATTTTGGATTGCACGTGCCACTCTTTCGATTTTGGATTAGGCAACGCCAATGACGCGGCTAAATGCGGATTGGCGTTGGTCTTTTGCTATTTGCCACCGGCAAGCCGGCGGCTTGCTCCACAATGTAACGCAATCCGCCGGATTGCGCCTGGTAATCCGGCGGATTGCGCCTGGCAAGCCGGCGGATTGCGCTACTACACTGGCACTAAGGCGTTTTCGAAGACGAGCCGCCGGCCGAGGGTGAGCTTGGCCTGATCCGAAAGATAGGGTATTTGCCGGATGGCAAAGGCCCCCTGGACGGCCAGGATATACTGGAACACCGGCTTCAGCCTGGCGGGGCCCATCACCTGATGCCCGCTAGAAAGGAAAATCCCGGCCTGACCATCTGTTTCTACCAGTTTATAGGCAATGTCATCCCGTTTGCGAATGATGGTATCGAGTTCGACCACCGGCGCGCTCCCCTCAAACAGGGAGCCATAGTCGGGCAATAGGGACGGCCGCTTACGAAAGTTTGTTACATTCAACTGGCGAGCCTCTTCTAAAGACGGCCCTAACTGCTCCAGGAACGTCTTTACCAGCGCGGCCGCCTGGGCCTTGATGGCCGACCTTCCACCCTCATTCTCGAGAAGGCTGGGTAGCACAGAGCGGCGAAAGTCAACGTTGCGCCGGGTTAAAACCTCCAGGGCCTCGACCAGCAAATGGCCCCAAGTCACGTTGTACACGCCAATCGTCAGGTGCAGGGAATGGGCATCGGGGCCGGTGCTGGCCTCGTGGACGACGCCACGCGGCAGGTAAAGGAGATCGCCTGGCTTTAACCAGATTTCCTGCTGCACTTCTGGCAGGCGGTCCGGCTTGGGCTGGGCGTAGAGGTCGGGGGCCAGGTCGGGGTAGCCGTCGGCCGGCAGCGGCGGGGTCACCAGTCCGTAAAGATACCATTTCTTCGTCCCCCAGATTTGCAAGGCCAGTACGTCGTGATAATCGTAGTGCGGCCGGAAACCCTGGGAATTTCTGGGCGTCAGGTACATATTGGCCCCAATACCGTAAGTGAAGAAATCTCCCAGGCTGCGGCAGAAAATGGAAAGGGCCTCGTGGCGGCCGTACAGGTGGTTGAGGGCCACGGTGTAACCAGCGTGGAAGTAACGCTGCACCTCCATCACGTCAAAAGGCTGGCTGAGTTTAGGTCGATCCTGTTTCTTGACCAGCGTCACGTCTTCGTAGGGACGACCGCGAAAGAGCAGGCGACCCACGTCCTGGATAGAAAACAGGTTGTCGTAGTAGTGGCTGTCGCGGCCGGAAACGACCAGAGGCTTCTTCTCCCAATACTCTTCCAGAAAAGTCGCCACTTCCACCGGGGCAAGCAGGCTTGCCAGGCTCAAGTCTTTCACGGGGTCATACCCTCCTTGCTTGGGATAGTGTTTGTAGGCCTTCGAGGCTGACCAGATAGGCAAATTCTAAACCAAAAGGTCCCATCTGCCAAAAACCCCGCGGACCTGACAGGTTTCTACTGGCGAACATTGCGGGTTAGCCTCTTTGCCTGTATAGTTGATCATCATGTCGCCTGGCGTCTCTCTCCAATCGCATAGCCCCGGCCGCCGTATCCAGACACCCATTGTGTTGCAAATGGAAGCCCAATCCTGTGGCCTGGCGGCTTTGGCGATGGTTCTCGCTTATTACGGCCGCCCCGCCTCCTGGGCCGAACTACGCGCACGCGCTCAACGGCCGGAGGGGAATGGTATGACAGCCGCCCACCTCCTCAGAATCGCCCGCGATTATGGGGTCATCGCCAGGGGTTTCCGGCAGCCGGCCAAAAGCCTATTGGCCTCCCCGCCCCCCCTCCCCTTCGTGGCCCTCTGGGAAGCTAACCACTTCGTCGTCGTTGAAGGGGTTGGCTCAGGTATCGTCTATCTCAATGACCCGGCCGCCGGCCGCAAGGTGGTGTCCGAGGCGGATTTTGAGGAGGCTTTTAGCGAGGTCTTCTTGACCTTTGCCCCAGGCCCGGCCGGCCAGGAGACCAGGCCGCAACAAGCTGAAGACCCTCTCGCCAGCCGTCTGCAAGCCGGCGTGGTGGGCGAGGTACTGACCCTCCCCGCTCAAGTAGCCACCTATAGCCAGGATTTCGGCCGGCTGGTCACCAAACAGCCGCCGGTGGTGGTTAAGACCACCGGCGAGGCGGACGTGGTTCACTGTCTGCAAGTGGCGCGGGCGGCCGGTCTCCCCGTGACCGTGCGGGGGACGGCCCACTCGGTCATGGGGCAAACGTTGTCCGACCAGGGGGTGGTAATGGTCAACGCGGCCGACCACGTGGAATTTCGCCTGCTCGAAGACCAACGGGTGGAAGTGAGTGGCCGCAGCCAGTGGGCCTATCTGGAACGGGAGTTGAACCGCCTGGGGCGATCAGCCCCGGTCTTAACCGGCAACCTCAAGACAACCGTCGGCGGTACGTTGTCGGTAGGGGGGTATGGACAGCGTTCGGTCACTTATGGCGCGCAAGTCCACCAGGTGGAGCGTGTGCGGTTGGCGCAACCAGATGGGATGGCCGTGTGGTGCGCCCCTGACGAAAACCCGCAGCTATTTCGCTACAGCCTGGCCGGGTTGGGCCAGGTGGGGGTCATGGAAAGGGTGGTCATGCGAACGATTCCCTTTCCCCGCCCCCTGCGCCACCTCGTCTACCAGCAGCCAACGGCGACGACCTGGCTGGACTCGTTCGCCTGGCTTGAGGGTGAGCCAGGTGAGTGGCTGGAATCCTTCCTGGCCTATTACGTGCATGGGCGGGGCTACTACACTCTGTACGGCGTGGCCGGGGAGGAAGGTGTAGCCAGTGGCAAGTGGCAAGTAGCCAGTCAGGACTGCCACCTGCCACCTGCCACCTGCTACCTGCCACCACCAGCACCGCCCCCGCTCGTGCGCCAGGAATCGGCCCGTGTAGCCAGCGCGCCGCCCTTTAGCCAACCCTTGCGAACGGACTGTTATAACCTGCCGGCCGATTACGTCCTGGACCTGGCCGGCCTCCGCCCCTTCGTCCACTTTCTGGCTGACCAGTGGGAAAATGGGCCATTGGGTCGTTACGTGGATGGTTTTGCCATTCACGCCATCCGGCGGCCGGCCGGGGCGATCACCTTTCCCCTGGAAGCCTCAGCGACCTTCACCGCCCCTATGACTTATTTGATAGGGTTTTACCCAGAGATCGGCGGCGAAGATTTAGAGGGGGTGGCAGCCGTTCAGGCTGTCTTGCGGCTGGCCCTGGCAAAGTGTCTGACCCTGGGTGGGCGGCCGTATCTGTATGGCTGGCACGAGATGGACGAACAGGTCAGACGCCAGGTGTACGGACGCGCCTACGAGGAGTTAAAACAGTTGCGCCGCCAACTCGATCCGCACAACCTTTTTAACACTGGTGTGTTTTCATAGCCAATTACCGCCGAGACGCAGAGTACGCTGAGAAGAAAGAAAAAGAGAGAGGGTAATGGCTGCTTCATCTTTCACGGCCGATTATCTGCTCAGGGTCTGCCAACCGTACCTTGATCCGCACCTGGTGGCCCCGGCCGCCCGACCGTTGATTCAGGCCATTGCCCGGCAGTTGCCGTCGGTGTCGGGCCTGGTGCTGGAATGTCGCCTGGAAGCCAACGCCCCGGCGGTTGATTTTATTCCCCGCTTTAACCGCTTCGATGGCAGCGACCAGTTCTTCATCAATCGCTCGCTTTACCCCGACGCGGCCGACCCTCACCCGATCTGGTCGCGTATTCACCATTTCTACCGCCACTGGTGCGATCCCCAAAATACCCTGCTGAACCAGAACGTATTGGATACCTGGCTGGAATTTGACCTGGATGGGGGTGGGTCAGCCCTGCCACTGCCCAGCTTCTACACCGGCAAGGTCGGACTGCATGGAATTGGGCCGGCTATGTATACCACTGAACGGATGCCCAGGGCGGCCGACCACCTGCCGGTGGCCGAGGCCATTCTGGGACTCTTGTTTGGAGGGCCTGTTCCGGCCGCTGTCTGGTCCAGTGTAGGTAAACTGTATGAGGCTTTGCCCCCGGGGGCGATCCCTTTCGCTATTGGCATGATGCTGCCGCGCACGCAGACGGCCGCTCGTTTCGTTATCATTGGCCTGCCGGCCGACCAGATTGGGGCCTTCCTGTCTCGCGCTGGCTGGCCGGGCGACCTGGACGCGCTGCAAAGGGTGACGGCCGCCCTGTCACCTTTTACCGACCGCATAGCTGTCTCACTGGACGTGGGTCATACGTTGTCCCGCCAGGTCGGCCTGGAGTGCTTCTTGTCGGAGTACAACCCGCAAAAAGAGCCGCGCTGGTCGCAGTTCGTTCACTACCTGGTAGAGGGCGGTTTATGCACGCCTGAAAAGGGGCGAGCTATCCTGGCCTGGTACGGCCACTTCACCCTCACTCCCTCACTCCCTCACTCCCTCACTCCGTTACCCATCTTCCGGCGCGAGATTAGCCACCTGAAGGTTGTCTACCGGCCGGATGGCTCTTTAGCGGCGAAAGGCTACCTGGAAATGCGTGTGACCAGGAAGGCGCCGGCAACAAAGGTAGCCACCCTCAAAGCGTACACAGATTGAAGGGAGTGAGGAGGAGTTTTTTGAGGAGACAAGAGGCGGAGGGCAGCCGGCAGGTAGCAAGTGGCCGGTCGCAGGTTGAAGGAGGTTGTCAAGGACGCGGGGCTAATAGTGTGGAAAACGGCAAAATCGAGTATAATGTTGATAAACCAGTTTCGTCGTATCTAACCATAGTCGCTATCGTCGCTGACAATCGAACAGGCACAAGCGAATAATATGTCCAAAACATACGATTGCGTTGTAATTGGAGCAGGAATTGGGGGAACCTCTAGCGCCCTCGTCCTGGCCCAGATGGGGCTGGATGTACTGGTTGTAGAGGCGGGAAGCCACCCACGCTTTGCCATTGGCGAGTCTATGATTGCCACGGCCACCCAGGGGTATGAACACCTGGCCCGGCAGTATAACCTGCCTGAACTGCAACAGATCGTGCGTTATCCCGCGCTGAAAGCGCAAGGGTTGGTAGGCTGGCCCAAGCCTGGCTTCTGGTTGGGCTATCATCGTGACGGCGTCCCCTTGCAGCGTGGTGAGGAAATGCTGTTCCGCAGCCCCATCTCCCCCCTGGGATCGGACGTTCATTTTCTGCGGGCCGACGTGGATAGCTTCCTGGTGTCGCGCCTGGCGGCTTACGGGGTGGCCTACCGTGACCAGACGGCCGTCGTCGAGTACGTTCCCCAGGCCGACCACGTCCAATTAGTAGTCAGGAGCGAAGGCCAATTGGAGCGCGTCCAGACTCGCTTTGTCCTGGATTGCTCTGGTCCCCCGTCGCCCCTGGCGAAACAGTTGCAGTTGCGCGACAAGCCCACCCGTCTCCGTACCAACAGCCGCACCCTCTTTACCCACGTGGAGCGGGTCGTCGTCCTGGAAAACGTCTTGCGGCGGCCGTCGGCCCGTTTTGGCATCAAGCGCGACTTCAATACTATCCACCACTGCTTTGAGGGGGGCTGGTTCTGGCTCATTCGCTTCAATAATGGGGTGGTCAGTGTGGGGCTGACCCTGGACCGCGACGTATACCCGGATAACGATCTCCCGGCCGAGGAAGAATTTCGGGCTTTTGTGCGGCGCTTCCCCACCGTGCAGGCCCAATTGGGGCTGGCCCGCCCTATCCGTCCCTGGGTGAAGACCGGCCGTATCCAGTTCTCCTCCCACACCATCGCCGGCGACCGCTTCCTGGTTGCGCCCCACGCCGCCGCTTTCATTGATCCCCTTTATGGCACCGGCCTGGATTTGACGGCCGCCTTCATCTTGCGGGCGGCCCCCATCCTGCGCCGCGTCCTCGCCACCGGCGATTTCCGCGCTGATCATTGGCAGCCTCTCCAACAATGCTTCGCCGACGAAATTGACCTGATTGATAAAGTCGTTCACGGTACCTATCGCTCCTTCCGCCACTTCGACGTTTTCAAGCAGTTCTGGCGCACCTGGATTTATATGTCGGCCCTGCAATTTCAGACTTACGAGGCTTGTGATCCCGGCCGTGACAGCCCGCCACTGGCCCACTTTGGGGCCTCCTTACCGGGCTGGCGA
>JBFMFT010000150.1:0-10637 GCA_040751925.1 Chloroflexota bacterium
CGCCCGGCCATCCACCCGCCCCCAGGAAAGCCCCACCCGTAGCCGCCAATAACAGGAGACCAACAATGCGGGCCTTAAACAGCACCGCCAGATTGCGGGCCATCTCCGCCCAGGTTCGTCTCGGTCTGTACTCCTCACTGGCTGGATCCGAGCCGCCCCCAAACTGTCTCCGCTCTCCCACTTCTGATAGCGACATCATTCCTCCATGATACTTCACAATGACTGACCAGACCAGACAGGTTTTCGGAAACCTGTCCGGTCTAATTACCCCTTTCCGTAAGCCAGCGCGCTGCGTCGCCCAGACACTCTTCGCTGATGTAGTGACCCATGTCATACTCCTTGTAGGTAAGAGCCACCGGCAAGCGGGCCAGGTGGTCGCGGGTGGCCCGGCCGTGCTGGATGGGCAACACCGGGTCGTACAAGCCGTGCATCACCAGGAGTGGGAAATCCTGCCAAGCGGCTGGCGCGGCCAGGTGGCCGCCCAGGGGTGGGTCGGAGCGAAACAACTCTGGCAAAGTGCGGCCGGCGATAGCCACCACCCCCGCCAGCAGCTCCGGCTGAGTCAAGGCCAGGGTCAGGCTCATAATCGCCCCCTGGCTGAAACCCAGGAGGTAAACCCGCTCTGGGTCAATCTCATAAAGCTGTGGGGCTTGCTGGATGAAGGTCATCAAGACCTGGCGAGCGTTTTCGACCTGGTGGGGATCAAAGCGGAAGCGGTCGCCATTGAAAGCGATTTCGTACCAGGCGTAGCTGCCAGGCGATAAGGTTAGGGGGGCGCGCAGGCTGAGGATGTGGAAGCGGGGATCCAGGTAAGGGGCCAGGCTGAAAAGGTCTTCTTCGTGGCTGCCCACCCCATGTAACAAAAGTAAGCGCGGCGGCCGGCGCCCGGCCGGGGCCGGCTGCCGGGGTGGAAAGGCAAGGTGGTACAAATCCGAGGTAGAGATAGTAGGTCACGTTTCCAACGTGACCTACTTTGTCAGTTGAGGTACTGGCGCAAATGGCCGGCAAAGTTGGGATGGCGCAGCTTGCGTAGGGCCTCCTTTTCCAACTGGCGGATGCGCTCGCGGGAAAGGCCAAACATCTCGCCTACCTCCTTGAGCGTGCGCGACTCGCCATCCTGGAGGCCATAGCGCAGGCGCAAGATGCGCGCCTCGCGGGGCGTCAATTGATCCAGGATTTCGCCAATCTCTTCGGTCAGCATGGTCTGGGCCACCGATTCGGCCGGAGGCGGGGCCTCGATGTCCTCAATAAAATCGCCCAGTTCCGCGTCGGACTCGTCGCCCACCGGCCGCTCCAGGTGAACGGGTTGGCGGCTGGTTCGCAACATCCAGCGCACGCGGTCGGCCGGTAGTTCCATGTTCTCGGCAATCTCCTCGGCCGTTGGTTGCCGTCCGTATTCCTGTTCCAACTCCTGGGCTACCTGGTAGAGCTTGCTGATCCGGCCGCCCAGGTGGGCCGGAATGCGAATGGTGCGGCCGTGATTGGCTAAAGCCCGCGTCACCGCCTGGCGAATCCACCAGGTGGCGTAGGTGCTAAAGCGATTGCCGCGCCGGTAATCGTATTTCTCGACGGCCTTCATCAAGCCGACATTGCCTTCCTGGATGAGATCGAGGAATTGCAGGCCGCGACCGCGATACTTCTTGGCAATGCTGACGACCAGGCGCGTATTGGCGCGGATCAGGTGGGCGCGGGCGGCCTCACCCACTTCTTTCGCTCGCACGTAATCCTGCCGCTGGTTGTCGTCTAGCGATTCCTTGCGAAGATGGTGAACCGCTTCGCGGCCGGCCTCAATCTCCATCGCCAGTTGCACCTCTTCTTCGGCCGACAACAACTGCTGCTGGCCCATTTCGCGGAAATAGAGACCAACCGAGTCATCAATCGGCACACTGCTCAAATCAAAGAGCGGCGCGGCGTGCGGCAATTCGTCAAAATCAGGCCCTACTTCCAAGATGGCGTCACTCAGGTCTGCGTCCTCTTCGACACCGTTCATGGCTTGAGCAATTTCGTTGTTCACTTCTTCTTCATTCTCATAAATGGGAATGCCCGATGCCTGAAGCTCATCAATCACTGTTTCTAGCAGAGGCAGGTTACTTTCCACCTCCGGCAAGGCTTCCAGGATCATGTCATACGTGATATATCCTTTTTCCGATGCGTCATTCATTAGCGCATTGACAACTTCCATTTCGTCGAATGGACTGCTCAGTTCACTCATACCTAAAACTACTCTGCCCTTGTCAGTTTGATGTAAAGTCGGGGGAATGACTTCCGTCACGTATGTGCCTCGAAGATACACCTTTGCAGTCTAGCATAATTTTGGGACAAAAGTCAAGTACCCGGCCGACAAACTATCCAGAAACCAGGTTTTTGCCCAAAACCTGGTTTCTTCGTGGTATAATCAGGCTAGGGTGGTAACATGACAAGGAAGTTACCCGCCATGGGTTATTGGTTCATTCTCTGGTTTGGGCTGGCCCTGGCCTGCAATGCCCCCATCGGCCCGGCCGCCCCGCTAACCCCCACCGCCTCGCTGCCGGCGACGGTTACAGTAACGATGCCCATAGAGCCAACGGCCGAAGCCCCGGCCACTGCGCCCTTTCTCACGCCGGCCGGCGACCCTTCAGCCACGGCCCTCCCCACCGCCCTTTCTACACGGCCGACCCAAGCTCCTACCCTGGCGCCCACCGTCACCGCCAGAGCCTCATCCACCCGGCCGCCGGCCGCCCCCACGCGGACGCCGGCCGTAACGATTGGCCCCCTGGCCTTCACTTACCAAATCACGTGGCGGCTAGACCCCCAAAGTTCGGCCCAGGCCATCGCCCACGTTACCATCACCGCCACGGGTGGCAACGGCGTCTACACCTACTACCGCGACGACCTGCCGGTCGCCGGCCCAGACTTTGAGTACAAATGGGCCAGCTGCCGGGCCAACCCTGGCAGCCTTCGCGTAGATTCGGGTGACGGCCAAACGCTTCGCCTCAATTACTACGAGAATCCGCCCTGCCCGACGCCCCCGCCGCCGTAAGGCGGGCCAACGTCTCGCCATCAATTAGGGTGATGGGTTTATCGGCGGCCCACTCGCGGGCGGCCGGGGAGATTTCGGCCGTCGTTACCAGGAAGGCGTGGGCGACTTCTTCGTGTATGAGCGTGCCATATAACTCGCGCACCGTCTCCTCCCCCACCGTGTTTTGGTAACGCTTGCACTGAACAATGGCCCGCCGGCCGTCCGGGTGCTGCAGGGCCACGTCCACCCCATGATCGCCGCTACCGCCGGTTACTTTCACTCGATAGCCCTTGCGCCGGAAGACGGCGGCCACGTACTCCTCAAACTCACCGGGCTGCAAGGCGTATAACTCGGCCACCCGCAGGGCCGGCATGGGCCTGCTTCGTTTGGCCCGCTGCCGCCACCACAGGGCTGCCCAGACCACCAGCAGGGTGAAGCCGCAGGCCGCCTGCCCCAGATTTAGCAACTCAACGGCGGTGAGAGGCAAGCGGCCGATCCAGGCCGGTTGAGCCAATAGGCGAACGGCCGTCCAGCCCAGGTAGAGCAGGGCGACGCCAACAGAAACAGACCAGACAAAACGCGCCGAGCGCGGCCGGATGCGCCGAAAAATGTCCACTACTTTGGGTAACTGAACCCCGTAGGTCGCCGCGACCTGCGGGGGGTTGGGCTACGCGAACGTTGCTAGATTATAGCGCAAGCGATAAACTAAGCGATCCATGTCGCCGTCGCCAACGCTGCTCATTCTCCTTTTTGCCATTCTCCTTTTCGGCTTTCTGGACGGCTTTCACACCAGCGCCAGTGTCGTCGCTACTGTCATCTCCTCGCGGGCCATGCGCGCCCGACACGCTCTTTGGCTGGCGGCCGTCGCCGAACTGGTTGGCCCTTTTCTGTTTGGCGTCGCCATTGCTCAGACCATCGGCCGCGACCTGGCCGACCCCAGCAGCCTGACCGCCGCCGCCGTGCTAACGGCCGTTCTCTCCTCCATCCTCTGGAAACTCTTTACCTGGTGGCGGGCCATTCCTTCCAGCCCGGCCTTCTCCCTAGTTGGCGGGCTGGTGGGAGCCGTTTTGGCTGGCAGCGGCGCGTCCGCCCTAAGCGGGCCTGGTCTGGTCCGCATTCTCCTTTCTTTGGTCGGTTCCCCCATCGTTGGGCTGCTGGCCGGCTATCTGATTATGCGCCTGACCCTGCTGCTGGTGCAGGGGGCCACGCCGCGCATCAATCTACTGTTCAAACGGGCGCAACTGCTGACCACCGTGGGCCTGGCTCTCAGTCACGGCACGAACGACGGGCAGAAGATTATGGCCCTGATTGGCCTGGCTATGGTCACGACAGGTATGGTGGAGAACTTTGACTTGCCACTGTGGGTGGTCGCCATCAGCGCGGCCGTCTTATCCCTCGGCACGCTCACCAGTGGCATGAGAATCATCCGCACGGTCGGCGGCCGATTCTACAAGATTCGGCCGGTGCATAGTTTTGCCGCCCAAACGACGGCCGGGCTGGTTATCCTGACCGCCGCCCTGCTGGGTGGCCCGGTCAGTTCGACCCAGGTGGTGAATACGGCCGTCCTGGGCGTGGGGGCGGCCGAACGCCTGGGCAAAGTTCGCTGGCAGGTCTTTTACGACATTGCTCTGGCCTGGGCCTTAACCCTACCCGTGACAATGTTGGTGGCTATTCTGCTGTACCGGCCGGTGGCCGGGCTGCTGCTAATTTTACAGAGGTAAGTGACAAAACCCGGCAGGTTTTGGGAAAACCTGTTAGGTTTGCAGGTGAATCATGTTACAACGGCTGCGCGACTACTTTAGACCCCGCGAGGACAAATTCTTGGCTCTGCTCATCCAGCAGGCCAACTTCGCCGTTCAGGCCAACGATATGCTGCTGAAATACCTCAACAAGCCGGGGGAGAAGCAGTCGGAGAAGGCCCGCCAGATTGAACATGAGGCCGACGAAGTGCGGCGCATCCTCGTGGATGAACTCAATCGCACCTTTGTCACCCCTATAGACCGCGAGGACATCCATTCCTTGTCGCGCAACCTGGACGACGTGGTGGATTACGCCTACACGACGACCGAGGAGATGGAGATTTTGGGCATCATGCCCAATGACTTCCTCAAGCGGATGGTTAGCCTGCTGCGCGATGCGGCCGTCGAACTCCACCTGGGGATGCTGCGCCTGAGCCAGCACCCGGCCGTGGCCAACGAACACGCCCAACGAGCCAAAGCCCTGGAAAACCGGGTGGAGCGAGTTTACCGCGAAGCCCTGGCTGACCTCTTTTCTATGCCCCAGGACACTCAACACATTGTCGAAATGCTCAAACTGCGCGAAGCCTATCGCCACCTGAGCAACGCGGCCGACCGCGGCGATGAGGCCGCCAACACGATTAGCGATATTGTGGTCAAGATGACGTGATAGGGAGCAGAAACCAGGTTTTTGCCAAAAACCTGGTTCCCACCGAGACTTCAATACGCGCCCAGTTCGCGCAGGCGGGCGTCGCTGATGCCGAAGTGGTGGGCGAGTTCGTGGATGACTGTGTGGCGCACGGCCGCCACCACCTCGGCCGCCGTCTGGGCTGTCTGTTCGATGGGGCCTTGATAAACGGTAATCGTGTCTGGGGGGACGAGACCGTAGGCGTGGGTGCGCTCGGTGAGGGGGATGCCGTGATAGAGGCCGAGGAGGGTGTGGCCCGGCCGCACGCCGGCCTGCTCCAACTCGCGGCGACTGGGCCAGGGCTGCACCAGGACGGCCACGTTACTCATCCGCTCCTGGAAATAGGGCGGCAGTTCGTCCAACGCCTGGGCCACCAGTTCCTCAAACTCCGTGCGGGAAAACATGGGTGTGGCAAGTGGCAGGTGGCAAGTAGCAGGTGGCAAGTAGCAAGTGGCAAGTGGCCTTTCTTACCTGCTACCTGCCATCTGCTACCTGCTACCTCTTAGCCCGACTTCGGCCGCCGGAAATAATAGCGGTTGCTGACCGCAATCAACTCCCAACCCTGCTGGCCTAGTTTATTCATCATTTCCACCTCGGCCATCTCGCCCAGGCTTTCCTTCCCGTGCGCGGCTTCGACGATCCACGGCCGGGTAATGCCACCATAAACGATGATATATTCCCACTGTTGCATAGCAGACCTCCTCGTTGCGCTCAAGCTGTCCCAACAAGTATAACGAAACACCCGACGTTTGGAAAACGCCGGCCGTTTTTTGTCTTGTGGCGCGCACACAGTACAATTGGGCTTATACGGACGAACGCGCCCTTCTTTTCGTCGTTCGTCCTTCGTCAATTCTTCAAGGGGCCGTTATGAATGAAAAAGACGTTACGCAGGCCAAAATTTTAGGGGTGTTGATTCGGGATGCCCGGCAGTACGCCGGCCGCTCCCCTGACGATTGCGCCCGTATCCTCCACCTCGCGCCAGAGCAGATAGCGGCGGCCGAAGAAGGCCGCTACCTCCTCTCCCTGCCCGAACTGGAAGCCCTGGCCCTCTACCTGAGAGTCCCCCTGGCTCACTTTTGGGGCCAGCAAACGCTAGGGACGGATCAGGCCACCGATTTCACCCAACTGGTCGCCATCCGCCAGCGGCTCGTTGGCGCGCTCTTGCGCCAGGCGAGGGAGCAGGCCGGCCGCACGGCCGCCGAAGCGGCTCAGTCCATCGGCATAGAGCGTGGGCAACTGGAAGCGTATGAAACAGGGCAGGCGGCCGTGCCTCTCCCACACCTGGAGCGATTGGGCGACTACCTGGGCGTGGGGCTGGATTATTTTCTGGACGGCCGGCGCGGGCCATTAGCCCGTCACGAAGCGGAACTGGCCTTAGAACGTGGCTTCAAGAGTCTCGCCCCCGACCTACAACAGTTTGTAACCGAGCCGCGCAACACCCCTTACCTGGCGACCGCCATGCGCCTGAGCGCGCTGGATGGTCAGCAGTTACGGCAGCTTGCCGAGAGCCTATTAGAAATAACTTACTGAAGCTGGAGATAGCTCGTGAAACGTGAGGCGTGAAACGTGAGGTTCACGTTTCACGCTTCACGCACCAATTCTCGTACTCAAGCTAAGACTCCCCTTTGGTCGGTACTCTTAGCCTTTGCGCTTCATACCGCCCATGGCCAAACCGGCCACGTCGCTCAAGATAACAGAGCCAGCGTAGGCGCCAATGAGCGACACAACGGCTTCCGCTCCTATAAGTTGGCCGAAGACCCAGCCGCCCACTACGCCGCCCACAACACCAATGATTTTGCTCATCCAGGGTTCAGGGTCAGGTGGTGGCGGCGGCCACGGCCAACGCCTGGGCCACGGTGTGCCACACCAACCTACGAGTATCCATCCAACAATTAAGCCAATGCTCACGGGTTACCTCCTTAACGTCCTATCACAACCAATACAGCCGTTCGCAGATGAGCGGCGCTCCGGTTCAGATAGTCAACTACGACCACGACACAATACCTGCTATCCATAACACGGATAGACAGAGAAAGTTACTGCCGCCCTAATTCTCATACTCAATCCAGAACTCTCCCTCTGGCGACAAGTCATACTCAATAGCCCCCGCCCCAGGCAGACCATTGTCCTCGTCGTGGTATTCCATGCGGGCAATCGGGACGTTGTCGAAGGACAGCGGCACACAGTCTAAGGCTGGTTGGGCGCAGTTGGCGACCAGGATGCCGTAGCGATCCGTCCAGTAGCTGCCGTCGAGCCGGTCGTCCCCATTCGTATCCAGGTCGTCAAAGAAGCGCACGGTCAACTCATTGAGCGACATGGTACTGTTGTTCTCGGCGCACAGGTAATTGGCGCAGAAGAATTGCAAGAGGTAGGGGTCGGCCGGGTTAATCGGCCCCCAGGGATCGGTCGTCGCCACCCCCACCCGGCTGACCACCGCCTGGTCGCGGAAGTTCTGATGGGCGTACCAGTGAACCACTTTGTAGATGGAGGAGTGCTGGCGGCGGCCGTGCCCGTCGTCTAGGCAGCCTTCGGGCGGGTCGCCGGGGAGGGGTATAAACACCTGGTCTACCTCCAGACAGTTATGGTCATACCAGCCCCCTAACTTGGCAATCCCATAAGTGCCGTCTGTATTCAGGATACGCACTTCGACGAAGCCACTGTGATAGCGCACCACCGCGTCGTGCGCGCTCATCAGGGCGTGAAAAGCTACCCGTGCATCGTGGATGCAGGGGGCAATGGCGGCCGTACAGGTCGGTACGTCGCGCCGCACCAACCAGCCATAAGCCCCATGCTTGGCCTCGTTCTCCAGAAGGCCCTGGCCTGGCTCGGGGGCGGGTGGATAATCTTCGCCGGAGCCAACGAAGGTCTGCCAGGGGTAGCTAATGGATTGGCCGCCATACAGTTCGCCCACCGGCCCCAGGATGTCATCTACACTATGAGGATCGTCATTGTGTTCGTGGTCGTAATGGCAGCCCATTGTATAGTTCCACAAGCTGTGCCACTCCGTATCTGGGTGGGTGTCGCAGGGGGGCGCGCCCGCGTAAGGCTCAATGGGCGCAGGAGGCAGCGACCGCCAGACGGTGGGCAGGAAAATCTCTACACCGACGAGGGTGGCCGTCGCCGATGATGATAGAACCGGCGGCAAGACGACGGCCGCCCCCAAAAGCAACAGGCAAACGCCAATAATGGCAACTCTGGAAGGCCTCGACATAGCTTATCTCCTGCTATTCACTTGGTTAGCCAACAGATGGCGTCTGGCCCCTCCACCAGACAGGGATTTAAGGGTAGCAAGTGGCGGGTGGCAGGTCTGACTTGCCACCTGCTACTTGCTACTTGCCACTCTTAGTTCTCGTACTCAATCCAGAACTCACCCTCTGGCGACAAGTCATACTCAATCGCCCCAGACTTAGCCAGGCCATTTTCCTCGTCCAGGTAGTCGAGGTTGGCAATGGGCCAGTTCTCAAAGTGCAGAGGCACACAGTCCAACCCTGGCGCGGTGCAGAAATCGGCCGGATCCAGGCCATAGCGGTCGGTCCAATAGTCGCCGTCCAACTTACCGTCGCCGTTGGTATCCAGGTCATCGTCTGTCCACACTTCGAGGGTATTCAGCGACATGGTGCTGTTATTGTCTGAGCATTGGTAGTCGTCGCAGAAGAACTGCGGCAGGTAGGGGTCTAGTGGGCTGACGGGGCCCCAGGCATCTTTCGTGGCCACGGCAATTTTGCTCAAAGGCACCACTTCGTCGCCCATGAACCGTTGCAGCCCATACCAGAAGACCGTCTTGAACTGCGAATTGTGACCGCGCTTACCCTGGGCGTTGCAGCCCCCGGCCGGGTCAACCCCCGGCAATGGCACGTAGAGATTGTCCACCTTCAGGCAGCTATAGTCATACCAGCCACCTAGCTTGATGATCCCATAAGTGCCGTCGGCATTCAGGGCGCGGGCTTCGATGAAGCCGCTATGGAAGCGCACCACCGCGTCCTGGTAACTCATCAGGGCGTGGAAAGCTACGCGGGCGTCGTGGATGCAGGGGGCAGTGGCGGCCGTACAGGTCGGAATATCCCGCCGCACCAACCAGCCATAAGCCCCGTGCTTGGCCTCGTTCTCCAGCAAGCCCAGGCCGGGGGCGGGCGCCGGCGGCCAGCCTTCCCCACCGCCGGCGAAGGTCTGCCAGGGGTAGCTGATAGATTGGCCGCCATACAATTCACCCACCGGCCCCAGGATGTCGTCTACACTGTGGGGATCGTCATTGTGTTCGTGGGTGTAATGGCAGCCCAGGGTATAGTTCCACAAACTGTGCCATTCGGTCGAATTGTGGTCGGTACACTCCAGCGCGCCCACGTAAGGTTCATAATAAGGTAAGGGAGTTGGGGTAGGGCCGATACAGTTAGCCGAGGCCGTCACCCCACTATCGGTAACCTGTAAATCGGTCCCCGAGCAATTGATGGTGGCCGTGTCACCGGCGACCAGGTCCAGGGTAAAACTGGCTCCATTGACGGCCGCGCCAATAACCACCAGCAGGCAAGCAGAAAGAGCAACTACCAGGCGTAGCTTCCTCATAGCAAATTACTCCTTTGTCGGTAACAACGAAAGATACAACCCAACCACACACCGCCCTGGGGCGTTATGGGTAAAACAAGCCAATACCTGCACTCAGTTGGAGTTTACCAACCCCTTGCCTTCTGGTGGGGCAAGGTGGTAACTTGCTTGACTCTCCTGGGGACACTACCTGGCGGAGAGACGCGACCATAGCCCGATGGTACAGCAAGAACCACGTATCATTGTAAGGATTTTGGCATGACATCGCAACGGTGTTATGCTCATTCTAACAACTTTCTAATAGTACGGTTCACCGCCGAAATCAGGTTTTTGGCGAAAACCTGGTTTCTGGCCTGGTACGTGTGTCCCACCATGAAATCCTGGTTCGTCCTGATTGGCTTCATCCTGATCTACTCCTTATTCGTCCACGCGCGTTCCTACTCTTCTAACGACGCTTCACGCCTGGCCACTATTGAATCATTGGTGGAACGCGACACCTGGACTATCGAGGATTCACGGTTTGCTACAGTGGATCGGATCAAGGTGGGCGAACACTTTTACTCGGACAAGCCGCCAACACTCTCATTCCTGGGGGCGGGCGTCTACTACGTTCTTTATCATGGTCTGGGTTGGAAATTGCAGGCGACCGGTTGCGCGGCCGACGTTGGCCCCAATC
>JBFMFT010000151.1:0-10572 GCA_040751925.1 Chloroflexota bacterium
TATTCTAGTCAGATAACTGCCAAGGGAATAGTGGCAGCGTACTCTGGCGCAGGAGCCAGGGGATAGTCTACCGCCCGGCCGGACAGGCTAAACGGCCCAGCCCACTCCACCCGCACCTTCACCAAACAGCCCTTCAGGTCGCGGGGATCATCAAAGAAGACCAGCTTATTGTGGGGCGACCGGCCGCGCCACCGCCCTTTATGCGTGTCTTCCACCAACACTTCCACCGTCTCCCCCAGGTAAGCCCGATTCTTCTCTAAAGAAATCTCCCGTTGTAAAGCCTCGATGCGCTGGAAGCGTTCACGCTTCTCGCCGTCCGGCACGTCATCCACCATCCGGCGGGCGCTGACCGTGCCAGGTCGCGGGCTATAGCGGGCCAAATGCACCTTGTCCAGTCGTAGCTCCTCCAAAACTCGGACCGTGCCGTCAAACTGGGCGGCCGTCTCCCCAGGGAAGCCCACTATTACGTCGGTGTGAATAGCCGCGCCTGGCACAATTGCCCGAATCCGCCCCACCAGGTCGCGGTACTGCTGAACCGTATAGCCCCGCTTCATCCGCTCCAGCACCTCGTCGTCGCCCGCCTGGATGGGTACCTCAATTTGCGGCATCACCTTCGGCGTCTCCGCCACCGCGTAAAGCAGCCTATCAGTCATGTAACTGGGGTGGCTGGTCAGGAAGCGGATACGCTCTAATCCATCCACGCCGCTGACAATTCGTAGCAAATCAGCCAGGTCCGGGCCATCGGGGACGTCCTTGCCGTAACGATCCACAATCTGGCCCAACAGCACCACTTCCTTGACCCCCTGCTCGACCAGGGAGCGCGCCTCGGCCGCAATCTCGCCCACCGGCCGCGTCCGCTCCACCCCCCGCTTGTGCGGAATCACACAAAAGGTACAGGCGTGCGAACAGCCGTAGACGACCGCCACCGGCGCGGAAACGAGCCGGCCGCGTTGGTGAAGCGGTATCGCCACTTCTTCGTCCTGGATGGCAAAGCGGGCGGCCGTCGCCGCTTCGTCCAGGTGGCGGTCTTCGCCACTTTGCAAAAAAGAAACGAGCGGGCCGCCATCGCTGGCCGGCGGCATGAAAACGTCCACAAAGGGAAAACGTTGTTCGAGAACCTGGTTGCCCTTGACCCCCACAATGCAGCCCATCATGGCAATCGTCAAGTCAGGGCGTTGGGCCTTGAGCGGCCGTAAACTATGCAGCCGGGCATAGGCCTTATCCTCCGCGTGCTGGCGTACCGTGCAGGTTTGCAGCACAATCACGTCCGCCTCGTCCGCCTGGGGCGTATCCTGGTAGCCCATCTGCTCCAGCGCGTTCGCCACCTGGCGGGCGTCGGCCGTATTCATCTGGCAGCCGCTGATCCAGAAATGGTAGCGTTTGGTCATAGTCTAAGAGGGTAATTGGTAATTGGTAACTGGTAATTGGCGAATCACCAATGGCCAATTACCAATTACTATTTACCAATTGCCCCACAACAATCGCTTCACTTAAACGAAACGTGATTCTATCGCCGCTAAATTGGGGCGTCAAGAAGCCGGCCGCCGCTTCAGGAGCCTGGCGCAGCATAACCCGCAACCGCACCTGATCGGCCGCCCCCACCTGCATCCGCTCCACCCAATCGTCAAACGCCATCGTCTTGTCGGCCGTCTCCTGGGCCGTCACCGCGAAGCCGGCCGCCGCGAAACCATTCACCCACTCGTCCAGGCTCAGGCAATCATGGTGGCTGGGGTCGCGCAGTTTTTCCAGGGCATTGACGTAACGGCCGGCCAGCAACGCCGCCGCCTTGGCCTTCCGCCCACGCACCCCGGCTGCCCCCGGTACCACGTTATCCACCACCGCCAGCACACCGCCCGGCCGCAGCACCCGCGCCGCCTCCGCCAGAAACCGCTCCACGTGCGGGAAGTGATGCGGCGCAATCCGGCACGTCACCAGGTCAAAAGAAGCCGGGGCAAAGGGCAGGGCCTCCGCGTCGGCCGCATTCCAGACCATGTTTGACAGGCCGCGTTCTTGAGCCAATCGCCGGGCTACCGGCAGCATCGCCGGCGTCAAGTCCGTCGCCACCACCCAGGCCACGTGCGGGGCAAAGGCCAGGGCGGTGTGACCGGCGGCCGTCGCCACGTCCAGCACGCGCCAGTTCGGTTGCGGCCGGGTCAACTCCACCAGCCGGGCCAAACTGGCCCCCTTGGCGTGAACCGTACTCGTCGCGTAAGCCGCCGCGCTACGGCCGAACTGCTGCTGAACCAGTTGCTTATCCATGCCACAATCCAAAACCTGACAGGTTTCCGAAAACCCGTCAGGTTTGGTAATCTTAATCCGTTGCTTCTCCCGATCCGTGTTCTCTCTTCTCCAACAACCCCTTCACCCACGCCGCCTCTTCTTCCGACAATGGCGGCGGTGGCGGCGGCTGGCGATAATCTATCGAAAGATCGTAAGCCGCCTCGTCGTAAATGGCCGCCAAAGCCAGAGACAAATCCAAAGGCACGTCGGGGTCTTCTTTCAGAAGGGGAACCGGCACAGTAGGCAGCTTATCAGGCAGTTGGATGGGCCATACACCGGTCGAGCCAGCGTAAGCCCGCGTGAGCATCACCAGGTAAGGCGTCTTTGGCAGGCGTGAATGGAAAATCGGCCGGCTGCCCCGTCGCAACAAGTCAATTTCCAATAAGTGAACGCCTGCTTGATGTAACCGACGGCGCTTAAGACGGTATTTTTCCAGACCTGCGCCACGCTTGTTGACGGGTGATAGTACTTCGATACTGGTAACCAGTTGGTTTAGGGCCAGATCACGGATCTCCACCCTCACCAGGCGTATTTCCAGAAACTCTACGGCCGGAATCGTCAAGGGTGGCGCAATCTCTGGCCTTGCTTCGGCTACCAGGAAGCTTTCTTGTGTCGCGCTGTAAGGTAATTGGGCCTCCCTCAGCGTTGAAGTCATTACCTCAACGTCCGGATACATGATACCTATCTCTGCTTCCAGGTCAGTCTCCTCAACTATTGTGATGGCCAGGCGGGCCACGTAGCGCGGCCGTAGATAAGGCGTTAGCTGCCTGCTAATCTGCGTCGCCAGCCGTTGGTGAACGTCCGGCCACAAATGTCCTTCGAGATAAGGGTCCATACCCGGAAATGGCGATGGCATGGGTCACTCCTTTTTGTCGGCCATTATAGCCCGGCCGCCGCCCCTCAACAACCACACCCTCAGTAAACCCACAACGCCCCACTACACCCTTCCAACTCGTGCGGCAGCGAAAGCTGGTAATCGAAGGATGGTGCTATCAGGTCCAGGTCGTTATTTTCGAGGAAAAGCAGCCAGCGGCCGTCGGCCGACCAATCGTAACCCGGCGTCGCCCGGCCGTCGGCCGTAAAAACCCGCGTCTCCTCCTGCGCCGTGTCATAGACGTAGAGCGTGCGAAGGTTGCTGTCCAGATCATAGGTAGTCGCCGTCAGCCAGCGGCCGTCCGGCGAAAGCAGAAATGGTGGGAAAATGATCGGGGCCGGCCGCACCGTCAACAGCAGCGTCACCATCCCCGGCTCCTCCTCACTATTCCCTTCATTCAGCCAATCAAAGGCGAACAGGTAGCCGTGGCCGTCTGAACTGTTTGCCAGGACATACCACCGGTGGCTATCGGCCGGGCTAACCGCCACGTAGCTCACAGTCAGGTCGGCCGGGCGTTCGGCCGCCGCAATACTCCCTCGCAAAGCCTCACTGGTCAGGAAAACCAACCCCAATTCACCCGTCTCCGTCAGGTGGATAGCCTGGATCACATCTAGCCCCTCTTCGGTGGTGTGCGCGTAACCCACCGTCTCGTTGTCAATCCAGAAGGGCGCGTAACCAGGGCCGATCTCTCGCAGTGGCCGTCCGGCCGCGTCCCCATCGAACAAGGTCTGCTCATCCACCCAGACCAACGTCCGCCGGCCGTCCGGCGACCAGAACGGCCAGCCGGCCGCCACCGGCGACCCACAACGGGCCAGGCTACAGCTATCCAGGTTCAGCAGCGTATAATGAGCCTCCCCCGCCAATACGTCATAAACGAAGGTCGGCAGGCGCCGGCCGCCGGGGTCGCCCAGGCCAAACGGCGAGACCAATCCGTGCAAGGCCTGGCCGTTATAGACCAGGTACTCCGTCCCACCCTGCCACAGCGTCGTGCGGCTGCGCGGCGCGCCGGCCCGAATCGGCTCCTGCCGGAGAATCACCCCATCGTCATTGGGCAAGCCATTGAGCGAAGCCGTAAAAACCGCGTGGGTCAGTTCCGGCGTCACCGCCCCCGTCACCAGGTTCCAGCGATAGAGCGTGGCCTCACTGCCGGCCGCGCACAGCAGTTGTACGTCCTGATCCGGCCAGGGGATGGGAGGGTCGCCTTGCACGGCCGTCGCTGGTGGGGCCACCCCCAACGCCGCCAACTGAGCTTGCAGCGCGTCTGGCGGGCAGCAGAGACGACTACCAGCCAAAGCCTTCGTCAGCAGCAGCGTGTAGCTATGCAAGAGGGCCTGGTAGCCAGCCTCATCTACCGGCAAGCCAAGCAAGGTGGGGGCCGGCAAAACGGCGTCCCAACCCACGTTCAGGTTCGCCGCCAACGGTTGATTGCCCAAGACAGCCAGGCTGGCCGGCGAGGGCTGCAATTGCACATTCAGGCGGAAATCGGCCGGACAGCCTGTTCCCGTCTGGATCGCGCACAGTTCCACCCATTGGGCCTCCAGGTCGGCCGCCAGCCGCTCACCCAGGGCCTTATCCCGCCCCGGAAAGACCAGGTTCAGTGACGGTCGCTGCTCAACCACCCAACTTTGCCAGAAAGACGGCCCCGGCGGTGACAATAGCCAGCGACGGCCGACCTGTTGGAAGACGGCCGTGTGTTGCAACTCCACCAGACCTTCCGGCTCGTACCCCTCAACCACCCTGTAAGGTAAGGTATAATTCACCTCCGCCTCTTGCAAATCAGGCGTCAGGGTCACGCTCTCCACTCTGGGCAACCCCGCCTGCAAGAAAAGCCCCAGGGCCAGGCGATCCAACAACAGCCGGTGGCTTACCAAATCGCGTTGAGCCTCGGCCCAGGTGGAATCAGCGTCGGCCGCCAGCAAGGAGTTAAAAAGCTCCAGGTCGCCATTGGCAATAGCCTGCCAGACCAGGTCAAAGGCGGCCAGCACGTCGGCGCGGACGGCGGCCGTCCCCAGCTTTACCCGCTCGTTGAGCCGCCAGACCAGGAAAGACCCGGCAACGGCGACCGTCAAGCCCAAAAGGGCCAGGTAAGACCAACGGCGCGAGTGAACAGAACGGCCGCCGGCGGCCGGGGTTTCCACCCAATCCTCTACGTCCTTCTGCCACTCGAAACGCATCAACGATTTTGGATTTTAGATTTTGGATTTTGGATTTGGTCACGTCCCAAAATCCAAAATCCAAAATCCAAAATTAGTCGTCCCAGACGGCCGCCATACATTCATCGTAATCGTGGACAATCAGCTTTTGGTAGCCGGCCGCCGGGTTGAGCAGGCGCAGATAGCTACCGCTCGTCCACACCAGCCATTGGCTATCGGCCGACCAATCCAACCAACCATCCTGCGCGTAGCCCATTTGGGTTGTGTACCGGCTGGATTGGCCGGTCACCAGGTCAAGCAGGTAAAGGTTGTAAGACTCACCCGGCCGCCCCCTCACGTCGTTGCTCAACACCGTCAACCAACGGCCGTCCGGCGAAAAACCCAACCCGGCAAAACCATCGTCGCCGCGCCAGAGGAGAGCCACGTCCAACGCTGGCCGGCCGCCGCCCGCTTGGGCCAGTACGTCGTCCCAGGTCACCCCACCCGCCGGCCGCACGGTGAACAGGAAGACACGATCACTATAATCACTCTCCCCGAAGGCCACCACGAACAGTTCCCGCCGGGTGGCCGGGTTGACCGAGACCGACCAGAACGACAGACTGGCCGGCCGCTCCGCTTCCGGCAGGCTTAGGCGCAGGTCGTCGGCCCACAAGACAGTCTGCGAGCTATCGTCTACAACCGAGGCCAGGCGTACCTCTTGGCTGGGCTGGATAACCTCGCCGGGGAAGGTTTCGTCAAAGGGCATAGCCACGTAACCATAGAGTTGGTCGTCCAACCAGAAGGGCCAATAGCCCGGCCCCAGGTCGGCCAGAAGTTGGGCGCCCACGCCGTCGGCCCGCTTTATCGTCATTTGATCCCCTTCACCCTCCCACGCCCACAGCAGCGTTCGGGCGTCATCTGGCGACCAAAGGGGGAAGCCGCTGATGGAATGGGTCGGGCAGCCCTCCGGCCGACATTCATTCAGGTTCACGTAATGGAAGAATGGCAGGCCCGCCCCCTCCACCGACTCGAAGAAGACCAGGCGACCGGCCGGTTTGTAGGGCCAGCCCCAATAGGTGTTCAAGCCATAAGACGGCCGCTCCACCAGCAGCGTCGTAGCCTGTCCGTCGTGCCAGCGAATAACCTGTCGCCAGCCGTCGGCCGCCCGCTCCCCCGTCACCGACTCTTCGAGGATAACCCCTTGTTCATCGGGGGCGGGAAAGAGGGTAAAGAAATAGCGGCCGGGCAACTCGGCCGTCCACGTGTCATTCGCCAGGTCATAATGGTATAAACCGCCTGTTCCGCTGTTATTTGTGCGGCAGAGGAGCTGCAATTCCTGGTCGGGCAGGGGCAAGCGGCTCAAAGCTGAATAGCTGTTGGCGTCGAGAAAGCGCAACCACTCCTTTTCCAACTGGCTTTGGGAGAGATTGCCCCAGTTGCCCTGTTCATCAACAAACCATTGGCGCAGCCAATCCCAAAAGGTATCTGTTTCCTCCAGAGAGTATACCACGACGAACAACGCAATGGCCTCCCTCCCTTCGGTCTGGTAGAACTCAAAGACGTCCCGAGGAAGCATCCCCCATTCCTGGTGACGCGTATCGCTCTTCCCTGCGGCCAAGAGGAAATCTATCACCCCCAATACCAACCGCCTCTCTTCCTCGGTCACTGGGCCCGTCTGCGACTTGCGCCACAATTCGGCCGCCTGGGCCAACGATGGGGGATTCGTCAGCCATTCGTCGTAAACCGCCCGCGTCAGCGGCCACGGCCGCAGCCCGATCAGGCCCAACTGCTTCTCCACAAACGCCTGGAAAAACAAGGGGTGGTTGTCGCAGCACACCCACTCGACCACGTTGGCTAAAGCGGCCGTCACAAAATGGCTGGCGTAGCCGCGCCAAAGGGCCTGGTAGCCGGCTTCGTCAACCGGCAGCCCCACCAACGTGGGGGTGGGCAAGGTCACCACCGGCTGGCCGGTCAATTGCGACAGGGGATCGGCCGTCGCCAGCAAGGCCGCCGCATCGGTTTCCAGGCGCACATTCAACCACCAACGGTTCGGGCAAGCCAGTTCAGCACTGCAAGGGCCGGCCATCAGCTTTTCCAAATCCTGGGCTAACCGCAGGGCCGTCGCCTCGTCCCGCGCCGGATAGACCATCGTCAGGCTGCGTCCCTCATAAGTCACCCACTCCCCCCAGAAATCGGACAGAGGCGGCGAGAGCAGCCACCGTTGTTGCCCGCGCCGGTAGAGGGCCGTGCGCTGCAATGTCACCGTCTCGGTCAAGCCGTTGCCCACGTCAATTGTGTAAGATTCCAGGGCGCGCACTTCGGCCGTCATCAGGTCAGGGGAGAGGGTCACTGCGGGTGAATCATCCGCCCAATTTATTTCCAGGCCAAACGGCGAGCGGCCGAACAACAACCCCTGGTCAAAGAGGTCGGCCTGGGCCGCCGTCCATCGGGGGCTACGGCCGGAAAGAAAAGGCTTGAATAGCTCGGCGTCGCCCCGTTCGGCCGCCTGCCGCAACAAAGCGTCGGTGGCGATCACGTCGGCTTCGACGGCCGTCGCCACCTCCGCCGCCCGCCGGTTGGCCCGTCCATAAATTACCAGTCCGACGGCAGCCACGACGAGGAAGGCGACGAGGAGGAAGCGCGGCCGGGAGCGTGATTGCGGGGGGGGCGGCGGCAAGTCGGGGGCCATCCCCCATCCTTCTTCCACCTCTGTCTGCCACTCGAACGATTTTGGATTTTGGATTTTGGATTTTGGATGGTTGGTCATGTTTCCAACTCGGCCACGCCGTAGGTCACGTTTCTAACTTGACCACTCCGTAGGTCACGTTTTTAACTTGACCACCTCTGGTCAAGCTACAAGCATGACCTATGTGACTACCACTGGTCAAGCTACAAGCATGACCTACGTGACCACCTCTGGTCAAGCTACAAGCATGACCTACGTGACCACCTCTGGTCAAGCTACAAGCGTGACCTACTCCGACCAGGCAACGGCCGGGCAATCGGCGAAATCGTAGACAATCAACTTCTGGTAATCGTCGGCCGGGGCGATGAGTTGCAGGAAGCCACTATCAGCCCGCGCCAGCCAGCGGCCGTCGGCCGACCAGTCATAACGAGGATACGGCCGGGGCGAGTTATACGTTCGCGCCTCACCAGTCGTCACGTCAAGCAGGTAGAGCAAACGGGACGGGTGACGCCAGGTGTCTGTGACCAGGGTCAGCCAGCGGCCATCGGGCGAAAACTGAAAAGGTGGATAGCTGGCAAAGTGGTCATCCACTTGCAGGAGCAGCGTCGCCTCCTGGAAGATGGGTAGTGTAGATGGGCCGGCCGCCTCTAGCGTCCATTTCACCCCAAAGAGATAACTCTCTGGTTCCACCTCGTCCAGATTGGTGGCGGCAACGATCAATTGCTGACGGTCGGCCGGATTGGCTGCAAGGTACTCGATAGACAACTCGGCCGGCTGCTCACCGGCGGCGAAAGTCGCCATCAATTCGTCAATCGGCAAAAATAGCTTGGTCTGGTTGTCTGATTTATTCGCCACCCGCACCTGCTGGACGAGGTGAGAAAGTCCCGGCCCTTCGTAGACGTAGCCATAACGGTCATTATCCAACCAGAAGGGCGCAAAGCCAGGGGCAATCATGTCCAGAGGCGCGCCCTCACTATCGCCGAGCAGGAGGCCAATACCCGAATCCGTCCACAGTAAGGTATTTTGGCCGTCCGGCGACCATAGGGGAAAACCGGCGGCCGTGTTTTGGGCGCAGCCGGCCGTCGTACACTGACCCAGGTCCAGGTAAAGGAAGCTCAATGGCCCCGTCGCTTCGCCCCTCTGGTACAAGACCAGGCGGCGGCCGGTTGGATCGGCCCAATTGACTGGCGAGACGTTGCCAGAGCGGGCGGGGCCGGCAAAAGCGACGACTTCGCGCCCCTCTTGCCACAGCACTACCCGTTTTTGGTCGCTCGCGCCGGTCGCCAGGGAGACCGTTGCGCCTTGCAGGGTCAGGCTATCCACGTCAATTAGCTCCTCCAGGATAACCCCCTGGTCATCCTGGCGGCCGGCCAGGAAGGTGAAGGCGCGGCCGGGCAGTTCGTTGGTCCAGCTGTTGGTCGCCGGGTCATAACGGTAAAGATCGAACGCCGAGGAACTATCCGCTACCGGCTGGCACAAAAGCTGTAAACTCTGGCCGGGAAGGGGAATCGGCGGTGGGGTCTGGGCGGCCTGGCTGACGTGGCGTAACCAGGCCCGTTCCAGGTCGGCGCGGGCGAAATTGTCACGCGCTAGGAAGCCGCTGCCCTCTAGCCACTTTTGCAACCAGTCCCAATAGCTCTGGCTGACGCTGAGTTCACGCTGCATGGCCGCCACAGACACCGACGGAGCTTGCTGCTGGAGAAAATCCACGACGGCCAGAACCGGCCGCTGCTGTTCCTGTACGGCGGCCGTTTCGGTCAGCGCCGTTGACCAGGCCAGTCCTACACTCCCCAGGCTGAAGGGACGTTCAGCGATCGCCTCGTAATCGGCGGCCGTCAGCGGCCAGGGCTGGACACCCAGTTGGCTCAACTGCCAATCCAGGAGAGCCTGGATAAAGAGGGGGTGTTCGTGGCAACAAGACCACTCACTGGTCACGACAGCGATAACCGGCCCTAGCAGATGCCGGGCATAGGCGCGGACGAGGGCCTGGTAGCTGGCTTCATCGAGGGGTAGCCCAACCAGGGTAGGCGTGGGCAGCGCGACGTTGGTGGTGGCGGTTAGTCGCCGCAGCGGGTCAGCCAGATCGAGCAGGCTTTGGGGGTCTGTCGTCAGGAATAGGTGTACGTAGTCTGGGCAGGCCAGGCCAGCCAGGTTATCACACAGTTCGCCCAATTTGGCCTCCAGGTCGAGGGCCAGGCGACGGCCGATCTCGGCGTCCCGCGCCGGATAGGTTACAGTCAGGCGGGGTTGTTCACTGGTTAGCCACTCGCCCCAAAACTCGGCCAGCGGCGGCGCGAAGAGCCACCGGGCATGGCTGCGGCGGTAGAGGCTGGTGCGCTGCAAGCTGACTGTTTCCGTCAGCCCATTGCCTACGTCAATGGCGAAGGTCTGCACAGCTTGTAATTCGGCTGCCTGTAGGTTCGGCGAGACGACGACCTCCACAGTCGTTGCCGCGCCCGGCCGCTCCGATGGTGTTTTCAGGGATAAACCCAACGGCCGCCGGTCAAACAGCAATCCCTGTTCCAACAACTCCTTTTGGGCGTCGGTCCACAGCGGGTCACGGCCAGAAACCAGGCTAATGAACAACTCGCGGTCGCCCT
>JBFMFT010000152.1:0-10549 GCA_040751925.1 Chloroflexota bacterium
GCCGGAGGCGGCCTGGGAGGGCTGGCTGCTGATGGGTGTGGGTTGGAGAGTAGGGATGGCGGGTTGCGGCCGGCAGGCAGCAACGACCGCCAGCAGCCAGATGAACAGCGGTATGATCAATTGTCGCTTCAATCTATTGCTCCCAAGCAAATGACATCTCGCTTCGTGTTGCGGCCCATAACTCAATCCCATCTTGTTCGATGTTGCGGTTTAGGAGCAGATTCCACTGGCGCATCTGGGTATATTCCGGCTCATCTTCTATCAAAAGCGATAACACTACACCATAGCCAAGCTCGATGGCGGCCGTCTCATTTACGATTCTCTGCCAGTGCTGCCAGAAGGCATCTTCTGGCAGGCGCACGACGACCAGCACGTCCAGGTCGGATTCTTCGTCGGAATCCCCCCGTGCTTTAGAGCCGTAGAGGACGACCCGTAGTAAATCATCGCCATACATCTGGCGGAGACATTCTACCAAAGCGGTCAATGCCTGGCGTTCGTTGGGTGTCAAGTGGGGCAGACAGCCCGCCAGCGCGCCTTCATCGGTGACGTGGGTAATCCTCATGGGGCTAATGTAGAACAATTCGGCGAATTGTTCTACTAACCTCTAAAGCGTGTAAAGCGGCTTGCCCCAGGCGGTTATCTCCTGGACTAATTGCTCGGTGTGGCCGCCGGGATGGGCATAAGCCACAAAAACCTCATCGGCCAGGGCCGCCACGAAACGGTTGCGGTAAACAGCCGTTTCCCTGGTGGCGCGGTGAATGGAGTCGGGGAAAGGGGAGAGGATGGTCAGCCGCCCGGCCGCCAAAGCTGCCCGCCACTCTGGTTTCAGGTGTTGGAATAAGCCCCTCGCCGGGCAGCAGATGACTGCTGCTGGCCCACGCAGCAAGACGGTCAAGGCTTCTTGCTCCACTGGCGAATGAAAGCCGCTGATAATGACCTGTGGCCCTTGCCGCCACTGCTGGGCCCGATCATGCACCGCCAGCAGGACACTAGCCGGGGCTTGGGCCGAGCAGATGAAGGCCAGCAATGGCCCGGACGCCAACGGCCGTTGCGCCAGATTGCCCCACACGAAAACTGCCTCTGGGGCCTGCTTTCCGAGATAAGTGACCAGGTGACGTGGATAGGCGGCATCGCCGCCATGCAGCGTGTGGCGGAATGGCTCAACCATCCCCGGCATCTCTGTCATGGTCGGCAAACAAGTTCGTAGTAGGCGATTCATCGCCTGGAGCGCTAAAGCACCTACTACGAACGAAAACCAAGGGGTTATTTACGGACAGTTCCTTACGTCGCCGCCTCAACAAGTGTTGGGACGCAGCTTAGGGTACATTTTAGCATCACGCTGGGAAGGTGGCGAGAAATGGAGAAGCGGCCAGCCAGGCCGCGTTCGTTGGACAGCACTTCATTCTGGTATAATAGATTTGGTTGCTTGCTCGCTGGTTCTATTCCGTAAGGACGGCAATGAACTCTGGTAAACGCTGGACAATCCACGACTCGTATGGTAATCAAATCTACCTCACTGAAGAGCGTTGGGAACATATTACTGAGCCGATAAACCACCCCGAAATGGCTGCTTATGAGGAGCAGTTACAGGAAACGATATTGACGGGTGCGCGAAAACAGGACTCGCTCAACCCTCGTAAGTATCGATATGCCAAAGCATTTGAACGATTGGCCGAAGACAACACCCATATCATCGCCATTGTACTGTTTGGGTTAACTGTTGACGAACAAGGGCGGCCCATCCCCAACAACTATATCGTAACGGCCTATCAAAAAGAGATTGGGTGAATTATGGACGATTTAGCCTTTAATTACGACGAACTCAGTGACACTCTCTATATTTCCTTCACGCCGGGTGAAAGTGCAACCGGTATTGAATTGAATGACCACATCTTGCTGCGTATTAACAAGGCCGAGCATCGGGCAGTAGGCTTAACCTTCTTTGAGTATTCGCTGCTGGCTCAACCGACAGAAGTTGGTCCGCGCAGCTTTCCACTGACTGGTCTGGATCAGCTTTCAGATGAGCTTCGGCTGATCGTTCTAGATATTATGCACCGGCCGCCGGTAAGTAATCTGCTTTCCCTGCTGGCTTATACACCCTCCCTCACTGAAATCATTCCTATCACCTATGTACAGCCAGTATCGGCTTTCACACCGGCCTGATTCTATCAATCCCCCATCACCCACTCGGCCGCCGCAACCACTTCCTCTTCCTCCTCAATTTGCCGCCGGAACTGGCTCATATAGAGATCGTGGTAAAAGCCCCCGGCCGCCAGCAACTCATCGTGCCGGCCGCGCTCGATAATCTGGCCCTGATCCAGCACCAATACTTGGTCGGCGTGGCGGATGGTACTCAGGCGGTGGGCGATGACGAAGCTGGTGCGGCCGTGCAGCAATTCGTCCAGGGCCGCTTGAATTTGCCGCTCGGTGCGGGTGTCCACGCTGCTGGTGGCTTCGTCCAGAATGAGGATGCGCGGGTTGGCCAGGGCCACGCGGGCAATGGCTAACAGTTGCCGCTGCCCCTGGCTGAGTCCGCTGCCCCGCTCCCCTAGGACGGTCTGGTAGCCCTCGGGTAGGCGGCTGATGAAGCTATCGGCGTGGGCCAGTTTAGCCGCTTCGATCACTTCCTCGTCGGTGGCCTCCAGCCGGCCGTAGCGGATGTTGTTCAGGATCGTGTCGCTGAACAGGAAGGTGTCTTGCAAGACGATGCCGATTTGCTGGCGCAGGCTGGCCTGGGTCACGTCGCGCACATCCACGCCGTCAATCGTAATCCGGCCGCCGGTCACGTCGTAGAAGCGGGCCAACAGGTTGATCATAGTCGTCTTACCCGCCCCCGTCGGCCCGACGATGGCGATGGTCTGGCCCGGCCGGGCCTCCAGGCAAATACCCCTTAGCACGGGTTCCCCGCGATTGTACTCGGCCCGCACGTCCTCGAACTGAACGTGACCCTGGATAGGTGGCATGACCTGGGCCCCTGGCTTGTCACTCAGGTCTGGCTCTACATCCAGGAAATCGAAGATGCGCTCGCCACCGGCAATCGCGCTCTGGATATTCGTCCACAGGAGGGCGATCTGCTGCACCGGCCGGTTGAACTGCTGGGTGTAGGCAATAAAAGTGACAATCAAACCCAGGGAGACCGTCGTCCCCCACAAATCCTGGCCAGTCAAGATCAAGAACCCGCCCACGCCGGCCACGACGGCCAGGCTGACGTAGCTCAAGGCTTCCAGAGTGGGAGCCAAGGCGCTGGTGAATACCTGCGCTCGCACGTTGGCGTCGCGATTGGCGGCGTTGCTGACGCGGAAGAGTTCGATATTCTCTTCTTCGCGGCTGAAGGCCTGGGTTTCGCGCACGGCGGCGATATTCTCCTGCAAACCGGCGTTGACGCTACCCATCTCCTGGCGGGCGCGGCGGAAGGCTTTACGGGCCTGGTTGGAGAACCATTGGGTAGTGATGAACATGAGCGGCAGGGTGACCAGGCTAATCAGGGCATAGGCCACGCTCTTGGTGAACATGGTGTAGACGATCCAGACGATGAGCAAGACTCCCTGCACCACGCTGACCAGGCCAAAGCCAATGACCTGGTTGATGGTGTCGGTGTCGTTGGTCAGGCGGCTCATCACGTCACCCGCTTCGTGGGTGGTGAAGTAGCTCAGGCCCAACTGGTGGATGTGGCGGAAGATGTCGGCCCTGAGATCGCGCAGCACAGTCTGGCCGGCCCAGGTCATCAGGTAGAACTGGAAGCCGCTGAAGACGGCCGCTCCCACGTACAACCCACCAATGAGCAAGATCAACCCGGCCAGGCCCTGAATGACCTGGTCGCGGCCGGCGTCGGCGTCTGGTGTGGTGTACCAGCAGTTTGCGGAAGAGAGGGAACTGGGGGAACTTTGGGAACTCGAGTCAGTTCCCTGAGTTCCTTCAATTCCCTGAGTTCCTCCGGTCAGGAAACCACTGACCACCGGCTGCAAATAACAATCCACCACCTGGCCGGTCAGGTCAGGGATGATCACCTGCGCCCAGGTGCCGGCTACCACAAAAACCGCTACCAGGAGCAGGAGCAGCTTGTGGCGGCCGAAATAATCCCAAAAGCGCTTGAGTGTCACCCGCACATCCCGCGCTTTGATGACTTCGATACCTAGAAATTCGGCTTGGCGATTGAGCATAGTGTTGGTCTCAGAAACCGAGTTTCTGCTAGAAACTCGGTTTCTCAAATTACTTTTCTAGTTGCGAATGGTAAATCTCCGCGTAAATCGGACTATCTTCCAGTAATTCCTCGTGCGTGCCGCGGGCGACGATGCCGCCCCTGTCCAGCACCAGAATTTGGTCGGCGTTGATGACGGTGCTGATGCGCTGGGCGATGACGAAGCTGGTGCGCCCCTGCATGAGCCTGTCCAGAGCCTTCTGAATCTGGTACTCGGTGTTCAGGTCTACACTGCTGGTGGAGTCGTCCATGATCAGGATGCGCGGGTTGAGCAGGAGGGCGCGGGCAATGGCGATGCGCTGTTTCTGCCCGCCGCTGAGGGTAGAGCCGCGCTCGCCCACCAGCGTGTCGTAGCCCTGGGGGAAGCTGGTGATGAAATCGTGGGCGGCCGCCGCCTGCGCCGCCGCCACAATCTCCTCGTCGCTGGCTTCCGGCCGCCCGAAAGCAATGTTGTCGCGTATCGTGCCGCTAAAGAGGGTCGTCTCTTGCAGGACAATACCAATCTGCCGCCGCAAGCTGTCCAGGGTCACGTCGCGCACATCTTGACCGTCAATGAGTACCCGCCCCTCGCTCACGTCGTAGAAGCGGGGCATCAGGTTGATAATGGTCGTCTTGCCGCTGCCCGTGGCTCCCAGGAGGGCGATGGTCTGGCCGGGTTCGGCCGTAAAGCTCACGTTCCGCAAGACCGCCTCGCCGCTGCCAAAGTATCGGAAGGTGACGTTCTCAAAGGCCACGCGGCCGTCAATCTCGTCCAGAGCTACTGCGCCGGGTTTATTTTCGACTTCATTCTTGGCGTCCAGAATCTCGAAGATGCGCTGCGCGCTGGCCGCGGCCTGGGCCATGAGGGAAATGATGAAGCCCAGTTGGCCCAGAGGGAGGAAGATGTAGATCAGGTATAGGCTGAACTTCTGCCACTCGCCCAGGGTCAACTGGCCCTCGACGATCTCCACCCCACCGTAATACAGGATGAGGGCCTGGCCGACGTTGGCGATGAGAAAGACCAGGGGAAAGAGGAAGGTCATCGTGCGGCTGACCTTGAGCATCTGTTCTCGCAGGCTGTCAATGCCCCGGCCGAAACGCTGCTTTTCGTGAGGCTCGCGGGCGAAGGCCTTGACCACCTTGATCCCGGCCAGGTTCTCCTGTAAGGTCGTGTTCACCCGCGACAGGCGGATTTGCACTTCCTGGAACAGCGGTTGGGTCACAGCCCCAAAAATGACGAAGATGATGAGGGAAAGGGGCAGGATGGGCAACACAATCAGGGTCAGCTTGAGATTGGTCAAGAAGAGAATGACCAGCGTACCCACCAGCAACACCAGGGCTTGTAGGGCCAGCAAAAGACCCTGGCCGATGAAGAGTCGCAACCGCTCCACGTCGTCGGTGGCCCGCACCATCAATTGGCCGGTCTGGTTGCGGTCGTGGTAGCTGAAGCTCAACCGTTGAATCTTGGCGAACAAATCATTGCGGAGATCAAAGGCAATGTATTGGGAGAGGTTTTGCGAGAGGTAGGTCTGGACGAAGGAAAAGAGGCCACGAGCGATGGCAAAGGCGACAATGATGACGCCGGCGATGAGCAGGGCGCGGGGGGCGTTGTCCAGGCTGAGTTGGAGGGTGGTGGGGTCGAGGCCCAAGCGTTCGGCCGCCGCCCCTTGCATCCCCTCTGGCACTTGGGTCAAGATGGTCTGGCGGACAGTGTTGCTGGTGATGGTCTCGATGATGTTCTCCACCAGTTGGGGGACGGCCAGTTGGGCGGCGGTGGCGATGAGCAGGGCGACGGCCGCGTAGAGGGTCAGGCGGGGATAGTTCCCCAGGTAGCGGATGGCCCGGCCGAGTTGGCCGCGGGCGGCTGGGCGTTGGAAACGGGTGTTACGGGTGGTTAGTTGCATAGAAAATCCTATTGCGTATTTCGTATTGCGTAAGCCGTAATGCGTCACGCAACATGCAATACGCACTACGCACTACGCAATACGTTATCGTCTCTGTAAAGCAGAGCTTTCGTTCAGTCGCTCTAAAAGCTGGCTCATCGTCTCCTGCTCTTCGGGGGTGAGGACGTGGAAACATTGGTGGATAGTGTGGAAGTGCTGGCTGGCGTGGTCGCGGACAAGTTCGCGGCCGGCCGGGGT
This sequence comes from Chloroflexota bacterium, assembly GCA_040751925.1. Lineage (GTDB taxonomy): Bacteria > Chloroflexota > Anaerolineae > Promineifilales > Promineifilaceae > JBFMFT01. The sequence continues at coordinate 6,319 of JBFMFT010000152.1, forward strand.
CAGGCGAATGATGAACTTGCGCCGGTCGGCCTGGTCGAGTTCTCGTTCGATTAACCCCTCCGCCTCCAGCTTGCTGATGAGCGCGCTGGCCGTGTTGCGGCTGATACCCTGCCGTTCGCTGATTTCGGAGGGGTTCAGGGCGGCCTGGCCCTCGAATTGCTCGCAGAAGAGGAGACTCATCAGCAGGCGGTATTGGGCGTAGGAGAGGCCGGCCGCTGACAGGCTGGTCTCCCCCACACGGGCCAGGGCGTGGCCTGTGCGGTGCAGCAAGCCGATCAGTCGAATGGTGCGGGGGTCGGCGGCCGGGCTAAGGGTCTGGACAAAGGCCAGCCATTGTTCGCGCTTCTGGCGGTCAAAGGGGGGCGGTTTGGTTGTGGGCATACGATCCTATAGTGAGGAAACCGAGTTTCTGCTAGAAACTCGGTTTCTGTAACATATAGAATAATACGCCATAGAACTATTTTGTCAAGAAGCTGTAAATGACCACTTATTGATCATCTTGCGGCCGGAGCGTTGCCCCTCGTAGACTGGGTTGGAAGCGACGCAGGTGCGGGCTGCTCTCCCCAGTCTGGCAAATTCGGTTATACTTGTGTGGGCGTGAAACGTGAAAAATGAAGAGTGATCCACGTTTCACGCTTCACTTTTCACTTTTTACTCTTCACGGTCAAATGGATCACAAAACCTTCCACGTCCTCGAATACGATAAGGTGCTGGAGCGGCTGGCTGTTTTCACCAGCTTTAGCGCAGGTAGAGAACTGGCCCTGGCCCTGGAGCCGGCCGCCGACCTCGACGACGCCCGCCGCCGCCAGGCCGAAACCCGCGAAGCCCGCCTGCTGTTGGATACCCGCACCTCTGTGACCATTGGTGGGGCGCGGGACGTGCGCCGGCCGGTAGACAACGCCCAGCGCGGCTTTACCCTACCGCCCGAGGAATTGCTAGAAATCCAGGCCACCCTCGTCGCCGGCCGCAATCTGCGCCGCCAATTAGAGCGAGCGCAGGCCGATTTCCCCCACCTCTTTAGTATCACCGACCTGATTGAAGACGCCCCCGGTCTCGTCCTGGCGATCAGCAACACCCTGGACGAGCGGGGCGAAGTCCTGGATAGCGCCAGTGAGAAGCTGGCGCGGCTGCGTAAAGAGTTGCGTGTGGCCTACGGCCGCATCCAGGATCGCCTGCAAAGCATCCTCAACAGCACTTTGGGCCAATTCTTGCAGGAGCCATTGGTCACCATGCGAAGCGGCCGGTACGTTATCCCCCTCAAGGCCGACGCCAAAGGGCGGATCAAGGGCATCGTCCACGACGTGAGCGGCAGTGGGGCCACCCTGTGGGTCGAACCTCTTAGCACGGTGGAATTGAACAATGAGTACCGCAGCCTGCAAATCCAGGAGCAGGAGGAAATTGAGCGCATCTTGGCCGAGTTGTCGGCCCTGGTGGCTCACCATGGCGAGGCCATCAAGCGGGTGGTCGAGCGACTGGCCGAGATGGACCTCATCTTTGCCCGCGCCAACTACGCGGCGGCCATCAAGGCGGTTGAGCCAGAATTTATGGAATGGCGCACGCCAGCCAGGAAGCGACCGCCGGCGGCCGACGGCCGACGGCCAATGACCGATTACCAATTACCAATCCCCAACCCCCACCCCGGCAGCACGATCTGGCTGAAGGCCGCCCGCCACCCCCTGCTCGACCCGGCGGCCGTCGTCCCCACGGATGTACCCCTGGACGACCAGACCTTCCTGGTGCTGATCACCGGCCCCAACACTGGCGGCAAGACGGTGAGCCTGAAGACGATTGGCCTGATGGTGCTGATGGCCCAGGCTGGGCTGCACGTGCCGGCCGCCGAATTTCGCCTCACCCTTTTCCACAACATCTTCGCCGACATTGGCGACGAACAATCCATCGAGCAAAGCCTATCCACCTTCTCCAGCCACATTACCAACATCATCCGCATCTTGGCCCAGGTCAACGACCACTCCCTGGTACTGTTGGACGAGCTGGGGTCTGGCACAGACCCGGCCGAAGGGGCGGCTTTGGCCCAGGCCATCGTCAGCTTCTTGCGCGACAAAGGGGCCACCACCTTTGTCGCCACCCATTACCCGGAACTGAAGCTCTACGCCAGCCAGACCCCTGGCGCGGTCAACGCCTCTCTCCTCTTTGACGTGGAAACACTCGCTCCCACTTACGAAATGACCATTGGCCTGCCCGGCCGCTCCAACGCCTTCGCCATCGCCCGCCGCCTGGGGCTGGACGAGACCGTTTTAGACGAAGCCATGCGGCTGATTGGGGCGGGCAGCGCTAAAGCCGAGAGCCTGCTAGAGACGGTTTACGAATTGCGTGATAAACTAACGGCCCAGGAAGCGGCCGGCCGCCTCTACCTGCGCCAGTTGGAAAGGTCGCAAGATGAACTGGACACACGCCTGCAAGAGATACAAGAGGAACGCCAGCGCGTACTACAAGAGGCGCGTGAACAGGCCCGCCAGCAATTAGAAGCTGTGCAAGAAGAGATTCGCCAGGCGCGCAAGCGGCTGCGCGACGCTGAATCGTTGAACGCGCTCAAGAACCTGAGCAAACAGGTGACGCAATTACAGGAGGAGAAATCAGTCCTGGTGGATGGGGTGACTGCGCCCATCCGCAAGTCTCGCAAGAGGTATGGCACTTTACAAATCGGCGATACGGTGTTGGTGCGTAGCCTGAATATGCGTGGGCAGGTTATTGGCCTGGGGCGCGACGAAGCAGAAATCGCCGTCGGCCGTCTCCACCTGCGGGCCGGCCTGGATGACCTGGAGTTTGAGGAACGGGAAGAGGAAGAAGAACCGATGCTGGTGGGTGTAACGGATGTGCGCCAGGTTGGTATCGAACTCGACATACGCGGAATGCGGGTGGAAGAAGGGCTGGCCGCTCTGGAACGCCACCTGGATGCCGCCTTCCTCTCCAGTCTGCCCTGGGTACGGATTATTCACGGCAAGGGCACCGGCCGCTTGCGCCAGGCTGTGCGCGAAGCCCTCAAGCAAAACAGCCACGTGCGAACCTGGGAAGAGGGGCGCGATGGTGAAGGTGGCGAAGGGGTAACGGTGGCGAAGTTGGTGAAATGAACAATATTCTCTCCGCAGCAGATAGTCCAATAATCCCTGTTTAGGAAAAGGAGAGATGGAAATGGATAGAAATGAATTAGTAGGCCAGATGCGCGCCGGCCGGCAACGGCTAGACGCCGCCCTCGTCCGCGTCAGTGACGAACAAATGGCTCAACCCGTTTTGAGCAACGGCTGGTCGGTGAAGGATTTGGTAGCCCACCTGGGTTTCTGGGAATGGCGCATCGTCAACCTCTACGGCCACCTGTCACGCGGTGAGGCCGTACCAGAGGACAACTTGACTATGGAAGAACTGAACGAACAGGCTTTCATTCTGAACCAAGACTTCCCGCTGGTGGTGGTGCGGGGTGAAGAACGCAACGCTTACAATCAGTTGTTGGTGGTGGCCGAGAAGGCGGCCGAAGCCGACCTGTTCGATTCCCATCGTTTCCCCTGGACAGAGGGGCAACCGTTCTCTGAGTTTATCAAGGACAACACCTACGCCCACTTCGACGAACACCTGGGCGACCTGTTAGCCTGGCTGAACCAGTAATCATCTGGTAGTCGCCATCTTAATCTTGACGGAGGACGAACGACGAAAGACGAATCGAATGGCCTGGTTGCAGTCTTCGTCCTTTGTCTTTCGTCCTTCGTCAAGCAAGGAACTTTCATGCCATCAAACGATTATCATTTCATAACCACCTGGCGGGTAAAGGGGACCATTGAGGAGATTTTTGACATTATTGGCAGTCCCCTGGAACTGGCCCGTTGGTGGCCGTCGGTCTACCTGGAAGTCCAGGAGTTGGAGCCGGGCGACCCGGTCACTCACGTCGGCCGAGTCATTGACCTCTACACCAAAGGCTGGCTGCCCTACACCTTGCGCTGGCAGTTTCGCGTGACCGAGGTGGATCGGCCGCACCGTATGGCTCTGGATCCGCGCGGGGACTTTCTGGGCTACGGCGTCTGGACTTTCCACCAGGAAGGAGAATGGGCGCGTGTGGTCTACGAGTGGAAAGTGGCCGCCCAGAAGCCCTTACTGAGAAACCTATCTTTCCTCTTCAAGCCCATCTTCTCGGCCAACCACCGTTGGGCCATGCGAATGGGTGAGGAAAGCCTGAAGCTAGAATTGGCTCGTCGCCACGCCGCTACCGACGAGGAACGCGCCC
>JBFMFT010000153.1:0-10538 GCA_040751925.1 Chloroflexota bacterium
GGGAGGGTTAGGGAGGGGGTCAGTCAATGGCTGGGGTGTCTGTAACCACAGCCGGCTGCTGTTCTTCCAATCGGGCCAGGCCGCGATAGGTGACGCGCCAACTCTCTATGGCTACTGGGGCAATGGAAATCGCCCACAAGGCGTAGGCCGTGCCGTGCAGCAAGCCATGATAGGCCGGCAGGAAAATGCTGGCCCACAAGAAAATACCACCTAGATGCACAGTGACTAGACTGAGCCAATTGCCGCCTAGTTGCGCCGGTTCGTCAGGTAGGAAAGCGCGGCGGAAGAAGTAGGGAATGAAGGCGTAGCCAAATTGGAGTACCCAACCGTAGATGAGGGCCTGGGGCGCGTTCTGCTCGATGCCCGCGCCGGGAAAACCGGCGACACCCAGGATAATGAGTGGGGCAGCCAGCACCGGGGCCACTATCCAGAAATAGGAGGTAACCAAATGCCACAAACCCGGCCGTGACCACGCCTCTTTATCCCCCAACAGAGGCTTGACGACATTTAACAGCAGCCAAATAGTGGCCGACAGGTGCAGGATCAACCCTGGCACAGAGAACCAGATGGCGTTTAACCAGGGGCCAAGCACCAGGCCCAACGCGCCGATGGTCAGCATCCAGAAGATAGGGTTGATGGAGCGGGGCCAGGCCAACGGCCGTTTGGCCCACGTCGGGTAGAGGTCGGTAATCAGTCCGGCGAAGACCAACGACAGGAAGCCCCAATTGTTGGCGTGGATGTGTACCTCAATGGGCGTCTGGATTCTTAACACCTCGCTCCAGCCCAGCCAGAGACCAGTGCCGATCGTGATACCCAGCAAGAAGTAGCTTAGACCGGCGAGGTAGAAGGGGCGGCCGTGACCCCGGCGGCCGCCGGTGACGGCCGGGCCAGCCGCCGGTAAGCGCAATTGCCGTAACTGGTTAATCAACAAGACCGTAGCGGTGAAGATCAGCGCGCCGCCGGTAAAGATGAGCGTCTGGTTGGCAATGGGAATAGCTACCAGCAAGGTCAGCAAGCCAGCGTTGAGCGTGAGCCAGATTTCCCAACGGAGGCGCGGCCGGGGCGCGCTGGCGCGAATGGCGACGACGGCCGGCAGTAGGCCAAAGAGGGCTTCGGTCAGCGCGCCCAGGGTAATGAAGTGGACCCGCAGCCAGCGCAAGCCGTTAAACCAGGGTAGGAGATTGTAGCTAGTCAGGGCGGCGTCTACCGCGCCGACGAGGGCCATGAGGACAAACAGGGCGGTCATCAGAAGGTAAAGATTCATTGCTTTTGCTAGATCGGGTGGTGGATAGGCAGTTTTTCGACCTCTCTGGTGGAGGCCCGCAGCCAGATGGTTTCCGTATCTATTCGGTCAATTAGACTGACTGGCAACAGGTGGTAAGCGGCCGTCGGTGGTAAGTGACCAAGCAGGAGATGTGTGACCTTCTGGCTGCGGCCGTCCATGACGACGGCGGCTACCGCGCCCACTTCTGTCTGATCTTGGGCTAGAATAGGCATACCTCGCCGCACCTCAACCGCGACGCCATCCCTGGGTTCCAGGCAGAGGCGGCCGCTCACCATCAATTTTCGGCCGGCCTGACCGGTTGCGTGGCCGGCCTGGGCGATGACTGCCCTTTCTGACACGGCCGCTTCTCACCTCTGGTTGCTCTGTTTCCGGGAACCAGTAACTAGCACGAACGAGCTGACGGCGGCCGCCACGACGTGGAGAAAGGCGGTCACTGTGCTGGCCAGCAGGGTTTTGTTGGGATCGGGAATGACATAATCGGGGATGACGCTGGCAAGCAAGACAACAACGGCAATCTTGAGGAATACCGGCCCCGGCCGCGCCTGGCGGCTCGCCAGCCAGGCGAACAAAGCGGTGGCTCCCGCAACGGGGACTAGAGTGAAAACAGCCGAACGGGTATAGCTGTCCAGTGGCTTGAAGAGGGCAATCTCCGGCCAGATGGCTAGGGCCAGGGCCTGGACAACGAGGACTGCCAGAATACTGGCAACGGCCGCAACCAGGCCCAGCCCGAACCACTGGCGTCTATCAGATTGAACGTGGGTGATGGTGGTCATTCTACATACTCCTTATGATCAGGCGCGTCGCCCTTCCGAAAGGGCAACACGCCTCTTCACGTTTGTTGTTTGTAGCTTAACAGACGGGGAGGCGCATGACGACGACTTTTGTCGGATAGCGCGAGATAGGAGTTTAGGCGGCAATCTCGATCAGGGCTGGCCGATTCAGTATGTGAATCTGGTTTCGCTCGACAGCAATAACTCCCTCACCCTCCAGGTTACGCAACGCCCGTTGCGCCACGTCGGGTACTGTACCCAGGCGGGCGGCCAGTTCACTCTGCGTATACCAGTGCGGCCGGTAGAGAACGTTTTCGCTGGCTCCTTCGAGCAATAACCGTGCCAGGCGGCCGGTCACCGGCCGCAGTGATAGGTCTGTCACTAACGATACCAGGTGCAACATCCTTTCGGCCATCTTGGCGATGACGTGTTGGGCAAAGTCCGGCCGTCTCTGGATGAGGCGCAGCAATGCCTCACGTTGGATGAGCCACGCGCCGGCTGCTTCCAGGGCAATGGCTGTGGCCGGATTGGTTCGGCCGGCAAACACACCCAATTCGTTAAACGTGTCCCCCGGCTCCAGGAAGCGCAACGTTTGTTCCCGGCCGGCGGCCGAAATTTTAACGACCTTCAGCCAGCCGTAGTGCAGGTAGTAGAGGCAGGGTTGCGCTTCACCTTCCAAGATGACCACTTCGCCGGCGTCATACTCATGCCAGCGGGCGCTGCGCGCCAATTCCCGCAGGGTTGCCTCGTCTAAGCCTTGAAACAGGGCAACGGAACGTAGTCCTTGAATGAACGGGTCAAACGGTGGACGGCCGGGCATAACGATGGAGATTATAGCAGTCCATCACGCGGTTGCGCCACAAGGCGTGGCGGTAAGTAATGGGCCGTTGGTGGGTCGCGGCCCGTTGGTTTTTCCAGCGATCTGGTGTATACTATACAAGAAGGCTGGTACCATCCCCGACCAGTCTGGTGGGATGACCAGCCTACTCTCCGCCATTCCTTTGCCCATATTTACCTGAAGTTACACACAGGAGAGAGAGCCTATGAAACACTTTCGCATCAACCAGATGGCGGTTGCTTTCGTTTGCCTCCTGCTGGGTACCCTGCTGGCCCTGTGGGTTGGGCTGGGGGTCGCCAGCGCGGATGGCTTGTGTCCCAATAATCCTGATCCCACTTTCTCGGCCGAAACGCCCACCTTCGACCACACGGAACACGACGACATTGTGAGCGGCGCGTTGGCCTTTAGCGACGTGTTCCGCCGGGGGGAGGTCTTGTTCAAGACCGTCTTTAACGAATGTGACGGCAAGGGGCGGCCGGGAGCGACGGGCAATGGCACGCCCACCGAGCGTCTAACGGGCAGCGCGCGGGACATGAACCGCGTCTCGGCCCTGGACGCCGGCAGTTGCGCCATCTGCCACAATATCCCCCGCTCCGGCGGCGGCGGCGATTTTTCCACCACCGTTTTCGTCCTGGCCCAGAATTTAGACCCCCAGAGCTTCCTGGTGGATGGCTCAACCGGCAACGAACGATCCAGCCCCATTCTGTTCGGGGCCGGCGGGGTGGAACTGCTGGCCCGCGAGATGACCCAGGACATGGAGCGGATTCGCTACGAGTGCCTGGTGGAGAGCCAGCAAACGGGCCTGGATGTGACCCGGCCGCTGGATACACACGGCGTCAACTTCGGCCAGGTCACCTGCCACCCCGACGGGGCGGTGACCATTAGCGGACTGAACGGGGTGGACGTGGATAGTATCGTCAAGCCCTTTCACCAGAAGGGGTCGGCCCGTTCGCTGCGTGAGTTCACCGTCAACGCCCTCAACCACCATCACGGCATGGAGTCGGCCGAACGCTTTGGCTACGACCGCACCTACCGCGATGATTTCGACCAGGACGGCGTCTTGACCACGAATGAAGCCAGCCTGGGCGACGTGGACGCTTTGACCATTTACCAGGCTTTTCTGGCTGTGCCGGGCCAAGTCTTGCCCGATGATCCGGCCGAACAGGCGCGGGTCAATAACGGTTACGACTTGTTTGTCTCTCTGAACTGCACCCGTTGTCACGTGGAGGAGATGCAGACCTACGGCTCGGATTTTCTCGAACCGCACTACGACAATCCCCCAGGGACGTTCGCCGACCAGGCTAGTGGCTTTAGCTACAACCTGCTGACCAATGGGGCGGTGCCGCGCTTCGAGCCGGTGACGCCAGGAGCGACTTCCGGCCCGATGAAGGTGCGGCTGTTCTCCGACCTGAAGCGGCACATCATCTGCGACACCACCTACACCCTGTTCTGCAATGAGCAGGTGCAGCAGGGGACGGCCCCGTTGGCTGGTTTTATGACGGCCAAGCTGTGGGGGGTGGGCAATACCGCCCCTTATGGACACCAGGGCAACCTGGCGACGTTGAGTGAGGCGATCCTGGCGCACGGGGGTGAGTCGGTGGTCGAGCGCGACGCCTTTGCCGCGCTGTCGCCGACGGACAAGGAGGACGTGATCAAGTTCCTCAAGTCCTTGCAGGTGCTACCCAATGGGGCGACTTCGTTGGTCATGTTGCAAAGCGAGGTGGACGCGCTCAACCAGGCCAGCCAGGAGGTGATCATCAGTGGCTTGACGCCCGGCCGCCCAGTAGGCCAACGTCTACCGCTCAATGGCGGCCCGCTGGTCTTCGCCGTTGGCATAGTGGCTTTTGCCTGGCTGCAACGACGGCGGATGCGCTACGCGATGCCCGTACTGGTGGGGGTGGTGGTCTTGTCGGCCGTCCTGACCGGGTTGAGCCTGGCCGCTACGCCCCCCTCACCCCAACCCTCTCCCCAGGGGGGCGAGGGGGATGGGCCGGAGGTAGGGCCGCCGGTGGCCCGGCTGCGGGTGTGGGGTCTCAATTTGCCCGACCCCAGCCAGCCTATCACCAGCACCCTGACGACGGGCATCCAGCCGGCCCAGGGGAAAGTTCCCCTCAAGGTAACGTTCAACAACCTGAGCTTCGGCGACCCGGCCCCGACGACTTTCACCTGGGACTTTGGCGACGGATCGCCCGTCGTCATCACCAATGACTTGCGCCAGGTCAGCCACACCTATACCATGCCCGGCGTCTACACGGTCAGCCTGACCGCCACCAGCGCGCAAGGCAGCGACACGCACGTTTATCCCAACTACGTCTTCGCCGACACGTTGACCCCCTGGTTCAGCGACGTAACGGCCGCTTCGGGGGTCATCGTGAACCATTCGTCGGCCGTCAGCCACGTCATGCCCTTTGGCAGCGGGGCGGGTTGGGCCGATTACGACAACGACGGCTGGGAAGACCTGTACGTGGTGCAGAATGGCGGCCGTTCCTGGTTGTGGCGCAACAACGCCGACGGCACGTTTAGCGACGTGGCAACGGCGGCCGGCGTGGACAACCTGGGCGGCGCGGGGCAAGCCATGGCCTGGGCCGACTACGACAATGATGGCTGCCAGGATTTGATCGTCGCCAACTTTGACCAGAAGGGCGCAAGTGGTGCAGCTCCGCGCACCCGTCTCTACCACAACAACTGCGACAGCACCTTTACCGACGTGGCGGCGACGGCCGGGCTGACCACGGAGGGCTGGCGCAGCACCACCTCCTTTGCCTGGGGTGATTACGACAACGACAGCTTGCTCGACTTGTACGTGGTCAACCACACCAACCTGAGCAACTTTGCCGCTCCGCCGCCCGACGGCACGCAGGACTTCCTCTACCACCAGAATCCCGACCACACCTTTACCGACGTGACGGCCGCCCTCTTGCAACCTCTCGTCAACACGCAAGGGGCCGGCTTCGCCGCCACCTGGGTAGACCTGGATAACGACGGCGACCAGGATTTGTACGTGGTCAATGACCGCTACGTGGGCGGGATTGGCCCCGACAAGAACATCCTGTGGAAGAATACGCTCCAGGAGAATGGCGTCGTGGGCTTCAGCGATTGGTGCAGCCAGCCGGGTCAGGCGGCCTGTCTCCGCCTGGCCGGCATGGGGCTGGCCGTGGCCGACTTCAACCGCAATGGCTTCCAGGACTTCGCCATCTCTAACGTCGGCAACGCCCATCTTCTGTCCGGACTGGCTTCCATGCGCTTTATTGACGTGACCTTTAATCCGGGCGTCAATATCGGCCGGGGTGATTTGGGTGATGGCAAGTCCATTACCTGGGGCGAGTACGCCCTGGACTTCAACAACGACAGTAGCATGGACTTGTTGGAGGTGGCCGGCTGGTTGACGCGGCGCGAGGACGACGACTTTGTGCAGCCTGACGCCCTCTTCCAGAGTACGGGGCTAGGCACGTTCACCGACGTGACCGCCCTGAGTGGTCTGGATGACCCCAATCGCGGCCGGGTGGGGGCTTTGGCTGACTATAACCAGGACGGATGGGTGGACTGGTTCGTGGGTAATTACGGCGAGGTCGGCCGTCTGTTCCGCAATGATTACGCGGCCGTGACCGGCAGTACGAATAACTGGCTGCAAATCCAGTTGATCGGCAATCCGGCCAGTGGCAGCAACCGCGACGCCATCGGGGCGCGGGTCGAACTGCGGGCCAGCACTGGCTCACAAGTGCAGGTGGTGGGGGCGAACGTGGGCCTGGGCGGTACCAATTCGCGCATTCTGACCTTTGGCCTGGGCAGCGCGACGCGGGCCGACCGCATCCGCATCACCTGGCCGTCCGGGCAGGTGGAGTTGTTCTCGAACGTGCTGGCGAACCAGTACGTGATTCAGGCGGAGCCATAGTGTACCTAAGACATCCGATGTCTTGCTGACCTCCCGGGGGTTGTGAACCTCCGGGAGGTTGGCCTACGGGGGCCTGGCGAAGCACGGTGGGGAGAGCGGCCGCAGCCAGAGACGGTGAACATCCCGCTGGGTCAGCGGGATTTTGTGGGTTTAATGGCGGGATGGTAGCGGCCAGGCTGATTGCCTGGCCGGGCCTGGCGTGGTGGGGGAATACGACTATGAGCGCAGGAAGATTTGGCCGAGTAAAACTCATGTCGGGCGCCGGAACGCGATTGTGCTTAATGTCAGGAGGAATATGCTTGTGGTGAGCGTGTATAAGAATAACTCGTAGTCCTCCGGGGTTCGCAGGGGGTTGTTCATGCAGCCACCCGAACGAGGCCCGTCAAGCTAGGCGCCTGCCGTTGCACCCTTTGGAGTTCATTACGGTATTCACCTTGTCGGGTGAGCCAGGTTCGATAAACGCTGCCCCATTCCCCAAAGTCTAGCATCCAGTTGTCATCCTCCGGTTCTTCGCCACTAATATAGGCAGCGTAGAAAGTCTCGGAGCGTATACCATACTTGCGCTCGAAATCCAGGAGTTCCTCTTCTAGCGTATGAATATCTGTCAAGATGTCCTGTAAGCTCATATTTGCATTCTCCTGTTGCATTCGCTTTACCAATTGGATTATGCCTGGGTCATGCAGGGGTGTCAACCAGAAATTCGACACAGAGAGTTATCATAACCATCCTGCAATCTACGGCCGTTGACAGGCGGCCGTATTTCCCCCACAATAATAGCCACTACGGCAAAAATCCGCGACGGATGTAAAGTTTCACGAATTAAGAGGAGTGAGCGCATGTCTGAGAAGAGTTTAGAGACTGCTAGCCTGGGCGCAGGGTGTTTTTGGTGCGTGGAGGCCATTTTTCAGGACTTAAAGGGTGTCGAGCGCGTGGTGTCGGGCTATGCTGGTGGAACTGTAGAAAGTCCTACCTATGAACAGGTCTGCACCGGCCGCACGGGTCACGCTGAAGCAGTCCAAATTACTTTCGACCCACAGGTCATCACCTACGAAGAATTGCTGGAGGTGTTTTGGCGCGTCCATGACCCGACCACCTTGAACCGGCAGGGGGCGGACGTGGGTACGCAGTACCGCTCGGTCATTTTCTATCACGACGAGGGGCAGAAAACTACGGCCGAACGGTCGAAAGCAGAGGCGGCCGACCTGTGGTCCAGGCCCATCGTGACAGAGATTGCCCCGTTTGACGCCTTCTACCCGGCCGAGGCTTATCACCAGGAGTATTACGACCACAACCCTAACCAATCCTATTGCCGGGTGGTCATTGACCCCAAAGTGCGTAAGTTTCGCCAGGCGTTTCGGGCGAAGCTGAAGGAGTGACAGATAAGCGGATACGCCACAGGGTCATCCGCTTATCCGCTGTTCATCCGCTACCGGGCCAACACCACCCCCACCCCGGCCGCCAGCAAAACGACCAACAGCCCGGCCGCCCACCACACCCAGCCAACCCTACCGCGACTGGCCTGGAAACGGCTAATCGAAACCTGCGTAGGCGCGCCCCATTCCACCGCCCCAATGTCGCACGTCGCCACCCCGTCGCCGTCGCCGTCAACCGGCCGGAAGCCCCCCCGCTGATCCTGGCTGCTTACCGGCGGGGCGGTACAGGTGGGGTTATAGCCCTGGTCAATGACCGGGCTGCCCGGCAAAGGCTTATGTGTCCAGGTCGGGCCGCCATTATCTTGCAGCGGCCCCAACTCCGGGTCGCCACTAAAGGCCGGCTCACAGCTACCATCCTCGATGAGATTATTGACGTTAGCGGCGAGGCCACCAAAATAGGCGTGGCAATCGGTTCCCAGGAGACTGTTCGCCACGATGGTGTTGTACAGGTAGAGGGAAGCGTTGGGAGCTTTGTAGATACCTCCAACTTCTAGCCGCCCCGAATTGCCAGTAATGGTCGTGTTATACACGCTGGCCTCGCCCTCAACGTAGATACCACCAGCATGGTCGGCCGTGTTGCCGCTAATCGTATTGTTGCTCAAGGTAAGAGTACCTACGCTGCAAATGCCGCCGCCAAAGACGTCGTAATTTGTGTTGCCATTGAACGTATTGCGGCTGAAGAAGCCCACTCCTCCCTCGAGTATGGCCGCACCCCGGCCGTTGCTGCTGAATGTGCTATTGGTCGCAGTCAATGTGCCAGAGTTGCTAAGGCCGTCGCGTGTATTCCCACTAAACGTGCTGGCATTAACGGTCAGCGCACCGCCGTTATGGATGCCATATTCGTTGTCCAGGAAAAAACTGTTGCCAACCGTCACCTTCCCCCAGCTTCCCAAAGCAAACTCACTATTGCCACTGAAAGTGCTGTCCCTGATAGTGACCACTCCACTCGCTCCGAGGGCTTGGCCGATGTCAACGTCGTTGTCACTAATTAGGCTATGCGTGACAGTCAACACGGGCCAACTGAGCAGGCCAGCCCATCCTGTACAAACCATCCGCCCCCCATGACAATGGTTGTCACGAATGGTGACATTGTTGATAGCCAACACACCGCGACTGTGGATGCCACCCACGTACTCGCCGTACTCGTAATCGGCGTAGCCCTCAGCGATAGTTAGGTCCTGGAGAGTGACGTGAATTGCTTCGGCAATATCCATGACAGGGCTGTCATAGTTGCCGCTGATGGTGAGATTGACGGCCGTCGAGCCGTCCAGAGTCAAACTGCGAGTGACAGTGAGTTGGCCGGTAGTCAGGGTAATCGTTGAACTGGGGGGCAGGCTGAAATCTATTCGGCCGCCATCGCACACGTCACCAAGAGCCTGACGCAGCGTACCCGGCCCATTGTCACCAGCGCTGGTAACAGTGATAGTCGGCTCGCAGGTGTCCCGCTCATTGGCCCGGCGGGCCACCACAGGGGGAGACATACCCATTGCAGCCAGCGTGGCCGGCCGAAATTCTCTCGGTATCCAGGAACACTGGTAGGGAATGGCCGGTGGGTCAGGCACAGGTGAACTCATCTCGCCAGCGCGGGTCAGGCCCACCCCCATCAGCACAGCCAGCCCCACGGCCGCCAGCCAGAGCAGCAGAAAATGGGTTCTGGGCTTCATGGCATCTCTCGTTTGTAGTAGGCCCTTTAGTGCCTCTGGGCGATGAAGCGCCTACTACGAACCTTCAACGTTCGGCCCGCTGCTTCAGACCCAGCAGCATCCCCCGCTCCATGATGAAGCTGGCCGGCTCGGTCAGCACGCGCCAGAGGACTTCGTTGGCCAGGCCAGGGTTATAGTCCGTCCGGCCGCGCACCAAGAGGCGCGTCGTCTGCTCGTCCACTGCGTCCAGGGCAAAGGCCCAACTACTGTTCACGTAGGCGGCCGGCTGTAGCTCGTCGCCATGGGTCAGCCGGCGGCCGGTCTTGGTATCCACCTTGTTGTGCAGCACCAGCGCGCTTTCCGGCTCCACCAGGGCTACCTGGTAATAGGGATACCCCTCTGGGCCAAGCCGCACCAGGTCGCCGACGGCCAGGCGTTGCAGTTCCGGCCGGATGCGCGCCGCGCTGTGAATGTCGCAGCCAAAGAGGTTCTCCAGCCAATCGTAGCTGTAGAAACCCCCGCGCCCCTGCCCAATTTGCACCAACCAGGCCCAAACGGTGGCGGCCGGGGCGTGGATGGTGATAGCGTGGGTGTAGGCCATTTTGGGGCGGGCTACCAATTCATCGCCAGAGAGCGGCTGCAACCTCTCCACGTCCGTTGCCCCCCACTGTAAGTGG
>JBFMFT010000154.1:0-10530 GCA_040751925.1 Chloroflexota bacterium
GACGGCCAAACGGTTTACCAGTGGGGATGGCGCAGACAGGAGTTGGCTTTGACCCTGGCCCTGACCTTGCAGACGCCGGTTTACGTCTTGCCCAACTTTCAGAGGTCGTGGTCGTCGAAGCCGGCCGCTCCGCTAGGCAAGTTCCTACGCTCCCTGATTCCCCTGCTCATCATCGCCGCCTTCTTTCTGATCCAGGTACAGATTGAGCAAATGCCTAAGAACGCGGGCTATTACAGTGTGGCGATTCTGACCGTCTTCGTGGAAATAATTCTGTTGTATTTCTGGTTTTCGTTTTTTGCCGATTAGGAAGATTATGTCCGAGAAAAATATCACCCAGCCCGTACCGCCCTCCCCCGGCCCAGCGGCCGTCACCCAAAGCGACTATCTGCAAGCGGAATACCAGCGATGGCAGGCCCTGTTGGAGGCCCAACCAGCCATCATCCAACAATTCCTGGTGGCCCAGGCCCGCCAATTGGCCGATGTCCTCCTGCATCGCTCCACCCACATTCACTTTACCCTGCCAGACCGGGTAGTGGTGAGTGAGCCGGCCGCCCCCGACGCGGCCGGCGCCTGGGCCACCGTGCCGGCCGACCTGCGTAACCAACTGGCCGGCGGCCTGCTGAATCGCCTCATAACCGGCGACGCGCCGGCCATTCTGCGCCAGCGACTTAATGAGCTAGAAGGCTCGTCGAACCGGGCGGTAGCCGTCAGCGCGGGTCTCATTCGCCACACGACGGCCGTCTACCTGATCCACGACCTGCTGCCGGCCGGTCGTTCCGTCACCTACGTTCCGGCCGAGGGTGAGGAAATCCCCTCTATCCCGGCTGAGAGCGGCCTGGAGCCAGAATCGGCTATCACCGCCCCCACCGACGCCATCGCCGAAGAAGGGCAGGTGGAAGAGGGGCGCGGTGAGTTGTTGGTGCCTTTTGTGCCGGCCGCCCGCCGCTTTTATCTGCCCCAGTGGGTGGCCTTTGACGAAAACGACCACTTATTAGTGAACTCGTTGGCCGAGGCCGAATCCTACCTGGCTTCCATGCAGCGCTTCATGGCCGTCCTGCACCTGGCGGTGGCCCTGACCCCCTACGTGATTGCCGACGACGTTTACCAGCAGAAGCGCACTGGCCTGTTGGGCCAGTTGGTCAACCAGGGCCGGGCGCTGGCCCGTTACCAGACGGCCGAGATTTGCCAGACGATCCAGCGCCGGGCCAGGACGCAAGACCTGAACCGGGGCCTCAGCCTGAGCCTGCCCTACTTCGACGACCAGGCTTTGGAACTGAAGATGCACGATTTCGAGGTCATTCCGGCCGGGCGCATCATGTTCGTACCGGCCTTCGTCGTGCGGGCAGCCCGTCTGGAGCAGGCCAAAGTGGCCCAGGACACCCGTCTCAGCCCCTCCACTCGCCAGCATCTTCTAGCCGAACTCAGGACGCTAGAGGGAGCGTTCGGCAGCAGCTAGATGAGTGATGAGTAATGAGTGATGAGTGATGAGGTACTCATTACTCATCACTCATCACTCTTAACTACCAGCTATGCTTTTTTCCATTGCCCTATTACTGCTATTTATCTTTCTCGCTTACCGGGCCGCCCCGCGTGAGAAAGAAGAGGACGCGCACGTTCACGGCGTGGGCCAGATCGGCTTACTGGCCGCCCTGGCCCTGTTCGGGGTGGATTACTTCACCTCCTACTACTACGCCACCGGCGAGATGATGCACGTCCTGCACCCCTATGGACTGCAGAACTACGCTTACGTCGCGGCCGGCGTCATCGCCCTGACCAACCTGACCTTCGGCGCGCTCTATATGTTTTCCCTTGGCCCCTTTAATGAAGGCGGTGGCTCCTACACCGCTTCGATGCGCTACCTCTACCCGACGGTCAGCCTAATCGTCGCCATCACCCTGGTCGAAGATTACGTCCTCACCATCGTCGTCTCGGCCCTGTCGGGAGGCGATCAACTATTGTCCATCGTCGGCTTATACGGGCAAAATTGGCTGTACCACTTTGGCCTGGGGGCCTTGTTCGCCGGCGTCACCTGGTTTCTGACCATTCGCGGCCGGGGCGAGTCCGCCAAGATCGTCTTCACCCTGATTGGCGGCTTCGTTCTACTCACCATGACGATGGGGATTGGCCTGCTCATCGCCCACTACAAGGGTGTGCCACCCATGGTGGCCGAGGAAGCGCCCCCGGCCGTCACCTTTAGCCAGGCTTTACTGCACCTCCTCACCGCTTCGATGAAAGGCATGGTCGCCCTCACTGGCCTCGAAGCCGTCTCCAACGGTGTCCAATTTATGATCAATGAAGACGCCTCGATTGTGAAGTGGGGCAAGCGACGGTTGCCCCGCTTCAAGAAGCTATGGAACTTCTACAGTGGGAAGTCAGGCATCGGGCGGTTTGTACAGACCTCCTTCCTGTTTTACGGCGGTTTGACCACCTTCTTCTTGACCTTCTTCTCCTTGCGCTTCAACGTTTTTGACGGCACGTTCGGCCGCACCCTCGTCGGCAACCTGGCTTTCATTGGCTTCAGCGAGATTCCCGGTGGTGTCGTCCTGTTCTGGGCCTACCAGATTCTAGCCGTTCTGATGCTGTCGGCCGCTTCGATGACTGCCCTCCAGGACGCCCAGGCCACCGAGTGGCGCGACGTAGCCATTGGCGAAATTCCCGAATTTGTCGTCTACCGCGACCCGCGTGGCACGTTTACCCGCTCGGTGACCATTTCCTTCGTCGCCGCCGTCCTCATCATGCTGCTGGTGCGCGGACAAACCACCCACGCCATCCCCTTCTACACCATCGGCGTCTTCCTGCCGATTACAGCCATGGGGCTGGCGATTCGCAAGCACATCCTGACCCATTACAGCGGCCGGGCGCGCACCTGGGGGGCCAGAGCGGCCACCTTCTCGGCCGGCCTATCGGCCGTCGTCTTCTTCGGCCAGATCTTCGGCAAGTGGGAAGAAGGCGGCTGGATACGGATCATCACCTTCAGCACACTATTCCTGGGCGCTCACCTCATGCTACTTTCACCGCTGGGCTTCCGCGACCCCCGCCAGATTCACCGCATCGTGCGCGAGAAAGCCCGGGTACAGGGGGCCATGGCTTCCATCGTCGAGTGGCAATCGCTCAAAATGCAGGAATATCGCTACGTCTTGCTGGTGGGGGTGGCCCGCTTCTTTGAGTTATTTGGGGTGCGCCGGCCGCTGCGCTACGACAAGCCGGTGGTCGCTGGTGATTACGACCACGCCCTGCATGTAGACCACCCCGAAGCCCCCTCCCTGCTTGAAGCCTATCTCAACGATGAACCCGAACCCCAACCCTCCGCCGATGGGCAGGCAGGTGAGCCAGTCAAAGAAATGATGAAGGATAAAGGATGAAGGATGCATTCATCCTTCATCCTTCATCCTTCTCTTATGCAGCCCATCTACACGCTGCGCGTGGCTGAGGTTTTCAGCGCACTCGATAGTTCCCCCGTCGGCCTTTCGCCAGAGCAAGTAGAGAGCCGCCAGGCTCTCTATGGTTTGAACATCCTGGCCGAACCAGTTCAGGTCCCCTGGTGGCAGCGGTTTGGCGCGCAATTTGCCCAGCCGATGGCCTTGCTCCTGCTAGGGGCCGGGCTGTCGGCCGTCCTTACCGGCCTGCTCACCGTAGGCACCGTGATCGGGATGGTTGTCCTGGCGAATGCCACCTTTTCCTTCTGGCAGGAGTACCGGGCCGAGCAGGCCGTAGCCACTCTCAAGGATTTGCTGCCCACTTATGCTCGCGTCCTGCGCGGCGGCGCGGAACAGAAAATACCGGCCGGCCAGATTGTCCCTGGCGACGTGCTGGTTCTGGCCGAAGGCGACCACGTGCCGGCCGATGCCCGCGTGGTCGAGGAATATGGGCTGCGCGTCAACAACGCCACCCTCACGGGCGAAGCGGTGCCGGCCCGCAAGACGGCCGAGGCCTCCCTGCGCGAAGGACTGACCGAGATCGAACGGCCCAACCTCCTTTTTGCCGGTACGTCGGTGGTCTCCGGTACTGGCCGCGCCGTCGTCTACGCCGTAGGGATGACTACCCAATTCGGCCGCATCGCCAATCTCACCCAGGCCGTGGTTGAGGAGCCGAGTTTGCTCCAACGCGACATCCGGCGGGCTACCCGCCTGCTGTCTATCCTGGCCCTGGGACTGGGCGGGATCGTGATAGTGGCCGGCCGCTTCGACCTGGGTTTATCCTGGTCAAAGGCCCTTTTCCTGGCCTTTGGCCTGATCGTCGCCACCATCCCCGAAGGGCTGCTACCCACCGTCACCATCACCCTGGCGATGGCTGTGCGCCGCCTGGCCCAGCAAGGTGTGTTGGTCAAGAAACTGGCCGTCGCCGAAACCCTGGGGACTATCTCGGTTATCTGCACGGATAAAAGCGGCACGTTGACCCAAAACCAGATGACCGTGCGCGAAGTGTGGGTGGCCGGCCGCCGCCTGAGCGTCTCCGGCGTCGGCTACGACCCGGCCGGAGCCTTGACACCCTCGCCCAATGGGGAGCGGTGGTCGCTTGACCTGGAAAAGCTGCTCACGGCCGCCACGCTCTGCAACAATTCGCGCCTGAATCCGCCTACGCAGGAGCAGCCCACCTGGACGAGCCTGGGCGACCAGACCGAGGCGGCCCTGCGCGTCCTGGCCCTCAAGGGCGGCCTGGACGACCAAACGCTCAACCTGGCCTATCCCCGCCGGCACGAATTACCGTTCGACGCCCGCCGCAAGCGGATGAGTACCATCCATCGCAACGCTCGCGGGGAAGTAGCCTTTGTCAAAGGCGCGCCCAAGGAAGTGCTGCAACTGTGTAGCCACCTTTTGTGGGAGGGGCAGCGACGGCCGCTAGACGAAGCAGCCCGCCGGGACGTGGTCGCCGCCAGTGACGACTATGCGCGCCAGGCCCTGCGGGTGCTGGCCCTGGCCTACCGCGACCTGCCGCCGCGCAATGGGCCTTACACCACGGAGAACGTCGAGCGTGATCTGACCCTGCTAGGTGTCGTGGCCATGGCCGACCCGCCCCGGCCGGAGGTGGCGGCGGCCGTCCACCAGTGCCGCCAGGCTGGTATTCGCCTGGTGATGATTACCGGCGACTACGGGTTGACGGCCGAGTCGGTAGCCCGCCGGATTGGTATGTTGACCACCCCTAACCCCCGCATCGTGACCGGGGCTGACCTGGACCAGATGAATGATAAGGAACTACAGGCGAGTCTGGACGAGGAAACGATCTTCGCCCGTGTGGCCCCTGAGCATAAGCTCAGGCTGGTAGCAGCTTTCCAGGCCAGGGGCGAAGTCGTGGCTGTCAGTGGCGACGGGGTGAATGACGTGCCAGCTCTGCGGAAGGCGGACGTGGGTCTGGTGATGGGGGTGACCGGCACCGACGTAGCCCGGGAGGCGGCCGACGTGATCCTGACCAACGACAACTTTGGGGCGATTGTAACGGCCGTCGCCGAAGGTCGGGCGGTCTACGACAACATCCGTAAATTCATTACTTATATGTTAGCCAGCAACGTGCCAGAACTAATGCCCTTCGTCGTCAGCGCGCTCTATCCGGCCATCCCATTGGCCCTGACCGTGCCGCAAATCCTGGCCATTGACCTGGGCACCGACGTCCTGCCTTCCCTGGCCCTGGGGCTGGAAAAACCAGAGCCACACGTGATGCAGCGACGGCCGCGCCGCCGCGCCCAACCGCTTTTCGACCAGGGTCTCGTCTTGCGCGCCCTGTGGCTGGGGCTGATTCAGGCTGTCCTCTGTTACGTGGGCTTCCTGCTCGTGTTTGACTGGGCCGGCCAGCCCTTGCTGCCGGCTCTATCGTTCCTCCGGCAGTTACCATTGGCCGCGCTGCTCATTCCACCGGCCGGAGTTGCCGCATACCAACTGGCGACGACGGTCTTCCACGCGGGCGTCGTCACCGCCCAAATTGGCAACGCCTTCGCCTGCCGCACCCAGGTCGAACGGGTTTCTCGCCTGGGCTGGTTCAGCAATCGGTTTCTATGGGCGGCCGTGGGGGTGGAGGTAGCCCTGATCGGGTTGCTCATTTACGTCCCCCCCCTGGCCCACGCCTTTGACCACGCCCCCTTGCCCCTGCGCGCCTGGGGCTGGCTCATTCTTTACGCGCCCGTCTTGTATCTGCTGGATCGAACTCGCAAGAGTATTGTCCGGCGGGTAAAATGGCCTACGCGGCATCACATCTGACGGATGCTTTCGAGAAGGAACTGAAGGAACTTGGAGGAACTCAGGGAAGTTCCTTGAGTTCCCTCAGTTCCTACGAGTTCCTATCCTTACAAGGAGAGACGTACAATGAAGGTGATTATCATGGGTTGCGGCCGGGTGGGTGAACAGGTCAGCCACGCCCTGGCGGCCGAAGGACACGACGTGGCGGTGATAGACAAAGACGAGGCCGCCCTGGCTCGCCTGGGGCCGCAATTCAAGGGCCAGCGGGTCAAGGGGGTGGGCTTTGACCGCGACGTGCTGCTGGCCGCCGGTATCGAGCAGGCCGACGCCTTCACCGCCACCAGTTCTTCGGATAACGCCAATATCATCGCCGCCCGCATCGCCCGCCACATCTTCCACGTGCCGCGCGTGATTGCCCGCCTCTATGACCCCCAACGGGCAGAAATCTACCGGCGGTTGGGGCTGGTTACCATCTCCTCCACCACCTGGGGGGCCGAGCGTATCCGCGAACTCTTGACACACGCCGACTTCGACGCGGTCATGGCCTTTGGTAGAGGGGAAGTGTCGCTGATCAGTCTGGAAACGCCTCCGTTATTGGTCGGCCGTCACGTCAAGCACCTGAACGTGCCGGGCGAGATCAGCGTGGTCAGCATTATCCGCCATGGTGTCGCCATGCTGCCCAGTCTAGGCACAGAGCTACGGGCTGGTGATACGATTTACCTGGCGGTCGAAGCTACGGCCATGGAGCGACTGGAGAGGCTAGTGGGCTAGATTCTTGCCTTGTAGGTCACGTTTTCAACTTGACCGCCTCTGGTCAAGCTGCAAGCATGACCTACGATAACTGGCTTAATTTGTAAATCTGCAAAAAGAAACCGAGTTTCTGAAACCAAGTTGAAGGAGCGGAGGCAATGTTTGTTATGATTGTCGGCGGAGGCAAAACTGGCTCTTATCTGGCTAATCTACTGCTCAACGAGGGCCACCAGGTCAAGGTGATTGAAGCCCGGCCGGACGTATTGGCCCGGCTGCACCAGGAGTTACCGGCCGACTCCGTGCTGGCCGGCGACGGCAGTTCCCCTAGCGTCTTAGAAGCGGCCGGCATCCGGCAGGCCAACGTCCTGGCGGCCGTCACCGGCGAGGACGAGGCCAACCTGGTGGTCACGACCCTGGCCCGCTTCGAGTTTCACGTGCCGCGCACCATTGCCCGTGTCAACAACCCCAAGAATAACTGGCTCTTTACGGCCGAAATGGGGGTAGACGTGGCTCTCAACCAGGCCGACATCCTGGGCAAGCTGATCGTCGAGCAGATGTCGCTGGGCGACATGATGGTGCTGCTCAAGCTGCGCCGGGGCGAATACGCCCTGGTGGAGGAAAAGCTGCCGCCGGGGTCGCAGCTTTTACAGGCCCCCTTGATGCAACTGCCCCTACCCGCTACCTGTGTCATTGCGGCTGTCATTCGGGGCGGCCGGGTGATGGCCCCCCGCGGCGCGATGCGGTTCGAGGTCGGCGACGAAGTGTTGGCCGTCGTCAGCAACGACGCCCTCCCCACCCTCAAGCAACTATTTGCTCCTGCGTGACGGTAGAATTACTCTCCTATCTTCCATAAGGATACCACCAATCCTTCGGCCGCTCGTCAAAATCCCAGTGGACGTGCTTGGTTTCCAGGAAGCTCTCTAAACCTTCCTCACCCAGTTCGCGGGCGTTACCGCTCATCTTCATCCCGCCGAAGGGGCCGCCGTAGTTGTCGGTCAGGGGGTCATTGATCCAGACCGTGCCGGCCTGCACTTCCTCGAAGAAGCGTTTCGCCAGGCGCGGGTCGCTGGTGCGGCAAATGGCCCCCAGGCCATAGTCGCTGTCGTTGACCAGCCGAATAGCCTCGTCGAAATACCGGTAGCCCATAATCGGGATCGTCGGGCCAAAGGTCTCCTCGCGCATACACTTCATGGAGTGGTTGACGTTGACCAGGACGGTTGGCTCGTAGTAGTAGCCCCGGCCGAACTGGGCCGGCCGCTTTCCCCCCGCCAACACCCTGGCCCCCTTATTAACCGCCTCCGCCACGTGGTCTTCCACCTTCACTCGATACTTGGCGTCGGCCATTGGCCCAATATCGGTGGTCGGCTCTAAGCCTGGCCCCAGGCGCAAGCCCTGCGCGTAGTCGGCCATTGCGCCGGCGAAAGCGTCTACCATCGGCTGCGGCACGTAGACCCGTTCGGTGGACGTACAGACCTGGCCGCAGTTGATCAGGGCGGCGTAGGCCAGGGCTTCGACGGCCGTCTCCATGTCCGCGTCCGGGGCCACCACGAAAGCGTCTTTGCCCCCCAATTCCAGGTGGGTACGCTTGATGCGTTCGGCGGACAGACGGGCAATGTGCTGGCCGACCGCCACCGAACCGGTGAAGGCCACCACCGGCACGTCCGGGTGCTTGACCAATGGCTCGCCTACCCGCGGACCGTTGCCCGTCACCACGTTGACCACCCCGGCCGGAAAATGGTCAAAGACCGTCTCCGCCAGGTAGAGGGTCGAGAGGGGGGTCTGGTCGGCCGGTTTGATGATGACCGTATTACCGGCGGCCAGGGCCGGGGCCACCTTCCAGATCATGAGCAAGAGGGGGTAGTTGAAAGGGACGATGCAAGCCACCACACCGTAGGGTTCTTTGAGGACAAAGTTGAACTGGCTGCGGGCGGCCGGGGCCAAGAGACGGCCGCGATAGGTGCGGGCCATCTCCGCGTAATAATCCAGCGTGCCGATGACCCACTCCACTTCCTCCTGGTTTTCAGGAATGGGCTTGCCTTCTTCCAGGGTCAATAAGCCTACCACCTCGTCGAAGTGGGCGCGCAACTTACGGGCGGCCTCGTGCATCATCTCCGCTCGTTCCAGGCCAGCCGTCCAGCGCCACTCCTGGAAGGCGGCATGGGCGGCGGCCACCGCTTTGTGGGCGTCGGCCGCGTCGCCGTTGGGCACACTGTCTATCACTTCTTCGGTGGCCGGGTCCAGCACGTCTAGCGTTTCGCCACTCTCACTGGTCAGCCAACGGCCGTCAATGTACATGGGCTTCATTGTCAACCTCCCGCCATCAGTAAACAGTGAACGGAGGGGCTACGTCATCGGCTGGCGGCCGAGCCATTCCCTCTCCGCCACCAGCGATACCACTCGGCAAATCGCTTCTCATCCGGTAATAATTGCATGGCCCTTGTGATAGCTTGTTCAATCTCTACCTTTGGAGCGTTCAACCAGCGCAAAGACCTCGCCAAATCATACCAACTCCAGGCACTTCTCACAGCGTCGTCCGACAGTTGAATCGTTCGGCGCAGTAATTCAACTGCCTCCCGGTTAAGACGACGTCTCGTGTCTCTATCTCTACTTTCTCCAGCTAATTTCATCTTGATCTGTGCGTATTCGTGTATTGCTTTAGGATCATTCTTGATTAAGTCGAAGTTGTTGGTAAAGATACGATGAGCAGCTTCGAGCCTATTTGCCCTTTTGTACAAGATGGCTAGTTCAACCGTGTCGCTAACCTGATTCGGCGAGGGCACATTGGATAGTATCTCTCTAGCTTTTAATATATTCTCGTCACTTTGCACATCCAGGTAAGCCTTGGCCATGGTGATATAGAGACGTCTATCTACTGCATCGTACTTATCCACCACATTACGGAAAATAGCTTCTGCGCCAGCCAAGTCTCCCAGAGTTGTTTTATATTCGATAAGTTGGCTAACGACTTCATTACTGGAAGGGTAACTGCCCAAGGCTGATTCCAGGTTCGCAATAGCCCTTTGCTTCTCACCAATGGCCCACAAGTGAGCACTCTCACGTAAAGCTTGGATCGCCACGTATTGTGGGTGGGCTGGCAGGGTTACCCGGAAATAAGTGCGTTCGTCGTTGAAATCGAAGCCAGGAGCAGGAGAGCCATTCTCGCGCATTTTCCGATGAATTTTCGGGATGCCGGTTCCTCGACCTTCAGCTAAACGAAGCTCTTTGAGGAACTCCCCAATGCGGCGATTGCGGCTGGGAACAGGAGGAATAGCGCCGGGTCGCTCAAAATGATGCTGACTAATGCCGGGTACAGGACCGGGATAGCTGATAATCTCTATGCGATTAGGATAGAGGTACACTTTCACCGGCTCGTCACTTTCGTAGCTGCGATGATACACGGCGTTGACTAGAGCCTCCTCCATAGCCTCGTAAGGGAATGCTACTGTTCTCAACGCCTCGGCCTGACCCGGTACCTTTCTGACCATGGTTGTACTCAAGCCATTGAGATAGTCAAGTGCCTGACGAATTTGCTCATCCAAAGGCCCTCGGAAGACCTTTTCTTCCATGAGGTCTCCACCAGCATCATCGCCGAACTGCACAACTTCGACACGCG
>JBFMFT010000155.1:0-10520 GCA_040751925.1 Chloroflexota bacterium
GCCATGAGTGGCCGGTCGGCCGCATCATTCCCTACCTGGAGTCGTCGGCCAAACAACCCTTACCGGCCAATGTCCGCCGCACCCTGGAAGAGTGGGAAGCCCTGCACCAGCGAATTATTATTCGCCTGCGGGTGAATTTGGCGCAAACGGCCGACCCACAGCTTCTCCAACAACTACAAAACAGTCCGCTTGGGGCCAAGTGGCGGCCGGTCGCCGAGACTGTTTTGCTGTCGGACGCGCCGATGGCGGAATTGGCGGCCGGGCTGCGCCAGGCGGGCTGGCCGCCGGCCCAGACGGCCGCCGGGCAGACCGACGCTCCGCAAAGTGTGGTGATTGACGAGGACGGCCGGGTGCGTTTCGCCCATCGCGCGCCGAGTCTTTACGCCCTGGGAGCGATTGCTCCCCTGAGCGTGGAGGCCAGCCCGGAACACGAACAAGGGGCGCAACGGCGCATTACGCCGGCCATGGTCAAAGCCGCTCTGAAGCAGGGCCGCACCCTGCCCGACCTGATAGCCCACCTGCAACGTCTCAACCAGGGGCCGTTGCCAGCGCCATTCGTGGTCAAGCTGAAGGCTTGGACGGAGTATTATGGTCACGCTCGGGAGGAAACGGTCATCCTATTGGAATTTCGGGATACGGCCGCCCGCGACGAATTGGTGGCCGACCCGGCCCTACGCGGGTTGTTAAGCCCCTTCCGGGCGGCCGACCGCGCCCTGGCCGCCACCCACCCCGACCATTTGGAGCAGGTACGCCATCTTCTCCGCGAACGGGGCATAGCCATCCAGCCCGGTCTCAAAACGTGACGGATAAGAACCCTGGTCTGACTAACAATCCTCTCTAAACCCCGTAAGACATACGGGGTTTGGGACTGACTAAACCTTATGGCTTATAACTTACACAACCCAATCATTGTGCAGAGCGACAAAACAGTACTCCTCGAGGTGGATAATACCTACTACGAGGAGGCGCGGGATTTGCTGGCTCGCTTTGCCGAACTAGAAAAAAGCCCGGAGTATATCCACACCTACCGGATTACCCCCCTGAGCCTGTGGAATGCGGCCGCCGCCGGTATGACGGCCATGACCATTCTGGACGGCCTGGAGCAATGGTCTAAATATCCCCTACCCGACAACGTCCGCCGCGACATTGCCGATTACGTGAGCCGTTACGGCCGGATTAAACTAATCCGCCGCGACGGCAACCTGTTGCTCGTCTCCGACGATCCATACCTCATCGCCGAACTGGCTCGCCACAAGCAACTCCAGCCTTACATCGCTGCCCAAGTGGGCGCAAACACCTTGCGAATGGACGCGGCCCGGCGCGGCCACATCAAGCACGTGCTGGTGATCATTGGCTACCCGGCCGAAGACCTGGCCGGTTACGTGGACGGCGAGGCTCTGGCGATTCAGTTGCGGCCGTTCTCGGTTAAGACCGGCGACGCCTTCCACCTGCGCCATTACCAGACCGATTCGGCCGCCGCCTTTTACGCCGGCGGCAGCGCGCAGGGTGGCTCCGGGGTGGTCGTCTTGCCCTGTGGGGCTGGCAAGACAATGGTCGGCATGGCCGCCATCCAGCAGCTTCAATGCAGCACACTCATCCTGACCCCCAACACGGTCGCCGCCCGCCAATGGATTGACGAATTGCTTGACAAGACGGATCTGGAAGAGGGGCAAATTGGCGAGTACACCGGCAGCCGGAAGGAAATCCGGCCGGTGACCATTAGCACCTACCAGACTATGACCTATCGCAAGCGGGGCGCGAAGGGGCATCACCTGCCCATCTACGAAGAGTTTCCCCACTTTGCCGTTTTCAACGAGCGCGACTGGGGACTGATTATCTACGACGAAGTTCACCTGTTGCCCGCGCCGGTCTTTCGGGTGACGGCCGAATTACAGGCCCGCCGCCGCCTGGGTTTGACGGCGACCCTGGTGCGCGAAGATGGCAAGGAAGATGAGGTTTTCTCGCTGATCGGCCCTAAGAAGTATGACGTGCCCTGGCGGGAATTGGAGAAGCAGGGCTGGATTGCTACGGCCGAGGTGACCGAGGTGCGTATCCCGCTGCCTGACGAACTGCGGTTGGTTTATGCGACCTCGGTGGAGGAGTATGAGAAGACGCGCCTGGCGGCCGAAAATCCGGCCAAGCTGGACGTGTTGGACGAGCTGCTAGGCAAACACGTTGACGACAACGTGTTGATTATTGGCACGTACCTGTCCCAGTTGGGTCGCATCACCCAGCGTTACGGCTTCCCCTTAATCACCGGTGACACGACCGTGCGCGAGCGACGCCGTCTTCTCGAACAGTTCCGCGAAGGCGAGCTAACCAAGCTAATTATCAGTAAGGTGGGCAACTTTTCGATTGACTTGCCGGACGCCAACGTGATGATCCAACTGAGTGGGGCCTTTGGCAGTCGGCAGGAGGAGGCGCAGCGGCTCGGCCGTATCCTGCGGCCGAAGCGCAATGGCTTGCTGGCCCACTTCTACACCCTGGTCAGCCGTGACACCAAAGACCAGGAATTTAGCGCGAACCGCCAGCGTTTCCTGACCGAGCAGGGCTATCGTTACAACATCCTTTACGCCGACGAGGTGGCCGCCTACCAGCCACCCCTCCTGGCCGGGGAGGCCCGCGAACGGGCCCCCTACCAGCTTCTCCCCGGAAAGTAGGGGTCTTCCGGCTCTAACAGGAGGCAACGCTGGAGAGCTCTCAGGGTAACAGGCGAGCCAGCACAGCCCGGTGATCAGAGTGAGCCCGGCCCGGTGTTTGCAGGTGGTGGGCGTCGAGCAGGCCCCAATGGGGACGGCCGGGTTGCAGAAATAGGTAATCGAGCCGTTGGCGGCGGAGGGGGGCGCCCCAGGGCCAGCGCAGAACGTGGGTGGCCCCGTCGGCCGCCGGGTGCAGGTGGCGAAAGGTATCCACCCAGGTGCGGCCGGCCCGCCGGATCTGGGGCGCGCTTTCGTGGGCGTTGAAATCGCCGCCTATCACGACCGGCCGGCCCTCAGCCAGCCCACCGACCCAGCTCTGTAACCCGCCTAGTTGGGCCACATTCATCCGCCGCAACAGGCTCAAGTGAACAGAAAAGGCCAACAGGTCGCCCAATGGGGTCTGGACAGTCGCGCCCAGAGCCAGCCGCCGCACAAAGGGGAATGGTTCTGGCTCCAATTGTTGGACGTGCAGATCACTCAGGGGAAAACGGCTGAGAATCGCCAGCCCTTCCTCGAAGCCGATGGCCTCTTCGTGGCCGTTGGCCCGTGAATAAACGTGGGCGTAACCCAGGCGGCCGGCCAGCCACTCGTCCACATGCAGATCGGGAGTGCGAGTGACTTCTTGCAACAGGACAACGTCGGCCTGTTCTTGTTCCACCAGGCCGGCGAAGGCTTCCAGCCGCTCGTGCAAACGGCGTTGGCGGGGCCAGTCGTGCCATAAGTTGGAGGTCAGGATCGTGATGGTCTGGGACTCCGCCCGGCCGGGCCGCCGCACGTGGGCGTTAAAAAAGAGGTGGCTGGTCGGCGTAGCAACAGCCAAGGCCCGTCGGATCGACGGCTTGAGAAAATGCAGTCCGGGGAAACGGGTCAGCTTGCGGCCGAACGGCCGCAACCGGAGCAACCAAGTCGGCCGGGCGACGGCCGCCCCGACGATGGGTATCTTCTGTAGTGAAGGCAAATGTCTTTTCCTTATTGTCTCCGTTCACAACTGCTCATTCTCTCTGGCTTGGCCGGTCTCCCGACCGCGCCACGCCCGATCCGCAGACCGGCTTGAGCAGATACGATCCCGCCATTAAACCCACAAAATCCCGTTGACCCAGCGGGATATTCACCGCCTCTGGCTCTTGTGCCTGTTTGTCAGCCACCGCCTGGCCTGCGATGCCCGACCTGGCGCATGCCAGCCAGGAAGCCGGGTACAATGTCGCGGGGGAAGTGCGGCCAGGTAACGATGATTGCGGCCACAATCCAGGCGATGATCCAGCGGCCGGCTTGCGGAGCGTGGCGCAGGGCGACCCAGATGAACCAGCCGTAAATGGGGGCTTGTACCAGCATTTCTAGGGAGCGGAAGCCACCCAAACGCCAGAAGATGACCAGCCACAGCAGCAGGTAGAGACCGGCCGCCGCCCAACTCAAGAACCCGGCCGCTACTAGATAAGCCAATAGCCCCAGCGAGACCAGCACATCTACCTCTAGGTCATGCGCCCCAATCCAGGTCTGGTAAGAAACCCGGCTGCGACGGGCCAGCGGCCCATCCAAACTGTCACCTGTCCAATTGGCAATCATCAGCCACACAACCAGGGGCAAAGAGTCGGCCGCCTGGTTCAGTCCCAACCAGGCCAGCCAGAAGGCCAGAATGGCCCGCGCCAGGGTGATGAAATCGGCCGCCTGTTTGACAATGACCATGATCTTTATTGTAAGACAATTCTGAAGAATTGTCCTACGGCAATGTGACGATGCTCACCCCCGTTTTATTACGTTTGGTACTTCCGCCCATTGGTACACCTGGTTTATAGTTAGCATGGATGAAAAGACCCTGGGGCGGGTAGATTCATCGTTCTGTTCCAGCACTGCTCTTACTCTTACTTCCCAAGTCTTAGGAACTCGGTTTCTGGTGTGAAGTGAGAGGTACTCTCTGGTGAAAGAAACCGAGTTTCTTTGCCGAAGGAGCGCGTCATGTCCTACCGTTATTCTTCCTACTCGACACGCCGCCGGCCGGGCTTCTGGTCCGTCATCTTCACGGGAGCCGTCGCTGTGTTGCTGTTGTGGCTGGCGGCCGGCTTCATTGGCTACCTGGTGGACCAGAATAATTACCAGGCCGGCTTCCAGGCTTACCAGGCAGCCGATTGTGTGACGGCCGTCGGTTACTTCGATCGGGTCCTGGCCGGCCGTCGGCCGGTTGACTTTCACGGCTACGAAGAGGTTGCCGAAACTACGAAGGCGGAATGCCAGGCTTACCAGGCGGGCCTGGATAACCAGAACAACAACGTCTATGGAGCAGCCCTGTTGAACTACGCCAATTTTGCCCGTGACCGGGGCGATAGCCCTTTGATGGCGGCCGTGCGAAGCAATACGGCCGCCCTGTTCGCCCAGGCCCCGGTGTCCGAACTGGCCGAGGAGGCCATCTGCCGGCGGCTGGATGAACTCAGCCAGGCTGGTCTCATTCCCGACGAACCTACCTATTTGCCCCCGCTGTACGTGGCTTGCGGCCAGGTGTTGGCGGAGAGCGCTTCTATTCGGGCTGCGTATGACCTGTACGTGGCCTTCTTGACCACCTTCCCCGACCATGCCCTGGCGAAAGAAGCCGAGGTGGGACTATTGGCAAACCGCGTCTCCTGCTCGAAGGTGGATGAATTGCGGCAGAATCCAGCCATTGGCGGCCGGCCGGACTTCCTGCCTTACCTCTACTTTAGCTGCGCCGAATGGCGGCAGGAGAAGAATGAACCCGACGAGGCCCTGGCCCTTTTGACTCGATTCCTGACCGAGTACCCGGCACACGCCCTGGCCGGTCAGGTGGAAGCGGTCGTGTGGGAGAACCCGGCCGCCTGTCAAGAGATAGAATCTTTCAAGATGGAGGAAGCGTTGGCCGGCCGGCCGGATTTCCTGCCGACGCTCTATAGTCGCTGCGCGGAGACGGCCGCCAGCGCGCAAACTTCGTTTGACCTGTACGTGGCCTTACTGAACGAATATCCAGACCATGACCTGGCGGCGACGGCCGAGGCAGGTCTGCTCGATCTGGCGATGACCTGTGATAAAGTCCCCACGCTCAAGCAAAACCGAGCCATAGCCGAACGGCCGGGCTTCCTGCCCGACCTCTACGATACTTGCGCCCAACGCTACCTGGCAAGTGGGGACACGCTGGCCGCCCTGGACACGTACAAAACTTACCTGGCCGAGTACCCAGACGACGAACGGGCGCGCGAGGCATTAGAAGCGTTCATCACGGATCCGGTGGTGTGCTGGGATCCGGATATTCTGGCCGGTTTAGAGCTTTCTGAAGAACCTGACTTCTTCCCCAACCTATATTACAACTGCGGCCGGCAGTTCGCAGAGGACTTGCTTTATGCCAGCGCGATTACCATGTACGAGAGGTTCCTGCAGGAGTACCCTGACCACGCGCGGGCAGAGGAGGTGCAGGCGGCGTTGGCCCAGGCCCTCATCGAGAATGCCCGCCAGATGGGGGCGGGGGAAATTGCGCCACCCAGTTATAGCGGTTGGGCGGCCGGCGGCACGACGGTAGTGGTCATCCAGAACGACTCGCCGGAAAGTCTGCGGATCGTCTTTAGCGGGCCGGAGAGCCGCATTGAGACGTTGGAGGCCTGTGAGACCTGTACGACTTATTTCATTGCTCCAATGTTTTGCCCGGAGCAGGGGCCAACCGGCCGTTACACCCTGGCCCCCGGTTATTACGACGTACTGGTGGAATCCATCAGCGACAGTGGCACAACACCCTGGACAGGCGAGTGGGAACTGGTTGACGGTGACGAGTATTATAGCTGCTTCATCATCGTCACCAGCTTCGGGCCGTAAGAGCGGCCGGGATTGGGGGATTAGGGAATTTGAGGTGGCCGGGGACGAAACCACTGGCAGATAGACGGCCGATCCGCTACAATGAACCCAGACCGCTCATGGCCTCGATAGGTCAGAACCACTGGTTAAGCTTGAGCAAATGAGGTAGCGATTATGCAAAGTGTACAAAGTCTGACAGTGGAAGTCCCAGAGCCTCTCGTTCGACGGCTACGACGCATCGCTGAAATCACCCATCGGTCTGTAGAGGACGTTCTGACCACGACGGTTAACGCGGCCTTACCTCCGGCCCACGACCTTCCGGCCGACCTGGCCGACGAGGTAGCTGCCCTTACTTTCTTCAACGACGAAGCCCTGTGGGCGGCGGCCGAGTCCTCCCTGACACCGGCCCAGCAGCGCCGTTTAAACCAGTTATCCCACGCTGGCGGCTCTCGCCCCCTGACACGAGTGGAGTTGGCCGAGATGGCGTATCTGATCGAACTATACGACCGTTCCGTGGTGATGCGGGCCAGAGCGCTGGCTGTTTTAGCCCAACGTGGATACAGGATACCAGATCAGGTGGCTCTGAGCGGTGTCGCCAATGAAAGCTATTAAGATTTCCAGACGGTTGATAAGGGAGGTTCGCCAACGGGCTAACCATCGCTGCGAATACTGCCAGTCCTCCGAATGGCTTACCGGCCAACCCTTCACTATAGATCACATCATTCCCCGTGCGCGCGAGGGAGCTACCATCTCTGATAACCTGTGTCTGGCTTGCGCTCCCTGCAATGGCTACAAACTCGATCAGGTAGAAGCTGTTGACCCAGAATCGGGTAAGATTGTTCCCCTGTTCAATGCGCGCCAACAGCAGTGGCAGGATCATTTTACCTGGAGCGTAGATGGAACAGAAATCATAGGTTTGACATCTTGCGGCCGGGCTACCATGGCCGCCCTAAAGTT
The DNA here is from genome assembly GCA_040751925.1 of Chloroflexota bacterium. Taxonomy (GTDB): domain Bacteria; phylum Chloroflexota; class Anaerolineae; order Promineifilales; family Promineifilaceae; genus JBFMFT01. The sequence goes on from JBFMFT010000155.1 coordinate 7,443, forward strand.
AAACAGACCTTTAGTGGTTTCGGCGCGGGCTACCTGGGTCGCCACGAAACGCCACCCTCCGTCGGGGTGAGCCTTCATACCCGTTAAATTTACTCTGGCAACAAAGAACCATGTCCACGCAGCTTATTCAGCAACTTCTCCAATCCCCCGAACCGGCCGTGCGCTACAAAGTTCTGACCCGCGTGTTAGGGCAAGACCCCAACTCGGCCGAAGTTCAGGCCGCTCAAGAGGCCATCCGAACCTCTCCCCGCGTGCAGCAACTTTTGTCAGAGCGCGACAGCGACGGCCGCCTGCCCCACCACCCTTACACCAAATGGGATGGGGCGCACTGGGTTCTGGCTGGCCTGGCCGACCTCGGCTACCCACCCGGCGATACCTCCCTCATTCCCCTGCGCGAGCAGGTCTTGGATTGGTTGCTCGGCCCCGCCCACCAGAAGAGCATCCGCGTCATGGACGGCCGCACCCGCCGCTGCGCCTCGCAAGAAGGCAACGCCGTCTATTCCTTGTTAGCCCTGGGGCTGGCTGACGAGCGGGTGGACGAACTGGCCGGCCGCCTGGCCCGCTGGCAATGGCCCGATGGGGGTTGGAATTGCGACCGCCATCCCGAAGCCCATCACTCCTCTTTCCACGAAACTTTGATTCCCTTGCGCGGGCTGGCCTGGCACGCCCGCCTCACCGGCAATACACAATCTCGGGCGGCGGCCGGACGAGCGGCCGAGGTCTTCTTGCAACGCCGCCTCTACAAGCGACTGAGTGATGGGAGCATTATTGACGCTGACTTTATGCGGCTGCACTATCCCTCTTACTGGCATTACGACGTTCTCTCCGGCCTCAAGGTGCTACAGGAGGCCGGCTACCTGGCCGACCCTCGCTGCCAGGAGGCTCTGGCTTGGCTGGTCGCCAGAGAACTACCCTCTGGCGGCTGGCCGGCCGACAAAGCCTATTACCGCGTCACCGACAAACGGATGAGCGGTCGTTCACTGGCGGATTGGGGCGGCACCAGTACCCGGCGGTTGAACGAGTTTGTGACGGCCGACGCCCTGGCGGTTCTGACGGCCGCCGGGTGGGGTGATTGGTAATTGGCAATTACCAATTGCCAGTTACCAACCACCTACCGCCTACATCCATCCCGTCGCGATCAGCACAAGCGACAGCGCGCCAAACATGACGCAGTAGACGATGAAGACGTAGAGGCTGCCCCGGCGCAGCCAGCTCAACAGGAAGGCGATAGCCGCATAGCCAACGACCAACGAACTGAGGAAGGCGGCCACCAGCAGAGGAATCTGGGCGGATAAGCCGGGCGCATTCAGCAAATCGAAGATAGCCAACACCCCGGCCCCGGCGATGGCCGGCACGCCCAGCAGGAAGCTGAAGCGGGCGGCCGTCGGCCGGTCGAAGCCCCGCCACAAGCCGGCGGCAATCGTCCCACCACTGCGCGACACCCCCGGTAGGAGAGCCGGAATCTGCATCACCCCAATCATGACCGCGTCAAGCCAGCCCATTTGCGTAAGCTGTTTGCGGCCGGATAGCAGCCGCTCACCCATAAAAAGGAAGGCCGCGGTGACGAACAGCCCCAGGGCGGCGATGAATGGTTGGCTAAACGCCTCCTCAAACAACTCCTTGAAGAGAAAGCCGACGACGACGGCCGGGATCGTGCCGACGGCGATGTACCAACCCAGGCGAGCGTCCAGCGTGGCGAGAGGTTGCCGGCGGCGCAGGCCATCCAGCACGGCCAGCAAGATGCGCCACAGGTCACGCCGAAAATAGACGAGAACCGCCAGCAATGTACCCTGGTGGGCAATAGAAATCAAGTTCAAATCCGGCGGCGGCAAATGGAACACGCCAGGCACCAGAACCAGATGGCCGTCACTCGAAATAGGCAGAAACTCCGTAATGCCCTGGATAATACCAACGAATATCGCTTCAAAGATGGACATGAAAACTTCCTGTGAAACGTGAATCGTGAAGCGTGAAACGTGATTCACGTTTCACGTTTCGCGTCGGGATAAGGTTGCAAGATACCGGCCGCGTATTCCTGCGCCCGGCCGTCCACAATGGCTTGCCGCAATTCGCGCATCAGGTTGAGCAAGAAGTGGAGGTTGTGGGTGGTCAACAACACGTGGGCCAGGATTTCGTTTGCCATGACCAGGTGGCGGAGGTAAGCGCGACTGAAATGTTGGCAACTATAACACAAACAATTCGCGTCGAGAGGAGCCGGGTCGCGGCCGTATTGGGCATTGCGGAGATTGAGCCGGCCGCCCCAGACCAACGCCGCCCCATTGCGAGCAATGCGGGTAGGCAGCACGCAGTCAAAGAGGTCAATGCCCCGCAGCACGCCATTCACCAGGTCCTCTGGTGTGCCGACGCCCATCAGATAACGCGGCCGGTCGGCTGGTAGAATCGGGTGCAACACGTCCAACGTAGCGTGCATATCGGCCTTGCTCTCGCCCACCGATAGGCCGCCAATGGCGTAGCCAGGAAAATCCAGCCCTATCAAGAAGCGCGCACTCTGCTCGCGCAAATCGGGGAAGACGCCGCCTTGAACGATGCCAAAGAGGGCCTGGTCGCTCCGCCGGTGCGCCTCACGGCAACGGACGGCCCAGGCGTGGGTGCGGCCGAGCGACTGTTGCACGTAATCATAATTGTCGGGTGGGGGACATTCATCGAAAGCCATAATAATGTCCGCCCCCAGGTTTTCCTGGATAGTGATGCTCCTTTCAGGCGTGAAGCGGTGGCGGCTGCCGTCAATATGGGATTGGAAAGTCACGCCGTCGTCGTCAACTTTACGGGTATCGCTGAGACTGAAGACCTGGTAGCCGCCGCTGTCGGTCAGGATAGGGCCATCCCAAGCCATGAACGGGTGCAGGCCGCCCAGGTCGCGGATGAGTTCGTCGCCCGGCCGCAGGTAGAGGTGATAAGTGTTAGCTAGAATCAGTTCCGCGCCCAGTTCACGCAGGTCGGCTGGGCGCATAGCCTTGACGGTGGCCTGCGTGCCGACAGGGGCAAAGGTGGGGGTGTGGAGAACACCATGGGGAGTGACAACGCGGCCGGCCCGCGCCCCACTGTGCGGGTCGGCCG
>JBFMFT010000156.1:0-10472 GCA_040751925.1 Chloroflexota bacterium
GATGGCTCAATGGTACGCGCAACTGGTTTTCAAGGGCGACACCCTGATTGGTGAAGGGTTGACCGACTTTGCCCAGGTCGAGGGTGTGGTCCCGGCCGCCAGCGGTGAGAGTTACACGACGGTCGTCGTCTCCGGTTACGCCCTTTACGGCCAGTTGCGCGGCTACTACGCCCTGGGTGTGGCCCAAATTATGGTAGACCCGGCGAGCGGCCGCGCCGCTTACACTTCCGAAGCCAGCGCACGGCACAATGAGCCGGTGGAAAGCCTGACCCCGGCCCAGCGGGCGGCCATGCGCCAATGGCTGGTCGAATTGAATCCGGCCGCCTGGGAAAACTCAACCGAGTCCCTACGAAAAAGCCTTGAATAACCCTATCAGTTATTTTTTGGAGGAGAGTATGAAATCACTGAAATTGTACCTGGTGTTGACGTTGGTAGTATTGGCCTTGCTGGTGGCTGCTTGCGGTGGTGGCGGCGGAAGTGAACCGGCCGCCCCCTCTGGTGGAGACAGTGGCGGGAGCGAGCCAGTGACCTCGCCGGTTGATCCGGCTACGGCGGGGACGATCACCGGCCGGGTCCTCTTTACCGGCGTAGCCCCCGAACCAGAAGCGATTCTGATGGACGCCGAGCCGACCTGCCAGGCTCTCTACCCAGACGGGGCCTTCGCCGAGACAGTGGTCGTCAATGACAACGGTACCTTGCGGAACGTCTTCATCTACGTCAAAGCGGGCTTGGGCGATGTGCAGTTCCCCACCCCAGGGGAAGGCGTTGTCCTTGACCAAAAGGGGTGCCGCTACATTCCCCACGTCTTCGGGATGCAGGCCGGCCAAGACCTGGTGATCCGCAACAGTGACGACGTGCTGCACAACATTCACCCCGTGCCAACGGTCAATGACAGCTTCAACGTCGGCCAGCCCGTCAAGGACATGGAGACGACCAAAACCTTCGAGGAACCGGAGGTCATGATCCCCATCGCCTGCGACGTACACGAGTGGATGAGTGGCTACGCTGGCGTGTTGAGCCATCCCTATTACGCCGTATCCGGTGAGGACGGCTCGTTCACTCTGTCTAACGTCCCCCCTGGCACGTACACCGTCGAAGCCTGGCACGAGGTCTACGGCGCGCAGACGATGGAAGTGACCGTGAGCGAAAAGGGGGCGGCCGAAATTGAGTTTACCTTTACTGGTGGGTAAATCTATCAAATGTGAAGCGTGAAACGTGAAGCGTGAAAAGAAGTTTGGCACGTTTCACGTTTCACGGACAAGGAGGGATAAATGGGCGGCTCACTACCGCAGGTTTCCACGTTCGCCGGCCCGATAGATTCGCTGTACAACGTGATCCTAATCGTGACTGGCGTGGCCTTCGTCCTCGTCGAAGGCATCCTGATTGTCTTCTTGTTGCGCTACCGGCGGCGGCCGGGCCAGAAGGCCGCCTATGTGCATGGCAGCCGCCAGATCGAGTTGGCCTGGACGGTTGGCACCGGCTTCATGCTGTTCCTCCTGGCGATCTACCAATACCGCAGTTGGATAGACGCCAAACTCAACCTGCCCGATGAGTCCCAAGCCCAGGTGGTCAGGGTCTCTTCTAATCAGTTCGAGTGGAATGCCATCTACCCTGGCGCGGATAGACAATTGGACACGGCCGACGATATTAAAGCCCCCATCAACGTGTTGCATTTCCCCCTCGACCGGCCGGTGGTCATCCACCTGGAGTCGGTGGACGTGCTGCACAGCTTCTTTGTGCCGGCCTTGCGAATCAAGCAGGACGCGGTGCCGGGGCGGCCCGGCCGTTTGTGGTTCCAGGCTACCCAGGCCGGTGAGTACGAAGTGGCCTGCGCCGAACTGTGTGGCCTGGGCCACTACCGGATGCGGGCCTTCGTCACCATCGAGCCACAGGCAGAGTTTGAGACCTGGCTGGCGGAGGTTGCTGCAAGGCAGCAATGAACAATGAACAATGAACAATGATTCCAGGAGGCGACTATGCACAGTGCTGAGGGTGAACTGAGCTTTTGGCGGAAGTACGTCTTTTCGACCGATCACAAGGTCATTGGCAAGCAATTCCTTTTTTCCAGCCTCTTTTTCTTCATCGTCGGGGGGCTGCTGGCCTTGCTGATTCGCACGCAATTGGCCTGGCCCTGGGAGGAGATACCCGTCGTCGGTCCGCTGATTTATGGCGAGGAGTCAGGCAACATTCTCTTACCTGAACGCTACCCGGCCCTGGTCACGATGCACGGCACGATCATGATATTCTTCTTCATCATTCCCATCCTATCGGGGGCGTTTGGCAACTTCCTGATCCCGCTCATGATCGGGGCCAAGGACATGGCCTTCCCCCGCGTCAACATGATCTCCTATTGGGTGATGGTGCCAGCTTTCCTGGTTATGGTTGCCAGTTTCTTCGTCGAAGGAGGCACGGCCGCCGCCGGCTGGACTTCCTACGTTCCCTTGAGCGCGCGGCCGGACATGATCCCCGGTTCTGGTCTGGGGCAGACCTTGTGGATCGTCAGCCTGCTTCTGGTTGGCACATCGTCCACGATGGGCGCGATCAACTACGTGACGACTATCGTGACCCTGCGGGCCAAAGGGATGCAGATGTTCCGCCTGCCCCTGACCATTTGGGCCTTATTTATCACCGCTATCCTGGTGCTGCTGGCGACGCCTGTCCTGACCTCTGGCCTGCTCCTGCTCCTGCTCGACCGCACCATTGGCACCCACTTCTTCTTGCCGGACGGCGGCGGTCAGGTGCTCCTGTGGCAGCACCTATTCTGGTTCTATTCCCACCCGGCCGTCTACATTATGATTCTGCCGGCGATGGGCATGGCCTCCGACATCATCTCTTGCTTTGCCCGCAAGCCTTTGTTTGGCTACCGGCCGATGGTCTTCTCCATCATGGGCATTGCCGGGTTGGGCTTCATCGTGTGGGGACACCACATGTTCCAATCGGGCATGAACCCGGTGCTAGGCATTACCTTTATGACCTCGACCATGATGATCGCCCTGCCCTCGGCGATCAAGACCTTCAACTGGCTGGCGACTTTGTGGCGCGGCCAACTCCACCTGACCGCCCCCATGCTCAATGCCCTGGCCTTCGTCTCCACCTTTGTTATTGGCGGCTTGAGCGGCATTTATTCGGCCGCCACGCCGGTGGACATCTTTATCCACGACACCTACTGGATTGTGGGTCACATCCACTACGTTTTGTTCGGCGGCAGCCTGTTTGGCGTCTTCGCCGCCATCCAATACTGGTTTCCCAAGATGTTCGGCCGGACGATGAGCGACCGTTGGGGTAAGGTTCACTTCGCCCTGACCTTTGTGACTTTCAACTGCGTCTTCTTCCCCATGTTTATCCTGGGGGAGAGAGGGATGCCCCGCCGCCTGGCCGACCCCTACAACTACAACTTCCTGGCCTCGTTGCAGCCGCTCAACCAGTTTATGACCGTCAGCGCGTACGCCCTGGCCCTGTCGCAGATTATCCTTTTTGCCAACTTCTTCGTCAGTCTGTATCGTGGGCGGGCGGCCGTAGCCAATCCCTGGCTGGCAAACACGCTGGAATGGACGACTTCTTCCCCACCGCCGCTAGAGAACTTCCATACTGCGCCGGTGGTTCATCGCGGCCCCTACGAATACAGCTCACCGGAGGTCAGCGAAGACTGGCTGCCCCAAGATCGGGTTTTGGGCGGGGCGGCGGCCGATTGATGAAATGAACAATGAACAATGAACAATGAACAATGCTGACCATTGTTCATTGACTGGAGAACCTTATGACACACACGACTGCCACCCATCCCACGCCTACCTGGGAGGGGATCAAGACTGTCAAGTTTGCTATGTGGCTGTTTCTGGCCTCAGAAATCATGTTCTTTACCGGGCTGATTGTGGCCTATATTGCGTTACGGTACAGTACCCCCAACTGGCCGGTTGTCCGTGATATATTAAACGTCCCCCTGGTGGCTCTGAATACCTTTATTCTGATTATCAGTAGCGTCACGATGGTGACGGCTTATGATCGGGTCGAGCATGGCGACCACAAGGGTTTCCCGAATTTCTTGTTAGCGACGGCCGTCCTGGGCCTTATCTTCTTGAGTATTCAAGCCATCGAGTGGACAGCTTTAATGGGCGAAGGGGTGCTGCCGGCCACCAGCATCTTTGGGGCTACCTTCTTTACCCTGACTGGCTTCCACGGCCTCCACGTCACCGGTGGTGTGATTTGGGTCTTGTGGGCCACGCGCAAAGCCTTTCGTGGCGGCTATCACCACGACCACCTGGGCGTTGAACTGGTTGGCCTCTACTGGCACTTTGTAGACCTGGTGTGGATCATTCTGTTTACCATCATCTACTTGATTTGATGTCTGGAGACTGGAAAATGAACAATGAACAATGAGACGATTGTCCATTGTTCATTGTTCATTGTTCATGGGTATTAGGAGGATAAATATGGCCACAAACACACGGGAGAAGCGACGCCCCTATTTGCCGGTATTCGGTGCGTTGGCCGTGCTGACGGCCGTTGAAGTCGGTGTCGCCAGTCTGGGTCTTGAACAGGGAATTCGTATCTTCCTGCTCCTGTCCCTGGCGGCGGTGAAAGCCAGCCTGGTGGCCCTTTTTTATATGCACTTGCGCTATGACCATCGTATCCTGGCTGTCATTGGGGGTTTTCCCCTCCTGCTGGTGGTCTTTTTGTTGTTGATATTGATGGTGGATCGGCCAGGTTAGGAATTAAGGAACTAAGGGAACTCCTATGACTGAAGCTACTACGTTACTGAATCAGGTTGGCGACGCTGAACGGGACTGGGAGGCTAGGCCGTTGTATCGGAAGGCGGTGATTCCTACCGATAATTCGGAGCTATGCCACGCCGGTATTGATTGGGGGATTGAGTTTGCCCGCGTCTGGGGCACAGCCCTGGTGGGCAACCACGTCTACGCCGCCCGCCTGCACGATGACCGCTTCCGGCAACTGGAAGTGGGCTTGCCGGCCCGCTTTCAGACCGAGAAAGAGATCGCCCGCCAGCGCAACATCCATGACAAGCTGATCGAGACCGGGCTGATCCTCATCTCTGATTCCTTCCTGGACGTGCTGGACAAGCGCAGTGAGGCGCACGATCTAAAGGTCGAGCGCAAGTTGATGGAGGGTATTCACTACGAGCAACTCGCCAAAGATATTAACTCTAACGACTACGACCTGGTCATTATGGGCGCGCACGGTATCGGCCAGGTCAAGCGCAGCCAGATCGGGATGGTGACGGCGCGCGTGGCCCGTCTGATTACGACCGACCTGTTGGTGATGAAGCAGACCGGCCGCACCCTGCGCGGGGGTAAAATCCTCGTCTGCGTAGATAGCTCGGCTTATTGCTTCGTCGCCCTCCGCAAAGCCCTGCGCCTGGCCCAAACCTTTGGCGCGGCCGTCCACGTCGCCTCCGCCTTCGATCCTTTTTACCATTACGCCGCCTTCAACAACATCCGCTTCGTTCTCTCCTACCAGGCCGGCAAGGTCTTCAAGTTTGAGGAACAGGAGGAATTGCACAACAACATCATTGACCGCGGCTTGAAGAAGGTCTGTGAGGCCAACCTGATGCGCGCCGAAAAGGTGGCGGCCGAGGAAGGCGTACCCATCACCACCGAAGTCCTGGTCGGCAAACCCTTCGCCAAGATTCTGGACGTGTGCGAGCGCGAGGAGTACGACCTGGCCGTGATCGGCCGTTGGGGGGCGCACCATGTCGAAGGGGCCGATATGGGCTCCAACACGGACAACCTGCTGCGTTTGATCCCCTGCAATCTGCTCATCGTCGGCGCGGCCGACGCCCGGCCGTTCGATATTCCCATGCTAGAGGAATACGAGGAAGAGCCGCTGGAATGGGACGACGACGCCCTCAAGCTCATCTTGCGCGCGCCTCCCTTCGCCCAGGCTATGGCTAAAGCCTCTGTCGAGGAGTATGCTCGTAAAGAGGGTCACGAACGCATCACACTGGACTTGCTGTATGGAGCGTTGAGCGGCATTTTGCCGCCCTCAGCCAAGCACCTGATGGGTCTCGAACGGGAAGACCGCAAGCTGGCCGAGGCGCGGGCCAAAGCCCGTTCGCCCATCGAGGAATACGTGCCCCACGAGCGGGCCTTCCCCTGGACGGAGGAGGCGTTGGCGCGGGTGGAGAATCGGGTGCCGCCCTTTGTGCGGCCGATGGCTATGCTGGCCATGGAGCGCTATGCGCGGGAAAAGCAATTACCGGAGGTCACACTGGAAGTGACCATCGAAGTCGCCCGTCGTCTGGGCTACGCTGGCGACGACGGCCCCCAGGCGGCCATACCCTGGACCGACCAGGCGTTGGAACGCCTGGCCCGCGTGCCTAAATTTGAGCGGGAGATGGTGCGGGAGATGGTTGAATCGCTGGCCCGCGAGCGCGGTCACTCGGCCATTAACTACGAGACGGCCGACAAGATGCTGCGCCACGTCCGCGAGTTATGGGAGGCCCAGGGCGAAGGGGCCTTCGGCTACTTCAAGGGTATGGCTGGTAGCGGTGAAGAAAGGAATTCCAAAGACTAAAAGGAGGGTATAATAGACAAGAATTCGAAATAGTCTTCGCCGTGAGGTGCAAAATGACGATTCAGACAGTTACCCTGAACATGCCAGAGCCAATCTACCAGCGCGCCAGGCGAGCGGCCGATGCTCTCAAACGCCCATTAGAGAGCCTCCTTGTAGACACACTAGATTCCACTTTACCATGGCTGGATGACGTTCCGGCCGAGATGACAGGTGAACTGGCAGCTATGGCTCTGCTGAGTGATGAGGCCTTGCGCGGAATGGCTAATTACGCGATGCAGGAAGAACGTCAGGAAATTCTACATGACCTGCTCGATGCACAAGGACGCGGCGAACTGGATGAATTGGGACAAAGCGAGTTGACAGCGCTGATGGCTGAACACGGCCGCTACATACTGCGCCGGGCAAAAGCAGTGGCCTTGCTGTTGGCTCGTGGACAACCGATACCTTCGCTTACGCCCATACCTTCCCCCTCATGAGTCGGGAATATATTCCAGTTGATGTGCGCCGATCTGTGACAGAAGATGCCCGCTATCGCTATGGGTATTGCTCAACTTCGCAGGCTATTGTGGCTATTCCCATGTACGTCGAACACATTATCCCGGTCAAGGCCGGTGGAGAGACGGCGGTTGAGAACCTATGACTGGCCTGCCCAATGTGCAATGGCTATAAGGGCATTCAAACCCATGCTTCTGACCCTACAAGCGGTGAGCGTGTCCCTCTTTTCAACCCGCGCACACAGAGTTGGCGTGAGCATTTTGCCTGGAGTGGTGATGGTACGCGGGTTCTCGGTTTAACAGCAATAGGCCGTGCAACCGTAGTGGCTTTGCGTCTTAACAACGAATTCGTAGTGCCAGCGAGACGTGTTTGGGTAGCGGCCGGCTGGCACCCACCGCTTGACTGAAACCTTGGGTTCGTCCAACTGAGAAACGCCATTGAATTACCTAAAATGACGGAAGCCCATGAAAAAACTTCGAGAGTCCCTGCTATTGAGCTTCTTGGCCGGAATCCACAGCCTGGGTATGAACGCGGGGCGTGCGGTCAATCCACCAGCCGAGTACCAGACCATAGAGGACGTTGGCCAGGATGAAGGAGATCCATTCCACATGCGCGTACATGACCGGGTTCAGGAAGGGTAGAACGGCCACCGAGGCCCCTACCCACAGCAAGGGGCCGATGAGCCAGCTCCAGTATAGCGGCCGGCCGGGCAGGGCCGGCAAGATAAAGGAAAAGACAACCCCCAGACCGATAGACACGCCGAGGTGTAGAACCAGGCCCACAACCAGGGCGGCCAGGTTGAATTGGCTGACGGACTCCATAGGGGCGGTCTGCAGGTCGCGCATCAGGGTCGCGGCCACCAGGTTGACCGGCCGCCACACACCAATGCCGCTGATCAGGCCATAGACGATGCCCACCAGGGCCATGACTGCCCCACCGAGCAAACCACCTGTGAGACCGGCCGAGTAAGGATAGACCCATTCAGGACTGATCAACTCCTGGGGCGCAGGCGCCGAATGTGCTTGATTGGATACTTCTGTGGACACGACAGCACTCTCCTTTCCTGTACTGCGGGCAAAAACCAGAAGTGCCGGCCCTCTGGCTTCGTCGCAGTGGCGACGAGTTGGTGTGAGGGGATCGAACTTCAGGGAGGCAGTGGTGGTCCGGTCACCAACGCTGTCTGTAGGGTGTAATTGCTATTATTTTAGGTAAAATAGGCTTAATGTGCAAGATAATCGCAGCCTGGGGTCAGATTTGTCGTGACTGAACCATCGCCAAACGTGCTGGAACAGGTATTGGGGCAAAGGCAGCGGGTAGCCGACCGTTTAGCGGCCGTGCAGCGCGTGGTGGCCGTGATGAGCGGCAAGGGTGGAGTGGGCAAGTCGGCCCTGACGGCCAACCTGGCCGCCGCTTTGGGGATGAACGGCCGGCGTGTGGCCGTTCTCGACGCCGATATTCACGGCCCTTCGGCGGCGGCTATGTTAGGCGCGCGCGGGCAACAAGTGATCATCGGCACAAACGGGGTGCAACCGGCGATGGGGGTGGCTGGCGTGCGAGTGATGTCTATGGACCTCTTTCTGGCTGATGACAACACTCCTGTTGCCTGGCGGCATCCGGGCGGGCTGGCGGCCGATAGCTACGTCTGGCGCAATAGCCTGGAAGCCAGCGCGCTGCGTGAGTTTCTGGCTGACACCGATTGGGACACTTTAGATTACCTGCTGATTGATATGCCACCTGGCGCAGACCGGGTGGAAACTTTGCTGCGTCTGGCGCCTGGCCTGGCCGGAGTGTTGGTCGTGACGATTCCCTCCCAGGTCTCCCACCTGGTCGTGCGGCGGGCGATTGCCGCCGCCAGGCAGGCTGGCGTGCGCCTCCTGGGCCTGGCAGAAAATATGGCGGGACTCGTCGGTGACAATGGGGTGGTTACCCAAGAGCTTTTCTCGGACCAACAGGGAGAAATGTTTGCCGCCGCTGTGGATGTGCCTTACTGGGGGGCGATTCCCTTTGACCCGCGCCTGGCGCGTACAACCGATGCCGGCCGGCCCTTTGTGTTGGAGCATAGCCAGACGCCAACCGGCCGGGCCATCATGTCATTGGCCCAGCGGCTCGAAGCATCTACCGCATGACCATAAAACCATGAAGTTCATCTGCAACGAGTGTCGTCAAATCATGGAATTTGTAGCCAACAACCCATCTGATGATGGCGGATCGTTGGCTATCCAGTACAACTGCCCTGGCTGCGGCCGTTCTATTTCAATGGTCACCAACGCCGGCGAAACGCAAGTGGTACGCAGCCTGGGTGTTACCATCGGCCATGAACCACTCAACCCATTGCCAGAGCCTATGTCCCTGATCCGTCATAACCTGGCCGGGCCACCCCTGACGGTGTTCCCCTCGGCCGGCCCAGAACCTATCTGGACAGACAGCGCGCTCAAACGCCTGGCGGCCGCCCCGTCTTTCGTGCAGAGTATGGTGCGCCGCCTATATACGGATTACGCCCGGCAAAAGGGGTACACAGAAATTACACCGGCTATAATGAGCGAAGCCCGTGACGCGCTAGGCATGGCAGATATGTGACCAGTGAGACGACTCTTACAGAACCCCCACAAAACAGCGGCCGTCACCTACGCCAGCCTGGGGGCGGTGGTGATTGCCCTCACTTTGGTCGCCGGATTGACGCCGGCCGGCCGGCCGAACGCAGCCGTCGAGTTGGGTATCGGCCTGGTGTTCGTCGTAATTTTCGCCATACTCCTCTATCGAGGCTGGTGGCCTCTCGCCGCCCCACTTGTGTTCAGCAACACCTGGCGGGCCTTTACCTACCTGAATGATGGTCTCGGCCGCCACGTCGAGTTGCTGCCTTTTAGTGTAACGCCGATTACGCCCCGGCCGGTAGCCTTCGTCAATGCCGCTTTGATGGTCGTGATTGTGGGGATGCTCGGCCGGGCGGCCTGGCTCGGCTTCCGTGTCTGGCGTACCCAAAGAGGTATGACTAATTGACTGTTATCAGCAAAATCAGAGAAAAAGTAGTGAATAGGGAGTACGAATTCACCATTCCACACTTTTTTGAGGAAATGGCTGACGACAACCTGGTTTTCGCAGATATTGAAATGGTCATTGCCAGGGGCCGAATCAGGCATAAATTTGCGCGAGATCCGCGTGGAACATGTTATGAAGTAGTCGGTCCCGCAAGAGATGGACGAGAAGTGGCTGTCATTTGCCGAATGAAGAGTACAGGCAAACTTCTGTTTATTACGACGTACGCACTGGATTAGCAATCATGAAGACAAATACAAATCAGTACGATTATGGAGAATGTGACATCTGCGGCACGCTCATGCAGGAGAAGTGCATTACCCAAGACTTTTGGATTAGAGGAGAGCTAATTGTCGTGGAGAATGTTCCGGCCGGAGTGTGCCCGCAGTGTGGTGAGAAGATTGTCAAAGCTG